>DCTI01000219.1:0-8895 GCA_002329525.1 Negativicutes bacterium UBA1444
AGAAGGCGCGGCGGGCGGAAGTGACGGAAAAGATGGCGGCGATTCGCGGCCAGATCGAGTACTTCGCAAAACTCTAATTTACCGGCTGTTGATAAAGGCCCATCTGCAATGCCGTGATTTTATTGAAAAGTCCCGGTTGCTATGAGTTTCAACGGAATTCGCAAACGACTTGCGATGTGGATTCGCAGGCGGACTGTGTTGACGGATGTTGAAGCGGATGGGTTACGGGAAAGTCCGGTTGCTGGGCTGATCGCCAGAATTCGCGAACGTCTGGCGGGATCCGTTTGCTGCCGGACTTAATGGCTCATCCGGAGCCATAAGTCCTAAAATCAACATCCGTGTTGATTTTGCCGGCAAATGATCTCCCGCTGCGACGGCGAATTGCACGGCTCCCGGCCAACGCAACCTTACTTTTCCCGTAACCCATCCCCAGAATCCGTCTACGATCCATTTCTGAAGTCCCATGACCAATCTGTGAGAAACCCTTGATGAAATTTGATTCGGCGCGGTTGCATCCGCGCCGCAGGAGAGACCGCCTATGACTTATGAACAAGCGCTGGCCTATTTCGAGTCGCTCGGCAAATTCGGCATCCAGCTCGGATTGGTGCGGATCGAAGCGCTGCTGGAACGACTCGGCCATCCGGAACGTCGCTTCCGTTCGATCCATGTGACCGGCACCAACGGCAAGGGTAGCACGACGGCCATGATCGCCGCCATCCTGAACGAAGCGGGCATTCGCACCGGTATGTATACCTCGCCGCATCTGATCGATTACCCGGAACGGCTGCAACTCGGCGGCGCGAATATTTCCCGGCCGGCTTTCGCCGCTGTGATCGAACAGACCAAGGCGGCGGCCGACGCGATGATCGCCGACGGGCTGGAAAGCCCGACGGAATTCGAAGTGCTGACGGCAGCGGCGTTTTTGTGGTTCGCCCGGGAACAGGCGGAGATCGTAGTGGTGGAAGTGGGCCTCGGCGGCCTGCTCGACTCCACGAACGTCATTTTGCCGGAGTTGGCGGTGATCACCAATGTGACGCTGGAGCACACTGACCGCTGCGGCGACACGGTGGAAGCTATCGCCCACCACAAGGCCGGGATCATCAAACCCGGCGTACCCGTTGTAACCGGGGCTGCCGGCGCGGCGCTGGCGGTGATCGAGGCGACGGCGGGCCGGCACGGGTCGGTTTGTGAAGTGCTGGGCCGGGAGTTCACGGTGACCGGCAGCCGAATTGAGCAGGCACGGCAAGTTTTTGAACTGCGGGTCGGGCAGACGCCGCCGGAATCTTATTCCATCGGTCTGTTGGGCCGCCACCAGACCGAAAATGCGGCGCTGGCGGTCCGGTCCTGCCAGCTGTTGGCGCAGCGCGACGGACGGCTGACGCCGGCGGTGATCCGGGACGGTTTGGCGAAAGCGGTCTGGCCGGGGCGGTTCGAAATTTTTCCCGGAGCGCCGCTGCTGATTTTGGACGGGGCGCACAATCCGGACGGCATCCGTACTTTGCGGCAAACGCTGGATGATGTATTTCCCGGTCGGGCGATCATGTTTCTGTTTGGCGTGCTGGCCGACAAGAATCATGCCGAGATGGCCCGGACTTTGTTCCGCCGCTGTGACCGGGTGGTGGTGGTCCGCCCGCATTCCGACCGAGCGGCCGCCGTCGAAGATATTGCCCGGGAAATAGCCGGCTATGTGACGGCAGTCAAGACCGGCGGCACGATTGCCGAAGGGCTGGCGCTGGCGCAGGAGTGGGCCGGGCCGGACGGGATCGTCTGCGCTGCCGGTTCCCTGTATATGATCGGTGAGGTCCGACGCATCGTGGTCGGCTGAATGACGGGTTGTCCGGAAAATTAAACGGATCACTGTATTTTGCAAAAAATGAATGGATGGATCGCGAAAAGGATGGAGCACGAGATAAGCGGAGGTTAAGCGGAGCGTCGAAGCGTTCTCGTCTCCATCCTTTTCGATAAGTGGGATACGGATTTTCCGGGTAATAACTGGACATTTTTTTTGTTTTTCTGTAAAGTTACTATTAATCATTTCTTTTACGAAGAAGAGAGGCTGCCTTGGAAAAAGAACAGACCAATCCGGCGATGGCGCCGCTGTTTCGTTTTTTGCGGAATCAGGACCCGGGCATGCTCTGCCTGCTGACCGGGGTCTTTTTTTTGCCGCTGTTTTTGCCGGTGGCGATTCTTTGCCTGGCGGCGGCAGGGGGGTTGTGGCTGGGTCGGCTGATTTGGACCGGGGAAGTCTGCCTGCGTCGGTCGCCGCTGGATCTGTGGATTGCGGCCTTTGCGGCGCTGGCGGCGGTTTCGGTGTCGCAATCGGCCCATGCGGCGGCGGGCTGGTACAATTACGGCTGTCTGGTGGGACTGTACCTGCTGGCCTATTTTTTGGTGACGCAGACGGTGCATACCCGCCAGGATGCGGTTTGTCTCGTCGCGGCACTGCTCGTTTCGGCGGCGGTGGTCTGCCTGTGGGGACTGTGGCAGTACCAGGCCGGCATTGATGTGACGGCGGAGCGCTGGGTCGACGGCGAGCAGTTTCCTGGCCTGAAAACACGCGTATTTTCGACGCTCGGCAATCCGAATGTGCTGGCAGCGTTTCTGATCATGGTCGTGGGACTGACGGCCGGCTGGATTCTCGATGTGCGCGAACGTTGGCCGCGGTTGGCGCTGTTTGGGCTGTTGGGCGTGTCGGTTTTGTGCGTGCTGCTGACTTATTCGCGCGGCGCCTGGCTGACGTTGGGCGTGATGGCGCTGGTGACGGCTGCCGCCTGGAAACACTGGACTTGGCGGATGGTGGCGCTGGCCGCTGTGGCGGTGGCTGTGGTCGGCGTGGCGGCGCAGGATGCCTTTATGGCCAGGCTGCTCTCGATCCGGGGAATGTTTAATCCGGCGGATTCCTCGGTGGCGCTCCGCTGGGCGCTCTGGGAAAGCACGCTGGCAATGATCGAAGAGCATCCCTGGCTGGGACTGGGGTGGGGTTCGTACCGGTTTGTATATCCGGAGTATGATTTTTTCGTGCAAAATCCTGACGTGATCATTTATCACGGGCATAACACCCTGCTCAGTCTGGCGGCGGAAATCGGCATCCCCGGGATGATCTGTTTTGCCATGGCTTGGGCAACGGCCGTCTTGCGAACGTTGGTGGCAATGCATCGGACCGACCGGCCGAAGAAGGGGCCCTACCTGGGCCTGGCCCTGGCGTTGCTCGGGATGGCGGCGTTTTCCCTGACCGACCATGTGTTGTTCAACATTCAGGTGACGGCGGTATTTTGGGTGCTGCTGGCCCTGGCTTCGGTGGTGCCGGTGGGGCGGACAGCTTCGGAACGGCAACTGGCAAGTTTTCATAAAAAATTTGTCGGACTGGCAGGAGTTTTTCGCTCGCGAGAGAATATCATACAAGTAAGATAACGGTGTGTTGCGGAGAGTTTTTTTGCACCAAATAATAATATGATATGATCTCTGGAACACTTCACGGAAAAATGTCACTCTCGAACGAGATGGGCTGGAAAGCCCCCTCTTTTTGCCCTCGTATGTGAAATAGTACACAATGTTTGAACAAAAATACTAAAAGTGTAAACCTTGGGAGGGTCGGGCTTGAAACTGTTCGAGATTCAACAGTTACTCGGGGCATCGCAAATCTGGGGGCAGCATTGTTTGGACCGGGAGGTGGCGACCGCCTGCGGCGCCGACTTAATGAGCGATGTTCTGGCATTTACCAAGGATGGAGCGTTGTTGCTCACCGGCCTGACCAATCCGCAGGTGATCCGTACGGCGGATGTGGGTGGCCTGACGGCCATCGTGTTTGTCCGCGGCAAAACGCCGTCGCCGGAAGCGGCGGAAATGGCCAAATCACTGGATATCCCGTTGTTCAGCACGCCCTGCACCCTGTTCGAAGCCTGCGGAATCTTGTTTTCACAGGGATTGAAACCCTGTCCGCCCAGGGAAGGTAATTCCGTTGATGCCTGAAGAACCGGGACTGATCCTGGAATTTCCGCTGGAGCATTATCGCTTTGAAATCGCCGGCGAGGCTTCCAGTAAAATCAAACAGGTGGTCCGGCAACTGGGCGTGAATGCACAGACCGCCCGGCGGATTTCCGTTTGCGCCTATGAGGCGGAACTGAACGCGATTATCCATGCGTACGGCGGCTTCATGCGGGTCCGGGTGTTGCCGGACCGGACCGAGTTGGAAGTGACCGATGCCGGGCCGGGCATTCCGGACATCGAGGCGGCGATGCGCGAGGGATTCTCCACCGCCCCCGACAATATCCGTGAAATGGGCTTCGGCGCCGGGATGGGATTGCCCAATATGGCCAGGTCGGCCGACGAGTTTGAAATCAGATCGTCGCCGGAAAACGGGACCTGGATTCGGATGCTGGTTCGTCATTGAAGGCAGGTGCTTAGGTGGAAAAGTACTATCATTCGGTTCGGTTGCTGGGGGAACGGTGCATTGGCTGCGTGAGTTGCGCCCGTCATTGTCCGACGGAGGCGATCAGGATCCGCGGCGGCAAGGCCCGCATCACGGAATCGCGCTGTATCGACTGCGGCGAGTGCATCCGCTACTGTCCCAACCATGCGAAAACGGCCGTAACCGACTCTCTGGACGATCTGAAAATTTATCGCTACAACATTGCCTTGGCGGCGCCGTCGCTGTACGCCCAGTTTGACAAGAACATTCCGGTCGCGGCGATCCTGGCCGGACTGCAGCGTCTGGGATTCAACAAAGTGGCGGAGGTGGCGCGCGGGGCGGAAATTGCCACGGCGGCGCTGCGGGAGCATCTGCGGACTCCCGGGATCAAACGGCCGGTGATTTCTTCGGCCTGCCCGGCGGCTGTCCGGCTGATGCTGGTGAAATTTCCCGAACTGATCGAGCATTTGTCGCCGATTGATGCGCCGGTGGAAATCGCCGCCCGCATTGCCCGGCGGGAAGCGGCCAAAACGCTGGGAATCCGGCCGGAATCGATCGGGGTCTGGTTCATTACCCCCTGCCCGGCGAAGATGACGGCGGTGCTGGAACCGATCGGCGTTATGCAATCGGAATTGACCGGCACGATTTCGATGATTTCGATTTACGGCGAACTGCTCAAGGAAATTCCCCGGGACACGGTGCCGGCGGACTCGCGCCTCGCGTCGGCGGAGGGTGTGGGCTGGGCTTTGGCCGGCGGCGAAGCGACCGGGCTGGGTGACGCCAAAGTGCTGGTGGCGCATGGCATCCGCAATGTCTCCAATATTTTTGAGCAGGTGGCCCTTGGCAAACTCAACGACGTGGATTTTATCGAATGCCTTTCCTGCGCCGGCGGCTGCATTGGTGGGCCGTTGACCGCCATCAACCGTTTCGTGTCGGAAAATTCGTTGAAACAACGACTGAAAGCGATGCGGGACCGTGGCGAGCAAACTCCCGCCGAACCGGTCGCTGACGCGGAGATTGCCCTGGCATTGCACGAGGGGCGGACGATCGAGCCACGACCGGCGCTGAAACTGGATAACGACATCCGGGTAGCCATGCAGAAGATCGAGCAGATTGACGAAACGCTCAAACGCTTGCCCGGTCTGGATTGCGGTTCCTGCGGTTCGCCGACCTGCCGGGCCCTGGCCGAGGACATCGTGCAGGGAACCGCCAGCGAGACGGACTGCGTGTTCCGGCTGCGCGAGATGGTTCGGGACCTGGCGGAAGAAATGGTGAACCTGTCGACGATGCTGCCGCCTTCCCTGAACCGGGAAGCGGTGGGTAAAGACCCTGTCGGGCAGATCCGTTCAGAACGGCTATTGCCGGATGACAAAGAAAAAGATAAGCGAGGGTGAGAAATTTCATGACCTTACGGGAAATGGCGGCGGCCCTGGAACTTACGATTGTGTCGGATACGGCGGCTTTGGATCAGCCGCTCGCCGGCGGCTATGTTTCGGACCTGCTCAGCCATGTCATGGGCCAGGCCAAGGCCGGCCAAGTCTGGGTTACCATGCAGGGGCACCAGAATATTGTAGCGGTCGCCTCTCTGGTGGGACTCGGCGCAGTGATCGTGACCAGTGGCGTCGAGCCGGAGGAGCAGACCGTCAACAAGGCCATCGAACAGGAAGTGGCCCTGTGCATGACAAAACTGCCAACCTATGAAGTGGCCGGTCGCCTTTATCAGCTGGATACTGCGGGAAAATGATGCGTTGGTTCCGGGCGGACCTGCATGTGCACACGGTGTTGTCACCGTGCGCGGCGGTGGAAATGACCCCCCGGAACATCATCCGGCATGCGCAAGCCGCCGGGATCGATATCGTGGCGATCACCGACCATAACGCCGGCGACAATGTGGCTGCCGCCCTGCGGGCTGCCGCCGGCACGGGCGTTGCCGTACTGCCGGGCATGGAACTGCAGACCCGTGAGGAAGTGCACCTGCTGGCGCTGTTCGGCAAAATGCGGGATTTTATGAAGTGGTGCGGGTTTGTGGCGCCGCACCGCAGCCCGCTGCTCAATGACGAAGCCCGTTTCGGCCCGCAGTTCGTTGTGGATGAAACGGACGAACTGATCCGGATTGAGGAAACCATGCTGCTGGCCTCGACGGACCTGAGTCTGGACGAGGCGGTGGCGCAGATCAACGAATGGGGCGGGGTGGCGATTGCGGCCCATGTCGACCGGCCGATGTTCAGCTGCCTGACCCAGCTCGGGTTCATTCCGCCGGATCTGGGATTGGCTGCCGTGGAAGTATCCCGTAATACGAAACCGGGGACGGCCCGGGAAAAATATCCCCGGATCGGCCGCTTGCCGATCGTGAGCTCTTCGGATGCCCACACTATCGATGACTTTATTTCCGGTCCCAAAACGATGTTCCTCGCGGAGACGCCGACCCTCGCCGAGTTGCGGCAGGCCCTGACCGGCGAAGGAGGCAGGCGCTTTCGCGATCCAGCATAATCGGAACATAGAACCAAGGAGGATGAAGAATGGAAACCAAAGAAACCCAAGGCTGCTGCTGCGGAGGCGGCAAAGACCGGTTCGCCAAGGTCGATGCGATACTGGAACGCTTTGCGGGCGTGAAAGGCGCGTTGATCCCGGTTCTCCAGGAAGCGCAGAATGCGTACGGCTTTCTGCCCAAGGACATCATCGGGCGGATCGCGGAGACTCTCAAGATCCCGGTCAGTCAGGTCTACGGCGTGGTGACGTTCTACGCGCAATTTCACCTGAATCCCCGGGGGCGGAACATTATCCGGGTTTGCCAGGGAACGGCCTGTCATGTCCGGGGCGCCAAAAATGTCCTGAAGGCGCTGGAAGACGAACTTCACATCACGCCGGGACAAACGACCACGGATGAGCGTTTCACACTGGAAACGGTGGCCTGTCTGGGCGCCTGCGGGCTGGCGCCGGTCATGATGGTCAACGACGACACCCACGGCCGGTTGACTCCCGAGACGGTCTGCAAGATTTTGGACCGGTACCAGTGATTTCACGATAACATGCACGAACTCTCGCTGCATGTTCTGGATCTCGTCGAAAATTCCACCGGCGCCGGCGCCGAACAGGTGACGGTCACGGTGGAGGAAGACGCCGGCCGGGACGAATTGCGCATCCGCATCGAAGACAACGGGCGGGGCATGGATGCCGAAATGGTTGCCAGGGTCACCGATCCGTTCGTCACGACCCGCACCACCCGCAAAGTGGGACTGGGGCTGCCGCTGATGGACATGACGACCCGCCTGTGCGACGGGCACTTGCGGATCAGCTCGGCCGTCGGCCGGGGGACCACGGTGGATGCCGTCTGGCGCCTGAGCCATCTGGACCGGCCACCCTTGGGAAACATGGCGGCCACATTGAAGACTATCCTGGTCATGAATCCCGAGTTGCATTTCCGATCCCGCCATACGGTCGGCGAACGCTCTTTTTTGTTGGACTCCGAAGAAATCCACCTGGCGTTGGGGGACCTGCCGCTGACGCAGCCGGCGGTTCTGGAGTGGCTTGATGGATATTTGAAGGATAACCTGAGTATTTTATACGGAGGGAAGCAAGCATGAAAACGGTGGAAGACCTCAAACGGTTGCGCGAACAGTTACAGACCGACAACCGGATTCGCCATGCTGCGGGAACGCAGATCATTGTCGGCATGGGGACCTGCGGGATTGCGGCCGGCGCCCGCGAAGTGCTGGCGGCGATTCTTGACGAGATCGCCAAGCACAACATTCAGGATGTCAATGTGACCCAGACCGGCTGTATCGGCATGTGCGAACAGGAAGTACTGGTCGATGTCGTGAAGACCGGCCAGCCGCGCATCAGCTACGGCAAGGTGACGCCCGATTTTATTCCGACCTTGATCGCCGAGCATGTCGTCAATGGCCGGATCGTGGAAGACCGTGTCATTGGCAAGATTACGAAGTAGTCGAATACAGACTGCGGGAGGGAATTGAGGAACATGAAACATATCAGATCACATGTGCTCGTCTGCGGCGGCACGGGGTGCGCTTCGTCCGGTTCCAATAAAGTGATGGAGCTGCTGAAACAGGAACTGGAGCAAAAGGGCCTCGCGTCGGAAGTCAAGGTCGTGGAGACCGGCTGCCATGGTTTCTGTGAAATGGGCCCGATCATGATCATTTACCCGGAAGGCACTTTCTACTGCCGGGTGCAACCGGAAGATGTGCCGGAGATCGTCGACGTCCACCTTTACAAGGGCCGGATCGTCAACCGCCTGTTGTACCGCGAACCGATCTCCCATGAAATGATCCCGAATTTTGAACACATGCAGTTTTACAAGAAACAGAAGCGCCGGATTCTGACAAATTGCGGCCATATCAATCCGGAAATCATTGAGGAGTATATTGCGGTCGGTGGTTATGCCGCCGTGGGCAAGGCACTTACGGAAATGAAGCCGGAAGAAGTTATCGACGAAGTAAAAAAATCCGGTCTGCGGGGACGCGGCGGCG
>DCTI01000219.1:8908-9391 GCA_002329525.1 Negativicutes bacterium UBA1444
CGCGTTCATGGACCGCAGCGTCCTGGAAGGTGATCCCCACCGGGTGCTGGAAGGAATGATCATCTGCGGTTACGCCATGGGGGCCAGTGAAGGCTATATTTACTGTCGTGCCGAGTATCCGCTGGCGATCAAACGCCTGCACATCGCGATCAAACAGGCTCTGGACATGGGCTTGTTGGGCGATAATATTTTCGGCTCCGGTTTCAACTTTCATATCAAAGTCAAGGAAGGTGCCGGCGCGTTCGTCTGTGGCGAGGAANNGGCCTCCATCGAGGGGCGCCGCGGCACTCCTCGCCCCCGACCGCCGTTCCCGGCAATCTCCGGCCTCTGGGGCAAGCCGACCAATATCAACAACGTCGAAACCTTCGCCAATGTTCCCAACATCATCAATGACGGCGCGGAGGCCTACGCTTCGGTCGGCACGGCCAAGAGCAAAGGAACGAAAGTGTTCGCCCTGACCGGCAAGATCAACAACACCGGCCT
>DCTI01000213.1 GCA_002329525.1 Negativicutes bacterium UBA1444
CTTCAAGTCGTAAGACGGTGTACCGCCTGGCGGATGCGTTTTTCGCTTTCTGGTATCGGTTCGTTTTCCCGTCGACCGATGCTCTGGCGCAGGGAATGGGCGACGTGGTCTGGTCGGCCCGGGTGGAACCTTATCTGAACGAGTATTTGGGGCCTGTTTTCGAGGAGGTTTGCCGTGAAACGCTGTGGGGGTGGAATCAGGCCGGCAAATTGCCCTTTGTATTCGACAAAATGGGCCGCTGGTGGGGCAATGACGTCCGGCAGCGCCGGGAGGCGGAGATCGATATTGTGGCGACGGATGGTCGGCGTGCTCTGCTGGGGGAATGCCGGTGGCGCAATGAACTGGTCAGTCGTGCCGATGTCGAAATCCTGTTGGACAAGGGGCGGTTGCTGCCGTTCGAGGAATATGATTATGTTTTTTTTGCGAAACGGGGATTCCGAGCCAGTGCCAGGGAGGTTGCGGCTCGCTCCGGCGGTCGGCTTCGTTTGATTTCCTTTGCGGAAATGTGACTGCCACTCCATTCCTTCATTTTTTGGCTATTTCACGGGCGGCGGCGAGGACCTCGTCCGGGTCGATATGCAGCAGGCAGGTGAAGCGGGGGCATTTTTCCTTCACACAGGTGCCGGCGCATTCGTAGCGGACCGGCCGGATGACGCGGTGGNNAGGCGCCGGCGCACTCGTAGCGTTCTGGCCGGATGACGCGGTGGGCGTCGATGGCCGGCCGCCAGCGGGCGGGAATGTCGGAGCGGACCGGGAAGATGGACACGACGGGAACGCCGAGGGCGGCGGCCAGATGGCCGGTGCCGGTGTCCGGACAGATGAACACGTTCATTCGCTCGATGAGGGCGGCGGTCTCGCGCAAGGTGCAGGCGCCGGCGAGGTCGACGAGCCGCATGTTGGTGTCAGGCGGCAGCATGGCGCGGGCACGGGCGGCCACCTGCGAGGTCAGGGGCTGCTCATTGGCGGTGCCGGTCAGAATGACGTCGAAGCCCTGACGCAGCAAGCCGGCGGCAATGTCCACGAAGCGGTCGAGCGGCCAGCGCACTTCGTCGACGGCCAGCCCCTTGCAGATATGCAGACCGCAGATCGGCCGATTGCCGCTGCAACCGAGCTCGCACAACCGGTTGCCGGCCCATTCTCTTTCTTCCGGGGTGGTGATGACGACCGGCCGCAGACCGGACGGGACCTCGCAGCCGAGGATGCGGGCGTAATCCAGCTGGATGTCGGTCCAGTGGCTGGTGATGTCGCCCTGGCGGGAGCGGACTTTCACCGGATGGGTGAACAGGAAACTGTAGGTGAGGCGACCGCCCTGGCCGACGCGGGTCGGGATGCCGGCTCGCCAGGTGAGCCAGGCGTGGCGGCTGACCGACCAGGGAATGAGGACGGTATCAAAATGACCGGCGCGCAGGATCCGGGCGTTTTCCCGGAGCGGCGCGGCAAAGTCGAGGTCGAGCCGGGCGTCGACGAATGGATGATGGTCGAGTAGCGCGGCGAACTTCTGTTGTGCCCAGAAGGTGACGCGGCAGTCCGGGTAGCAGCGGTGCAGGGCCTCGGCCAGCACGGAGGACAGCAGCAGATCGCCCATGCCGCCGTGGGTATGGATGATCAGGATATTTTGTGGTTGGCGGGAAAGTGGTCGCATTTTCCGATGCTCCTCGCGTTGAGTGTTTGTTTTGTTGGACTTTGCGCAACGGCAAATTCCGGAAAAATTATATCATACTAACTAACTCGTGAGTACCTTACTCATGAGTTAATAATGGAATACGATGCTTCGGATGCTCCAGATGATCGGGCAGTGAAAATATCTGTGACGAAAAGTCGATCGACTTTGTGCAACGCCAATCCAAAAAGACGAACGACTTTTGTGATACTCTATGCTATAATGGAACCGAGCAACAGACCAGGGGGGAGAAACGATGTTCCGCCAAGCCATTCATGATTTGATTCACTGGAAAAACCGGCCGGATCGTAAGCCGCTTATCATCCGTGGCGCCCGGCAAGTGGGAAAAACCTGGTTGATGCGGGAGTTTGGCCGGACGGAATATCAAAGGTGCGCCTATATCAATTTTGACAACAACGCCCGCATGCAGGAGCTGTTCAATGGCGACCTGGATATCGAAAGACTTGTCACTGCGCTGCGCATAGAATCGGGCGTGGCGATTGACGCCCGCGATACGCTGCTGGTTTTTGACGAGGTTCAGGAAGTGCCGCGGGCGTTGGCCGCGTTGAAATATTTTAATGAAAATGCGCCGCAATATCATATCGTGGCTGCCGGCAGCCTGCTCGGGGTCGCGTTGCATCCCGGAACGTCGTTTCCGGTGGGCAAGGTGGAGTTCCTGGATTTGTCCCCGCTGGATTTTCGGGAATTTTTGCTGGCGACTGGCAATGAAAGCCTAGAACAGCTTTTGGCGTCTTTGGATTTTTCACTGATGAAGACGTTTAAGGGAAGATATATCGACCTTCTGAAGCAATACTGCTATGTGGGTGGAATGCCCGAGGCGGTGGCCCGGTTTGCGGAAACTCGGGAATATTCGTCGGTGCGTGAAATTCAGCATAGAATTCTGACCGCCTATGAGCAGGATTTTTCAAAGCACGCGCCGGCGGCGACGGTTCCCCGCCTTCGGATGCTTTGGGCCTCCATTCCGGCCCAGTTGGCCAAGGAGAACCGCAAGTTTGTTTACGGGTTGATCCGCCAGGGGGCGCGGGCGCGGGAATATGAACTGGCCATGCAATGGCTGGTGGATTGCGGCCTGGTGATCAAAGTCGGGCGTGTGGCCAAGCCGGATATGCCCCTGACGGCGTACCAGGACTTTGGTGCCTTCAAACTGTTCGTTCTGGACGTGGGGCTGCTGTCGGCGCTGAGCGGGCTGGATGACCGGTCATTGCTCGAAGGGAGCAATATTTTCGAGGAGTTCAAAGGAACCCTGACGGAACAGTATGTGCTGCAGCAGTTGGTGGCAACCGGGATCCGGCCGTATTACTGGTCGGCCGAAAAATCAACCGGGGAGATCGATTTTGTGTTTCAACAAGGCGGCGATATTGTGCCGTTGGAAGTAAAGGCAGCGGAGAATTTGCAGTCGAAGAGCCTGAAAAATTACTGCCTGAAATACCGGCCCCGGGTCGCGGTGAGGACTTCCCTGTCGGATTACCGGCAGGAAGACTGGCTGACGAATGTGCCACTTTACGCGATTCCGGTTTTGACGGAAATTTTGAAGAAACTCCCGGCGTGATGGCAGAAGAAGATGCGTTTTTGCATTTTCTTGCAGGGAAAATGCGCGAAATTGCCGAACTAAATCATGTTTAAAGTGTTGTTCCTGTCCTTGACGGACAAGGAGCCGATAAAATCAAATGCAGAGAGGACTTGATTCCGGTGAAAATCATATTATTGGCCGGCGGCGGCGGCACCCGGTTGTTTCCGTTGTCGCGCACCCGTTTTCCCAAACAGTTTTTAAAGGTGACGGGCGACGACTCCCTGTTTGCCCAGACGGTGAAACGATTCCTAGCGGTGACGCAGCCGCAGGATCTCGTGGTCATCACCAACCGGGCCTATGAGCACCTGGTGAAAGCGGAACTTGCCACCTGCGGTGCGAAAGAAGCCAGCGTGGCCCTGGAGCCGGCAGGACGCAACACCGCGCCGGCCATTGCCCTGGCGGCGGCATTCTGCCGTGACAAGCTGGGAGCGGCGGAGTCGGAAGTATTGTTCGTGACACCCTGCGACCATGTGATCGAGCCGGTGGACGCATTCGCCGCTGCCGTTCAGGATGCGGTCAAGCTGGCGGAGACCGGCGTGATCGTGACCTTCGGCATCCGGCCGACCGGCCCGGAAACCGGCTATGGCTACATTCAGGCGGGACGCGATCTGGACGGCGCGTTCACCGTGGATTCCTTCCGCGAAAAACCGGACCGGGAAACGGCCGAGCGGTATGTCGCGGCCGGCAACTATTACTGGAATTCCGGCATGTTTGCCTTCACCATGGGCCGGTTCCTGGAGGAACTGGCGGCGCAGCAGCCGGCGATCGCAGCCCTGGCGGCGCAGCCTTTGGAGCAGGTGCTGGAACGCTTCGAAGAGACGCCGGACATCTCGATCGATTACGGGATTATGGAACAGGCGGCGAATGTGCGGGTGATTCCGCTGCCCGCCTACTGGAACGACATTGGCTCCTGGGATGCGATCTACGACGTGCTCGGCAAGGACGGAGACGGCAATGCGCTGCAGGGCGACTGCCTCAGCATCGACTGCAAGAACACGCTGATGCTGTCGAACCGGCATCTGGTGGCCGGTATCGGCCTGGATGACCTGCTGGTCGTGGAAACAGCCGACGCCATTTTGGTGGCCAAAAAAGGCGAATCTCAGAAAGTCAAAGATGTGGTGGCCAACCTGAAAGGCCGGGGTCGCCGCGAGGCAAGCGAGCATCTGACGGATTACCGGCCGTGGGGCCGCTACACGATCCTGGGCGAGGGTCCTGACTACAAGATCAAACGGATTGTGGTCGAACCGGGGCAGGTGCTGAGCCTGCAGATGCACCATCACCGCAGCGAGCATTGGGTGGTGGTGAATGGCACGGCGTTGGTGACGATCGGTGACCGCGAGCAGATGGTGTGCGATAACGAAAGCGTGTTTGTGCCGCAGACGGTCAAGCATCGTCTTTCCAATCCCGGCAAGGTGCCGCTGGTGCTGATCGAGGTGCAGAGCGGCCGTTACCTGGGCGAGGACGATATCGTGCGGTTCGAGGACGTCTACGGCCGCAGCAGCCAATGAACTTGGATTTCAGGGAGGTTTGACGCATGGGACGGATTAAATTCGGCACTGACGGTTGGCGGGGAGTCATCAGCGAGGACTATACGTTCGCCAACGTGCGGCTGGTGGCGGCGGGGATCGCCGAATGGGTGCGGCGACGCGAGGAACAGGGCAAAGGGATCGTGGTCGGCTATGATGCCCGGTTCCTGTCGGCGCAATATGCGCAGGACTGCGCAGCGGTGCTGGCCGACGAGGGGATCAAGGTCTGGTTGGCCGATGAAATGCTGTCCAGCCCGGCGTTGACCTGGCAGGTGAAGGACCGGCAGGCGGCCGGCGGCGTGATGATCACGGCGA
>DCTI01000037.1:0-3135 GCA_002329525.1 Negativicutes bacterium UBA1444
TAAATCATCGGAATGCGCGGCCGTTAACCTATACCTATTGATGGCCGACGGCGAGGGCGCTCCGGAAATCTACAACATCGCCACCATGCTGGACCAGGCCAAAATCGGTTTTGAATACTCCTATAAAATGGTGAAACAGTCGCCCATGCTGCGGAAGCATATCCGTAAGCGCATGAGCGACTTATATTTTGCCCACAACATGGGCATCATCAAGCCCCTGGCCAGCAATAGCAACAGTCTGGACGGCCTGAACGCTCATGGTGTCACCATCGACGAACTGTCGGCCATCAAAAACCGCGACATTTATGACCTGATGAAACAGTCCATGTCGTCCCGGCAGCAGCCGCTGCTTTTTTGCATAACGACGAACGGCTTTGTCCGCGACAGCATTTTTGACAGTCAGTATGAGTATGCCTGCAATGTCCTTGACGGGAAGGTTGAGGATGACCGGTTTCTGCCGTTCATCTACGAGCTTGACAGCAAGGATGAATGGGACAAAGAGGACTGCTGGATCAAGGCCAATCCGGGACTGGGAACCATCAAGTCCATCCAGTTTCTCCGCGAGTGTGTTGCCAAGGCTAAAAATGACCCGGCGTTCAAGCCTACCGTCATGGTCAAGGACTTCAATATGAAGGAGAACTCCTCCTCGGCATGGCTGACCTGGGATGAGATCGACAGCCAGGAAGAGTTCGATTTTCGCGGCATGGGATTCCGTTACGGTGTTGGCGGATTCGACGCTTCCGAGACGACCGACCTGACGGCGGCCAAGGTTTTGTGCATGCGGCCCGGCGATAACAAGATCTATGTGAAATCAATGTACTGGATTCCGGAAGAAGTCCTCCGCCAAATGGATGCGGACGGCAACCGGCGCGAACGCGACAACGTCCCCTACCTGCTCTGGGAAAAGCAGGGCCTGCTCCGGACGA
This sequence comes from Negativicutes bacterium UBA1444, assembly GCA_002329525.1. Classification (GTDB taxonomy): domain Bacteria; phylum Bacillota; class Negativicutes; order UBA1444; family UBA1444; genus UBA1444. The sequence continues at coordinate 927 of DCTI01000037.1, forward strand.
CGCCGGGCAATAAAATCGACAAGCATTGTATTCTGGAATGGTTTATGGAACTGCGGGACAAGGATGACGTCTACGTTCCGTGGATTGGCTACGACCCGTGGCACATTGAGGATGCGCTCTTGAATGAATTCATAGCCGAGTTCGGGCGGGAAAGCATGATCAAAATCCGGCAGGGCGTGCAGACCTTGTCCTATCCGATGAAGTCGCTTAAGGGCGACCTGGCGGCTAAAAAGATAGTGTTTAATAAAAATCCCATCGATATGTGGAACCTTTCGAACCTGGAAATCAGGACCGACATAAACGGAAACATCCAGCCGGTGAAAGGCAAGGACAACCGCAAAAGAATCGACGGCGCCATGGCACTTATCGATGCCTATATTGTGCTGCACGACAAGATGGACGAATACAGCAATCTGATTTGAGGTGATGTCTATGTGTGATGAACTGATCAACCGTTGGGCCAGGCGCACCTCTTTTTCGTATGGCCGGATTTCGGCATATGTCGCGCGCGCCGGCGCCGGTGCTCCTGAAGAGGTGCTGGTCTATAACATTATAGAAGCTGCCGCGGTGAATATTGACCCGGATATCCTGGGGGCTGCGCAGCCGGTCCTGGAGGATTCTCTTGGCACAGGAGTTTTCTAGGGCTTTTTATCGGTCGGCAGCCTGGCTGAAATGTCGCGCGGCCTACATCGCGTCGGTGTTTTATTGCTGCGAGCTTTGTAAAGAGGCGGTTGGAACAAGCGGAATTTTACACCATAAGATTAGCCTCTGTCCTGAAAATATAAACGACCCCAATATCACGCTTAACTGGGATCATCTTGAGTATTTATGCGTTCGGTGTCACAACCAAACCCACTCCGACAACCTTCCCGTCCGGGGCGACGTCAAGTTCGACGACCAGGGGTATTTAGTGAGGCGGTGATGAATCGGGAATGCAATTAAGGAATATGTTCAACGCTGTTTTTGGGAAAAAGCAACCGCCCACGAATGTGACCCAATACAGATTCTTGAATGACTTTTCGCCGTTCTTTTCGTCCGTTAACGGCAATTATTACGACAATGATGTTGTCCGGACCTGTATTGACGCGATCGCTCGGAACGCTGCGAAGTTGAAGCCTAAACATATCAGGCGGGCCAACGGCCAGGTCCTGCAGGTACCGGACGGGCTGCAATGGCTCCTGGAGGTTCGGCCTAACCCCTATATGTCGTCTTACGACTTCATTTACAAAGTGGTTAGCCAGCTCTACACCAACAACAACTCTTTCGTCTACATTCAGACGGATGCCATAGGCAAAATAACCGGCCTATACCCGCTGTCGTATTCTTCAATTGAGTTTGTGGAGTATGAAGGGGAGCTATACTGCCGGTTTTATTTTTTGACAGGCTTTCGGATGACGGTGCCATACACCGATCTCATTCATCTCCGGCGCCATTTCAACTCCGACGACATCTTCGGGGAGAGCAACCAAAGACCTTTCAAGCCGACCCTGTCGCTCATCCAGACGGTCAACGAGGGGATCATCAACGCGATAAAATCCAGCGCCCGCCTGCGCGGTTTTTTAAAGTTTACTCAAACGCTCCGGCCGGAGGATTTGAAAGCACAGCGGGACAGGTTCGTCGCCGACTACCTGTCGATCAACAATGACGGCGGCATCGGCGCCATAGACGCCAAGGCCGACTTTACGCCGGTCGAAATGAACGGCAAAATGGTGGACGACAAGCAGATGGCCGTGATTCGCGACAATGCCTACAGGTATTTCGGGGTAAACGAGAACATCATCAAGGCCGATTATACCGAAGACCAATGGAACGCCTTTTACGAGAGCGTCCTGGAACCCATCGCCATTCAGCTTTCGCTGGAGTTCACGGAAAAGTGCTTCACCGATCGCGAGAAGGGATTCGGCAATGAAATCATCTTCGAGGCCAACCGGCTCCAGTACGCCAGTAACCAGACGAAGTGCAACCTGGTCCAATATCTGATGCCCATGGGCATCTTTTCTGTTAATGACGTTCTGGAAATGTTCAACATGCCGCCGGTGGAAGACGGCGACCGGCGCATCTTTTCGCTCAACTACGTCAATGCCCGTCTGGCCGACATGTACCAGACCGGGGCGCCGGCGGACCAAAAACCAAACACAGGAGGTAATACGGATGGGGGAAAAACGGCAGAAGGAAATCCGGCTGGCGGAGGTGCGGGCGCTTCCGCTGG
>DCTI01000037.1:3180-30641 GCA_002329525.1 Negativicutes bacterium UBA1444
GTCGATTTGTCGGACGTTCCAATGAAATACAACCACTCCGACAGCGTGATGATCGTGGCACGGTCGCGGAGCAAGACCCTGACCCTTATCCCGGACGACGTGGGGCTAAAAGTCATCGCAAACCTGGCGCCCACGACCGCCGGCAAAGACCTGTACACGCTGGTTCAGCGGGGCGACATCAACAAGATGTCGTTTGCTTTTTATGTGGCGGACGACGAATACGACCGGAACACTTCCACCCGGCGGATCAATAAGTTTGCCGCCATCGGCGACGTTTCGGCAGTGGACGCGCCGGCGTACGAACAGACAACACTCTCGGCCCGGTCTTATTGCGAGGGTCGGAAAGCCGCGGACGAACTGCTGGAAAAGGAACAACAGGCGGTTGAAAAAAAGAAGCTGCTATTCCAGAAATATTTCGAGAGCCGTCACGCCATTCCGTATGTGAAAACCGGGACCGTGGATGAACCATGGGATGGGGCGAAAATGCGGGCGAACCTCAAAACCGGCCCGGACGTTAAGGCCGATTATTACCGGCAGGCATTCGCCTGGGTAGACCAAGATGCGAATCCGGACGCCAAGGGTTCCTATAAATTCATTCACCATGATGTTTCGGACGGCGGCGCCATCGGTCCGGCCAACATCAAAGGCTGTCAGACCGGCATTGCGGTCCTGAACGGCAGCATGGGCGGTTCGAAAATCTCCGACGAGGACCGTCAGGGCGTCTATGAACACCTGGCCGCACACCTTCGGGACGCCAAGGTCGAACCTGACGAACTCAGGAGTACGGGCAATTGCAATAACGAAGACGAGGACATGAACATGGACCTTCGCCGGAAATTGTTGATTATAAAAACCTATCTGTAAAACTGCGGCCGGATGGCTGCTTTTTTAATGCCTTAAACCGCGAAGCTGGATAGCCTAGCGGGCGCGCTGGACAGGGCGTAGCGGATTCGATCCGATTCGATAACAAAATCGCAACTTGGAGGTAAGCACTCAATATGGACAAGAGAATGAAAGAGATTCTCGCCCGTAAAACTGAAATCCGCAATCTGCTTCAAACCGGCGACGAGTGCGACCTGGATGCCATCCAGGCCGAACTGGAGGCCCTGGAGCAAGAGGAACGCGGTATTCAAAAGCGGCTGGACATCGCCAGCAAACTGAATACCGGCGATGTTCGCGGCAGAATTATCCTGCCTCCGGGTGCCAAAGTCGCCCCGGAAGAAGAGCAGCAGCGCTCCGGCGTTGACACTACTTCCATGGAGTACAGAACCGCCTTTATGAACTATGTTCTCCGCGGCACTCCGCTTCCGCAGGAGTTCCGGGCCGACGCCACCACCATGACCACCGGTGCTCCGATTCCGGAGAATGTCCTCAATACAGTTGTGGACAAAATGCTGGCCAGCGGCATGATTCTGCCGAGCATCACCCAAACCAACTACCGGGGCGGCGTGGCCATTTCGAATTCCAGCGTCAAGCCGGTAGCTACCTGGGTGTCCGAAGGTCAGGGCAGCAGCAAGCAGGCCAAGACCACCGGCTCCATCATTTTCGGTTACTATAAACTGCGCTGCGCCGTTGCCGTCAGCCTGGAAGTTGATACCATGGCCGTGCCCGCGTTCGAGGCCATTCTGATCAACAATGTTTCCCAAGCCATGGTCATTGCGCTGGAGCAGGCGATCATTTCCGGCTCCGGCAGCGGCCAACCTACCGGTATTATTTCGGCCGGCACACCGGTCAACGCCGGCCAGGTAATTACCGGCACCCCTTCGCGGAAGTCCTTTATCGCCGCCGAAGGCGCTTTGGATATCGCCTACGAGGCAACCGCGAAATGGTGCATGACTAAGCAGACATGGAACGCCATGCTGGGTGAAATCGATACCGCCGGTCAGCCGATCGCCCGCGTGAACGAAGGTATTCCCGGCAAAACTCCCCGCACTCTGCTCGGTCGCGAGGTTGTGCTGTGCAACTACCTTCCGGCCTTCTCCACCAGCCTGACCGCCGGCACCGTGTGGGCGTTTTTGTTTGATTTCAGCGACTATGTGCTGAACACCAACTACAATATCAACGTCCAGCGCTATCAGGAGATCTGGGTTGGCGACGACTGGGTTACCAGGGCGGTTATGATCGCCGACGGCAAAGTCGTCGACCCCAATTCCCTGGTCACTCTGGTTAAGTAATAACGGGGCGGCATAGTCCGCCTCTACTTTTTCAAGGCGGTGAAACACAGATGAGAAAAATTGACCGTGTGGCAGCGGCCTTTGCCGATCTGAACCACAAAATCATCACCGATATTCTTGCGCGGGGTTATTCACCGACCGATGCGGAAACTCTGGCCACGGTCCGGGAGAATCTCAAAGTCTTGAAGGACTTCGATATTGAGTCCGATCCGGCGCCGGAAGTTCCCGCCGAGGCTCAGGCAAAAGCCAAGGCTGGTGACTAATCATGGCCACGGCTCTCACGCTTGACGACGTCAAGCTTTACATTCGGGTCGACAGCAATGACGAGGACGCGCTCATCCAGGACCTTATGGAAGGCGCCATCGGGTATCTACAGCGCATGACCGGCAAGGTCTACGACCCGACCGACGGCGTTTGGAAGATGGCGGTCAAGTACCTTTGCGCGCATTGGTATGAAAATCGGGACGACACGGTTGTCGGCCGTGACGCCAAAGTGGACCACACCATTGATGCGCTCATAAACCACATTTCACTTTGCGCGGATTATGCGGACCTTCCCGCCGGTGACCCGGACAATCCGCCAGTTCCGCCGGTGTCGCCATGATTATCGGGCGGATGAAATGGCGGATTACCCTACTTCGCCCTGTTAAAACTCCGGACGGAATGGGCGGCTCGAAAACGACTTACCAACCTGTCGGTAAGGTGTGGGCGGAGTTTAGGAATCCAAACGTCAAGGAGATTCCAGCCGTCGGCACGGTCGTCGGCGATTTGGTCAGGCTGATGTCCATCCGGCGTCGGACGGACATCAAGCGCGGCTGGCGTGCCCAGAATGAAGGCCGAACCTACGACGTGCTGCACACCTATGACATCGATCGGGAAACCACAGTGATTGTTTGCCGGGAGGTTGTGTACTGAGATGGCTGTTTTCACGGTAAATCTGGGCATCAACGATCTCCAACGGTCCCTCGGAGCTTTCAAAACTTACGACGCCCAGACCCAGGCAAAACTGCGTTCGGCAGTTCAAACCTCAACGTCGAACATCATGCTGGGCGCAAAACGGCGGGCGAGGGTGAAGTCCGGAGGGTTGGTAAAAGGCATTTCTATGTCCTACGACGGCATTCGAAACATCGGCATTGTCCGGGCAAAATCTTCGCACGCCCACCTGGTGGAGTACGGCGCCAGGGCCGCGGAAGAGCGGCCAAAAAACAAGAAGGCCCTGCACAGTAGCGCATTGACAGGAAGCGGTTTTGCCGCTGCCGCGAACATTCCGGCGCGGCGGGAGTTTCCTTTTATGCGACCTGCATTCGAGGACGAGAAACCGAACCTGGTCAGGTCGGCTGAGGCGGCGATCAAACCATGATTATCATGCGGCGCATACCCATGACAGCCCTGCAGACAGGGCTGTTTAGCTTATTGTCTGCCGGGCAGACAACGCCAGTATATGACGACGTCCCGGAGAATGCTGTTTTCCCGTATATCACAATCGGCGCTTTTACCTGTAAGCGGCTGCCCGATAAAACATCGGATATCTGGGAGGCGTCGATCCAGATACACATCTGGTCGGATTACAACGGCAAGGCGGAGATCAACGCGGTCGCCAACGACATTGCCACGGTGGTTTCGTCGGCCTCGATCGAGGCGCCTGGCTTTTTTGTCATCAGCCAGGACATCGATTTCTTCGAGGCGTTTGCCGAGGAAGAGTTCGGCTATCACGGCGTTCTCACCGTCGTCATAAGCATTCAAAACACTGGAGGCTGATAACATGTCCGTGAATCTACCGACTAATCCGTCACCGGCCCAGGCTACGGTCGGCAAGGATTATCTGCTTTATATCAACACCGGCACCGCTACGGTTCCGATCTGGACGCTCATCGGCGGACAGCGGGCAGGCACTCTGACCCGGAAAGGCGACACCATCGACGCCTCTGACAAGACCACCGGCGGCTGGAAAGCTTCGCTGGTCGGGCTTCTGTCCTGGTCCATCTCTCTGGACGGCCTGGTGCTGCTCCAGGACGCGGGCATTACCGCCTTGGAAACAGCTTTTAACGCCGGCAAGCAGGTCAACATTCAGTTCGTTTATCCGGACGGAAAGTATCGTACCGGCTGGGGCTCCATCTCCGAGTTGACCATCGACAACCAATACAACCAGGCCGCCACGCTGAAGGGTACCATTGACGGCGTAGGCCCGCTCTCCGATCTTACCGACCCTTCCTAAAGGAGGAATAAAGAAAGGCCGGCCGGGGTCGCGCTATGCGGGCATGGGCATATGACAACTCCCACCGCCTATAGGCGATGGGAGTTGTTACCCCTTAAGGTCTTTTGAGGGTCATGTCATGTTCCCCAATATTCCGCAAATAGACCGTATCAGGCTTGATGTATTGGAAAGAGACACGGACACTCATGTTCACCGATGCCTCAAAAATGTCCGCAGTCCCCTGAATCTTTTTGATGCGTAATGAAGGATGCCGTGGATTCTCTTCGATGAGCCGCAGGAACTTTTCGACCTGTTCGATGGTGAGAACACCCTTGCCGACCAATTTCCGGAGTTCTTTTATGAACTTGTCACTGCGGCTAATCTTGGGCACGTTTGATTTCCTCCAAGAGTTCGCCCGCCGAGTATTCTTTGCCGTGCCCCTTTTCGGCTATTTCCTGTTCCACTTCCTTCTCAGCGGCCTGCCATTCCTTCGACCAATACCATGCTTGCTCCTTAGGAACAAGGGTCTTCGGTGTGATGATGATTTTGCCGTTCTCGATAGTGTACTCCAGTATGTCGCCCTCACGGATTGCCAGGGTCTTGGTTAGTGATTTGGGCAGGGTCACTTGGTTCCGGCTACGTACCTCAATGCGGCCTGTCATTTTGACGCCCTCCGCTTTCTGAATTTCTTACTTTCAGTATATCCGAATTTCACACAAAAAGAAACCCTTCATCCACAATTATTAATCAAGGAGGAAATTATGAAAAAGATAATTCCCTTTGACCACTTTGAGGCCGGGCAAACCATTTACTTCGACATCGTTCGCCTTGCCGAGCTGGAGAAAGTGCTGGGCGATTCCATCATAAACGTGGTCCGGCGCCAGGACGCCGGCATTAACTTCTGCATCGCGGGCTGCCTGGTCGGCCTAAAGCACCACTATAAGCGGCCGACAGCGGCGCTCATGGCTGAGAAGATCGAGGAATATCTCGACAAGGGCGGCAACCTGGACGAGCTGGCGCTACCGATCGTGCAGGCCATCCTGGCCACCGGCATCTTCGGAAAGGTGGATCAGGAAAGAAAAAACGCGGAAGAGCCCAAGGCGTAACCTTCGAGTCTTTTGCGGAGTGGGTTGAATGGGCGGAGCCTTTGGCCTACGGTCAGCTGGAGTTGAAACCTTGGGAGTTCGGCCGATTGCAGCCACAAGAATTCATCTTGCTCCTGGAAGGCTACTCTTGGCGCCGGAGACAGCAGGAAAACATGATCGCCTACTTCGTCTGCCAGTTGATGAACATCGAGGGCAAATACCTGGCCCAGCCGATCGGCGTTGCCGATCTTCTTGAGCCGATCCGGGGCGAGCGCAAGCAAAAACGCAGCGACGATGAGGAATATCTGCGCGAGCAGTTCAAGGATATCCTAAGAAAGGAAAGGGTGTGAGGATTGTCGACTATCGCTGAACTCCTAGTCAAAATCGGGGGCGACAACTCCGGGCTGAAGAAAACTCTGGACGACAGTCAGTCCCGTGTACAAACCGCCTTCTCCACAATCCCCATCACGAACTTCACCGGCGCGATCAGCGGGGCGGCGGACGGCATCGGCGGCATGATCGGCAAGCTTACAGGGTTGGCCACACTTGCCGCCGGCGGCTTCGGCCTGGGCGCCATCGTCGATAGTGCCGTCAACGCCGGCGAGGCTGTTTATCAACTTAGCACCCGGCTCGGCGTGGGCACACAGGAGGCCGCAAACCTATCCAGGATTCTAAAACTGACCGGCGCCGACGGCGATTCATTCGCGGGCGCCATGCTGCGGCTCGATAAGAACTTTAATGCGTCAGGGCAGGCCGGGGAAAAAACCCGCGCCACCCTGGCGCTTTTTGGTGTATCTCTTACCGACAGTGCCGGTAAACTGTTGCCGTTGAACCAGCAGTTGGAGAACCTGAGCAAGGGCTACAAACTGGCCGAAGCCAACGGCCTCCAGCAAGAATTCATCATGGAAACGCTGGGTGTGCGTGGCATGGCGCTCGTCAAAACGCTAAAAGACTACGGCGAGGCTGCCGAAAAAGCCGCCCAAATCCAGGGTATCGGCCTCGACCCTCAAAAACTGCATGATCTGAAACTGAATATGGAAGTCGTGTCGATGCAGGCCGGCCAGGTCGGGCTGGCGCTTGCCGGCACCCTAACGCCGGTAGCGCAGGAGTTGTTTCCGCCGATCATGTCTGGCCTGCAGACGACGGCTGCCTTCCTGAGTGAGAATAAAATCCAAATCGTTGAACTGACAAAGGACGCCCTGGAACTGCTTGCCGCGTATAAAGGCATCCAGCTGGCAGGCGGCGCCGCCAGTGCCATCGCCTCCTTATGGCAGACCGCAGCTGCACAGGCTGCCGCGTCGGCTGCCACGCAGGCTGCCGCTGCCGACGGACTTTCCGCTGCACAGGAAAGAGCTATCGCCCGGGCCGTCGCTGCGAGCGATAAAATGTATGCCAAGATGCAGGCCGACGCGGTAAGAACCGCGCAGCAGGCGGGCCTGAGCGCGGAGGAAACCGCTGCGGTTATCTCCGAAAAGTGCGTCGAGATCGCCAATGCCGGCGCGACCGCGGCCGCGAAAATCCGGGCGGCTATGACAGCCGCCTTTACGGCTCAGGCCGAAGCAGCCCGAATCGCCGCAGCCGAGTCTGTTGCTGCTAATGAAATGAGCGCTGCTTCCGCGAGAGTGGCCGCAACAGCCGAGGCGGAGCTGACAACCGCAACGGCTGCACAGGGAGTTGCTGCGGTGGCCGCTGGCGAGCAAACGGTCGGCGCCATGGCGACGGCAAAAGTGGCCGCCGGCAACTTCCTATCAAGCCTTTGGGCCTTGGCTGGCGGCTGGGTCGGCGTGGCTGTGGCCACAGGCTTCGCTATAAAAGCCCTGGTCGAGTATTTGGATGGGCTTCATAAGGTTCAGAGCTACAACCCCAGGGCGGAGGTATGGGACGATCCCAGCCGGCCTGGAAAGCACCTGGTCGGCCGCACCGTAGCCGGCCACTGGGAAGAGGCTCCTGGCACCGAAATGGGCGGCTATTGGGTGCCCGAACATACCGAGCGGGTTGCCATGACGGACGCCGAGGAAGAAGAACATGCCGCCTACACCGCCTGGCGACAGAAACAGGAAAATAACAAGCCCTGGCTCCAGGACGGCAGCAATATTGACCCCACTCTGGCTGCCCAGATGGCTGCCATCGAGGCGGCCGGCCGGAAAAACCCGACCCATTCCGTTCACGACCACCTGGCGCAAATCCAGCGGGCCAACGAGCAGGCGGCCCAGCTCATGGCCGATCTGAATAAACGGATCGCCCAAAGCACCAGCATTGCCTACGAGGCCGGGATGGCGAACATCACCGATGAAGTCCAGCGCATGAACAACCAGGTCGCCGAGATCACCAAGAACGGCGGCGACGCCTCGGGCCTCTCTGAGAAAATCACCCAATACCAGAAGGTCGCGGCGGAAAAAGTCAAGCGGGTTTGGCGTGAAGCGTGGCAAGATGTCAAGGATCAGGCTGCTCTGATGAACGCTCAGTTGCTGAATGATAAGAATGCGGAAGCTGATGCTGAGTATCAGATCGCGCTGACCAGAATCGAGAAGGAACGTCAGGCCGAAATCAACGCCATCGCTCAGAATGGTAATGATCAAGAAGCTATAAGCCAGGCGAACGCGGACGCCGAGGCCAAGAAAAAGTTGGCCGCCCGAAAGCGGGATTACGCCAAGGGCGACAATCTGCTCCAGCAGGACCGCGACGCCCTGGAAAGCGCCCAGTTGCAAGTCGCCATTGCCGGCAAAACGCAGGCCGAGATAGACGCCATCCGTCAGCAGGGACTCAGTAAGTACATTGCCGATCTAAATGACCAGTATGCAGCCGCGACTGGTGATGCGGAGCGCCAGCTCGCAATTCAGCGCCAGCTCGCCGATGCGATTTCACAGCAGCACCAAATGGCCGCCACCAATGCAAAGACGGCCTGGGAAGTCGCTTTCACGGAAATCCGGGATGAACAAACCAACTATGCCGACATTATCGTCGATGCCTGGCACGATATTAAAAGCACCACAACGGACACCTTCACGAAGATGGTCACAGAGGGAATGTCCGCCACCACGGCGCTCCGGAACATTTTCCAGTCCGTCGTTCAAGACATCGAGAAAATGTTCGTCAAAATGTGGGCGGAGCAGTACATTCTGGGTCCGCTGCAGCAACTGATCGGCGGTATGGTCGGGACGCCGGCCGCCGGCGCCGCCAAGACCGCAACATCCGGCGGCGGGGGATTAACTTCCATCCCGAGCCCGTCGGAGGCTTCCGGCCTGGGCTTTGCCGCTCTGGGCGGCGACGTTTCCGGCTGGACAATCGTCGGCGAGGAAGGCCCGGAACTGGCGTATTTCGGCGATACAGCACACGTCTATACGGCCGGCGAGTCGGTGGCCATGGCCAACTCGTCTGTCGTGCCGACCAGCCCGAACGTAAACGTGAATGTCATAAACCGGAGCGGTCAACAGCTCACGGTATCGCAGCAGGCCCAATACGATCCGGCTACCCACACCACCTTGATGCAGATGTTCGTCGACGGCGTGAACAAAAACCTTGCGGGGTCCCGCGACCTGCTGTTCGGGAGGGGTTAATATATGGACTATCCTTCTTTTCCGGCTATCGCGCCGCCGTCGCTGTCGCCATCCGGGCCGCAGGAGGATGTCTTTCAAGATAACAGAATCAGCTCTCCGGTGGACGGCGGCTACATGGTTAGCCGCCCTCGCTATACCCGGAACGTTATGGGCAAGAACTTCACCTGGGTCGCGATGACGAACGCAGATTACGCACTGTTCAAAGCCTTTGTGTTGGCGAACTACGCCAACATTTTTGTTTGGACCGACCAGGACACCGGGCAGCCGGTGAACATGCAGTTCGTTTCCCCGCCTAAAGCCGCGAAGACGCTGCTGGGCTACTGGCATGTGGAAATATCGATTGTGGAGGCCTAACTTATGCCGTTACTGTTTTCGAACGCCGGCCTGATCGAAAAAAATAAGCTTGCCAATGACAAGCCGTGGATTGTGCTGTTCGAAATTCAGCTGCCGGATGGGACAAGCGCCTATCTGGCGAAAAACAACGAGGTTGTGACCTGGCGGAATATCGTCTGGGAGCCGATTCCAATGCTCCTTTCGGACAACAGTCAGGACATGAAATCGATGTCAACATTCACCGTTCAAGTATCGAACGTTTCCGGCGTCGTCCAGGCGTACCTTGAGGAATATAACGGCCTGGTTGATTGCGTGATTGTCATTAGACTGGTCCATGCGGCGCATTTGGACAATACGAATCCGGAGATTGAGGAATCGTTCAATGTGCAAAGTACCTCCTACGATGAAGAGTGGGTCACCTTTACCCTGGGGTCGGATTTCTGGATGTACTACCGGGCTTTGGCGGACCGGTATTTGCCGGACTTCTGCTGCTGGAAGTACGGTTCGATCAAATGCGGCATACCGGCGGCAACACTGGCGCAGTACCCGACCTGCAGCCATACCCTGGCCGACTGCAAGCTGCGCGGCAACACGACGCGGTTCGGCGGCTGTCCTGGCATGGGAGGTTTCTATGCATCGAATATCTGACCTGGTTGGAAGGCGTTTCAAAGAAGGTGCAACTGGACCTGAAGAGTGGGATTGCTGGGGGCTTGCCGTGGAGATATTTCGCCGTTTTGGCATTGAATTGCCGGACTACCGGCTAAACTGCGAGTCGGTTGCCGGCGGGTTCGCAGAAAACCGTGGGGAGTGGTTGCGGTGTGCCGGGGAGATTCCGGTCCCCGCGCTCCTTGTTTTTACAACGCAGGGGATATGTGACCATATCGGCGTTTACCTCGGCGCCGGGAAGTTTATTCATGCTCATGAATCAGCCGGCGTGGTGATCGCCCGGACCGACCATATTTTCTGGAAAAAACGGATTGAAGGCTATTATGTGCCGGGGTGGCTGCCGTGAAGTTGATTTTCGTCCGTAATCCGGTCGCGCCGGACAAGCGGGAAATTAAATACTTGGACGCCGGACCAACCATTGCCGAACATATCGCGCCCATCATCCGTCTGTGGCCGGATACCGACTTTTCCGTCAGCGTCAACGGCCACCGGCTGGAAAAAGAGGAATGGGGAACTTTAGTTCCCGGCGATGAGGACAGTGTGGTTGTGCACCCTGTGCTTGCCAAGGGGTTATCCAACTTTTTCCGGGCTGTTTTCGACATCGCCGTGATGACCTGGTTCGGCAATCTGTTGGCCCCTCTCGGCGGCAGCAGTACGTTCATGCAGGGCTTGTGGCGGGCTGCCGGCACATATATCGGCGGTCGCATCGCCAACGCCATCCTGCCGCCGCCGAAACAGCAGGAACAACAGCAGTCCACCACCTACGGCTGGAACGGCCCGCAGCCGACCGCCAAGCCGGGAACGCCGGTGGCGAAAACCTACGGGACGGTCCGGATATCGCCTGTTTTGCTGTGCCGGTTCGTCACGTCCGACGGGAATAGCCAGTACCTGAACCTGCTCTACTCGGGCGGCGAAGGGCCGGTTGACTCCATCGACAACATCCTGATCGACGGCAACCCTATCGGAAACTACACAAACGTTACCTACGACGTCCGGTTTGGCACCAACGATCAAACGCCGATCCCCAACTTCAACGACACGGTCACCGATTACGAGCTTGGCTATGAACTGGATACCGCCGGCGACTGGTCGACTCAGCAGACGATAGGGACCGCGGTGCAAGGTTTGCAGATTACGGTCGAGTTCCCCTATGGCCTTGCCCACATCAACGATGACGGCGGCCTGGGAACGGCCTCGGTAACGGTAGAGGCGCAGTACAGGCTGATCGGCACGNNGACAACCTGGGCCGAGTGGCCGCTGACAAACGGCGGCACAACTTCTAACTCAAAAAACACCTCCCTTTGGACGACCTACAGAATAGATAATCTGACGCCAGGGCAGTATGTCGTCCGGGTGCGCTGTGCGGGGAAATCCGGCACATCAACAAGGGACTTGACCCGCGTTTTTTGGATTACCCTGTCCGAGATTATCTACGACGATTTCGCCTATCCCAACAGGGTTTTAGTCGGCATCAGGGCGCTGGCGACCAACCAGCTGTCAAGCTCCGATCCCACCGTAACCTGGGAGCAGACTCGTTCTACTGTTTATGTTTTGAATCCCAATACCGGCCAATACGAGCAGAAGCGGGCTTCAAACCCGTACTGGGCCTGCTACGACCTGATTCACGGCTGCAAGTATCTGAAAAACATCCACACCGGCAAGTACGAGTATTGCATTGACGGCAACCCGGCCAGCCGCATCGACTACAACGCCTTCACGGCCGCTGCCGTCTATGCCGACGGGAAGGTGAACGGGGATTACCGTTTTAGTCTCAATATTTATCTTTCCGAGGACCTCTCCTTCTGGGACGCCTTGGCGCGGCTGGCGATTGTGGGCCGGGGCGCGGTCATCCCCAAGGGCACGCTGTATAGCTGTATCTGCGACATGCCCGGCACGTCAACCCAGCTCTTCACCGTGGGCAATATTACGCAAAAATCCTTCAAGGGCCAGTTCGAATCCACCAAGGACCGGGCTACCAGCGTTGAGGTGACTTTTTACAACAAGGAGAAAAACTACGCGGCCGACGAGGCGGTTTACTACGGTCCGGGCTATGAGTCGTCAGCCGTGGTCAACAACCCGGTGCGGACAACCTACTATGGCATCACCGACTACCGACATGCCTACGCCGAGGCGGCGTATTTGTCACGATGCAACCAGTACCTTATCAGGACCGAGAACTGGGAAGCCGATATTGACGCCATAGCCTGCACCCTGGGCGATATTGTCGACGTGCAGCACGATATCCCTAAATGGGGTGACGCCGGGGGCCGGATCGTTTCGGCGACGGAAACCACGGTTACGCTGGATAAAGAGGTCACGCTGATTGCTAATCAGCCCTACGCTATCAAGATTCGGCTGTACACCGACGAGATTATCGATGCGCCGGTAAGCATCTGCGGTGAAGATATGACCACGGACAAACTTACAGTAGTGACGCCGTTCGCGACAGTTCCGCGGCGGTACGATGTCTATGCTTTCGGTCCGGTCGGGCGGGAAACCAAGCCGTTTAAAGTCGTCGGCATCGCTAAAAGCGGCGACCAAAAGGTCAAGATCACCGGAGTGGAGTACGTCGCGGCGGTTTACGATGAGGAAATTGGCGCGCCGGTTGTTAACTACAGCTCGTTTGACACCTCCCCTGTTGAAGTCACCGGCCTGAGCGGCGGCGAGGAAACGTACATGCAAACGGATGGAACCATCGTCTCCGTCCTCCATGTTTCCTGGGCCGCGCCGAAGAACAGCTTCGTCGCGGGATATTCCGTCTGGTATAGCAGCGATAACGGCGGCTCCTGGCTTTTATGGGCGGCTGGCATCCGGTCGGCTAATACAACGATACTCAACGTGAAAGCCCTTGCCACTTACCTTGTGAAGGTCTCAACCGTAAACGGCATCGGCGTTGTATCACCCGGCGTTATCTCCGAACCCTTCTACATCGCCGGCAAAATTACTCCGCCGGCGAGTGTAGAGGGGTTCGCGTATCAGGAAGTAACGGGCGGCTTCTTGCTCTCGTGGCAGGCGAATAGCGAAATTGATCTCGCCGGTTACAATGTTTATCAGGGCGCAAACAACGTCTCCATGGACGCCAGCGTCTTGATCGCCGATAAAATCATGAATACCTGTCTGTTTGTGCCGGTTACTCAGGCGGGTCAATATGCTTTTCACATTGTGGCCATAGACACCAGCGGCAACGTGTCGCCAACACCGGCCACCGTCCTGGCCTCGTTTAGCGTACCGCCGGATGTGCAGGGGTTTGATGTGGTTCGCATCGGTGACGATTTGGATTTCAGGTGGCAGCCGGTTTCCGGGGCCAATATCACCTACGAAATCCGCCGGGGCGCAAGCTGGGAACTGGGCCAGCGTATCGGCAGGACGACCAGTCCTTACTACCGGTGTCTGTTCCCGACGCCGGGTGATCACAGCTTCTGGATCAAGGCCATCGATAGCTACGGCAATTACAGCGTAAACGCGCAAAATAACAGCGTGGTCATTGTGGATTCCGGGAACCGCAATGCCGTGATTGCCATCGACCAGGCGGCGAATGGCTGGACTGGGGCGTCGCTGAATACTTATGTCCATGACGGCGGGCTGCAACTCGCCGACGGGGCCATACGCGGCCAGCATATTGTCGAAGTGGATCTCGGAAAATCCTTCACCGCCAGAAACACGATATTGGCCGACATGATTGGCGTGAAGGATACCGGTATTACCTGGGGTAGCGCCAATTTTACCTGGGACGACGCCGAGGCGAAAACCCCCTGGGAACCGGACGGCGACATTACCGGCATTACGCTGGATCATCAGATTTCGCTATTTAAGGGCATCCCTCCGAATATCATCGAGTCCCTTTCCCTTGACGGCACAGCAGACGGCGACCTTGGCACACCTGCGCAGGAGGCCGCGCACGTTACTTACGCGAGCGGCCGTTTCCGGCAGGGAGCATTTATTCAAGACCTGACGAAGCTTTCCTGGGGAATAAACATACCGGCGATATATAATGTAGTTTTTTATGTAAGCGTTACCAGACCGATTGTTGACAACGTGGTCTATATGACCTTCAAGGGAGCGGGCGGCCGCCTCATGGTCGGCTACGACGCGAGTAAGGGAGTTTTTTATCTTGCGGATCATCTGGGAAATCGAAATGAGGCGAGGGTAGAATTCAAAAGCACCGACTGGCTGACGTTTGGAATTGTGCAAGCCCAGACCACGAGAAAATTATATGTGTATTCGTTCAGTGCGAATGCGGCAGGAAACTCCGAGGCGGCTTACGGGCCGGTTGGAAGTTTCACAGCCGTTTTTTTGTATCCGAAATTAAACTGATGGAGGCAGATCACGTGGAAAAAAAGATGTAAAAGTCAAAGGCAGCCTGTGCCTAACATTAAAANNGAAAAGATAACATCATCGTAGCCGACGGCTTTGATTTTATTTGCCAGCAGATCGCCGGCACGCCGGCCAACGTCATGAACGCCATCGCCTTGGGAACCGGCACCAATACTCCGGTGGCTTCGCAAACCGCGCTGACGGCGGAAGTTGCCCGCCAGGCCGCAACCTATTCTCATACCGTCGGGACGCAGGTATTTACCCTGAGTGCGACCTTTAACCCCGGCGTAGCCACGGCCGCCATCACCGAGGCCGGCGTGTTCAACAGCACAACCGCCAGCTCCGGCACGATGCTGGACAGGGTTGTTTTTTCGGTGATTAATAAAGGGGCGAACGACACCCTGACGGCCCAGTTCCAGTTCACTTTAAGTTGAGGAAATAGCAATGGCGACAACGGTTAACGTGACTTCATCGCCAGGAGGCGCCTACACCTGGGGAACCGCCAGCTTTGCCTGGAACGATCCCGATGGCGGGAAAACCTGGGATACCGTTTATCCTGTCGGTTATACCTTGAGTGTGGGGGAAGGCTGGGCAACAGCGGATGCCTGGAGCCAAGGATACAGCCTGAATCGGCGTGAGAGCTGGCATGCGGCGGAACTGTGGTCACAGGCTTCTGCTCACAACATCAGCGAGGCATGGCGAATCAACGAAGGCTGGGCCGATATCTGGCTGCCCATGCTGCATATCTTTGAAGGATGGACAACGGTGGAAGCGCCTGTGAAATCCATCTCCATGCCCTTTGCCGAAGGCTGGATGACAGCGGAAACGGCTTGGCGGATGCCTAAAATCCTTAAAGCCGATGGCTGGGCGGCAGATGAGGCCATGAGGCGTGAGGTGATAAAGATGAACCGCGAAGGCTGGGCAACAGCGGAATTGGCTTCCCGGCTGACAGCGAAGATCAGACGGGAAGCCTTCCAAGCTACCGACAACCAGCCGGTATGGAGCGTAATTCTTGCTGCACTTGAGGCATGGAGCGCCGCCGAGACCTATCATGAAATCACCGAGTTCAATTACCGGGCGATAGAGCATATCGCCTGCGGGGAAACGTCGATAAATAACAGCAACAAACCATTTTCCGAGTCTTTCACCACGGCCGATTTCTATTCCCAGAACGCAAGGAAAGGGCTCGGGGAATTGCTTGCGATCACGGAAGCCCAGAAAAACACCGCTCAGTTCCAGCGAATGCTTTTAGAAGCCTTACATACTGTGGACGCCATCGCCAGCGTGTACCACCTCACGCAAGCGGAGGCGTTTTTTGTTGTCGAGGCCTATTTGCGAAACGCCAACGCCGTTCTAAGCGACATTGCGTTCGGTACAGGCGACCTTTCCCTGGAGGCCTTTCTGAACCTGAATTCGCCTGTCGGCTATACCCCGTTCACCAAGTTTGTTCCCGGCGAGTTGGAATACCAAAAAGCGCTCATTGCTCTTGTTCTCACAGGACCTTTGACCACCGGCAGGCCGCAGATTACCAACTGGCAGCTTACCGTGGACGTGCCTGACCAGAGAGACAGCGGAACATGCGCCATCCCGGCGGCAAACACCTTCGTTCCGTTTAATGTGAGGTTTTTTGTACCACCTGAGGTCCTAGTCCAGCTTCGGGGCGGCAGCACCGGGACGCCGGATATTACCCGGATTACGGACGAAGGGTTTTACGTGCAGATTCAAGACAGCGACGGCCAGCTTGTGACCGGGACGATTGTCTGGTCTGCCGACGGCTATTAAAGGAGGGATGCGAATGCAGCAATTTGTGAATATCCAGAGTACGGAAACGCTGACCAACAGCCGCCAGGAAATACTGAATAATGATTTCACGATCATGTCCTGCAATTCCGGCACTTCTTTCCCGACCACGAATCTTCAGGTCGGGATGCTTTGTTTTCGGACCGATTTAAACCAGATATTTGAGTTGAAAGATTTAACGCCGACCTGGGTCTTAATTGCCGACCTGACTAAAAACTATACCAATAAGGAATATGTTGACTCCCAGGTTGCTGCCCGCCTTGCTTTAACCGGCGGCACGATGACTGGGAATATGTATTTTGATGTCGCGAGTGCCGAAAAAGACATTATCTTTAGCGTAAGCGGCGCAAATAAGTGGGGCATTTACGGGAACAACGGCGGTATCGGTCTGTATGACTGGGTTAACAACCGGAACGTCCTGCAATATAACCCCGTAAACAATAGTTTAAACACTGTCTCTGCGCTCCAGGTTTCCGGAAATACCGTTTGGCACGCCGGTAACATGGGGACAGGAAGTGGTCTAAATGCCGACACTTTACAGGGATTAAATCCGACAAACTTTCTTACCGCAGGCGTTCCTATCGGCGGTATTATTCCATGGACCACAAGCACTTCAATTCCTACTGGCTATTTGGAATGCAACGGGCAGGCGTTAAGCCGTACCGTTTATTCGGAATTGTTCGCGGTGATCGGCACGAATTACGGGGCTGGCGACGGTTCGACTACCTTTAACCTACCCGACCTGCGGGGCGAGTTTTTAAGGGGTTTTGATAACAATCGAGGCATTGACGCAGGGCGTGCTATGGGAAGCTGGCAGGCCGACCTGTTCAAGAGCCATAACCACATTATGCCGTGGGGTGAAACGAAAAACGTAACTACCCCTCCCTGGGGTTGGGCCGCTGGTTATGACGGAGACAATCAAAGGGGCTCCGGCAGTACGGATGCGAATAACTCCTGGTATTATACGTCTTCCACCGGGGGTGCGGAGACCCGCCCCCGCAACGTCGCCCTGATGTTCATCATCAAGGTGAAAAATGTGGTTGGGTCCGATCCGGCCGTACTGAACGGCAACGCCAACTATTTAGGCGGCGTTGCTGCTGACGGATACGCGCTGGCCAATCACACCCACCCGACGGGCGTGGTGACGATTCTTACCGGCACCATCGCCCATGGCGGCACGATTCCGCTACCCACCGGCTACACGCAGGCGCAATGCGCCTGGATTGTTTCGCCCTATAACTTCAATACGGCGGCATTTGACGTAAACGAAGGCGGTACTTGGCCAGGTTTTACCTTTCAGTGCTACGCCGACCCGACAACGAGGGTCGTGACGGCGACGCACGGCTTTAACGTACAGAGCGCGCAGGCTTGCACCGCCTACTACATGATTATTGGGGTGAAATAATTTGAAATACTTTTTTGACGCCAACGGCCTTTGCAAAGGCGGGGCCATTATCATTCAGAACCCTCAAAATGACGATCCGCCGCTAGGAACGTTTTCTTGGGGCAGCAACCCCTTTGCTGCAAAAATAGACGGTTCGGCCGGCTATGATCCCTACAATGTGGTGAATGAAAGCGGCGTGCTCCGCAACAGGAATGCGCTTACCCTTGTTGGCGACAGCACGACCAATACAGGAGCAGTCAAATTTCACGTTTCGTCAGTATCGTACTACCCCGCCAGAGTGTTAGTAAATAGCGTCGCTTATGTCCTTAACAGTACAAGTCCCCTGGAAGTCGGGGGCTTTGCTGCGGGGGCCGCGGTTACGGTTGCGCCAAACAGCAACTATTCAACAGGGAATACGTTAACGCTGTATGCTTACGACCCGTGTAGCTGTTCTTGCTGCAATGGGTAATTTTATTTTCGGGAGAAAACAAATGATAAGTGCTCCAAGATATTCATTCAAGGAGGGGCTGTTCTTTGCCCCTCCCTACAGGAAATATACCTTCCTGGTGACGGACGACTGTAACCTAGAGTGTCAATATTGCTACGAAAAATATAAAGCGCCGCAATCAATGTCATGGGAAGTGGCCAGGAAATTTATCGACCAAATCTTTGCAAAAGATATTCATACCCATCCTTTTCCCGAGACGACTTTTGACTTCTGCGGCGGCGAAACCTTGCTGAAAGCGGGCTTAATCGATCAGTGCATTACTTATATCAAAGAAAAAATTGCCGAGGGCGGAGGCGAACAAAACTTCAAGCCGATCCGCTACAAGCTGGTGACGAACGGCACCTTGTTTGGCGATGCTAAGGTGAGGAAGCTATTTGAAAACCATCGAATCGAATGCGGCGTTTCTATCGACGGCCTGCCCGCAACCCATAACAAACTGCGCTGCAATTCTTACGACAGGATCGCCCCACATATTGAATGGTGGAAATCGACGCAGGGCGGCAAAGCTACAGCGATGGTTACTGTATCCACCGAAAATGTGAGTGATTTGGCAAAAGGCATCCGGCATTTAGTCGAGGACTTGGGGATTTATAATCTATCGATATCCATTGTCTTTGACGACGAGAACTGGCGGCTAGATCAATACACCGAGATATTTTACGCTCAGCTCATTGAAATCGCCAACCTCATGCTGCAGCCCGAGTACTTTTCCAAGGTATGGTGCAATGCCTTTGATATTGGTTCGTTCATGCCGGTGCATGACCGCTACCCTGCTTGCCCGTCCACAAAGACAGGACTTTCGGTGGACTATACCGGCAAGCTGTACGTTTGCTTCCGGTTCAAAAATCCCGAAATGCGCCGGGAGTTCAGTGTCGGCGACGTGGATAGCTGGATTGACGAAAGCAAGATGGCGGTATTTCAAAACTGTACGACTAGCAACATACAAGGTTTTGAGGAGTGTGCTACGTGCGATATAGGCAGCGGCTGCAAGCGGTGTCCCGCCTTGAACGCTGAAAAGAACGGGGGTTTATACTGCGGAACCATTAACCTTTGTAAAGTACACCATGCTCGCTTTTTTGCCACGCAATACCTCATAAAGCGGAGGGAAGAAATATGGCGGCAAGCCCACAAATAATCAATCGCCTGGCCTGTCAGGACAAAGACGGTATTATTCAGTATCTTACCGCCGCCGGGCCGGTACAGGATAACGCCGTAGCACAGAATCAATGGTTCGATGACATGAACCGGGTGCGACAGACCTTGCCCATGGTTTTAAATCTGGATGAATTGCTGGCGATCTGCGAAGCTGTGTTAACGGCTTATCCCAAGGCCAACAACGCCCTTTTCCAAAGAGCCATTATTTTAAATGATAAAGGAGAGCATCAGGATGCTTTGGACATCATCAATAAAATCTTTCCTTTAATGACCGGCGGGAAGAAACCTGCCCTGCTTCTGAAAGTACAGCTATTGAAATGCCTGGGTGCTCCTGCATCTGAACTCAATGATGTCTTAACGGAATTGGAGGGGTTGTGATGATTGAAAAAGTTTGCTGGTATATCGTAAAGGGCGACAAGGTGATGGCGGTATCGCTTGCCCAGCCTTGTGCCGTGGATGCCGCTGCCAGGGGTGAAACGGTAATCAAAAGCAATTGGTATGAGGATAACTTGCTTTTTATTAAGTCGGTAGACGAGGCGGGTAAGGTACAGTTAAAACATATTGTGACCGGGGAAATCGAAAAAGTCGCTGCCGATTTAATCAGAGTTTATATTAAAAGTGAAACTTTCACAGGCAGCGCTAAGCTCAATGTCCTGGGCACGCTTGTAGATAAAAAAGTCGGGGAAGTACTGGAAATCGAAACCTTGCCCAATTATCCGCTTGTGGTTAGTTTTGAGCCTTCCCAGGAATATGTCGGAGTGATAAAGGAGGTTCATCGTGCCTAAAGCCATTCTAAACGGCGGAAAAATTGTGATGATTAAAACGGCGGGAGACGTTATTAACGAATATGCCGATTTGATTATGCAAGTCCGAAATAATTATCTTGACGCTCAGATTTTATTGGAAGGAAAGCCTGAGGAAATCGAAAAAGCACGGCTGGCATATAAAGAAGTTTTGATGCGACGGCAAAAAGAATTGGATAATGTGGCTGAATGACGATTTATTAGACGCGTAGGCATCCATTTTTATGGAGGTGTAAGTGATGGTACAGCCTGAAAGGTTTTGCATGGAACACAGCGGCCAGTGCAAAGCGATTGCTACTCTGGAGAAGAACGATGAGGACATCTTTACCAGGCTCCGCGCGCTGGAAATAGCCGTTTGGAAGGCAGCCGGGGCGACCGGAGTAATTACCGGCATCGTGGTCGTTGTCATTCAGAAGGTGCTGTTCAAATGATGAAGCGATGGTTTTCTTTCCTGCACGATAACTGGGTGGGTGTTATCCTGACGATGACGCTCATCTTATTTTTCGTCTATCTGTATGCCTTCTTTCGCAACGGCGAGGGCGGTGCGCACTATGACCTCGCGAGCTGCTGGGCCGGTGTGGGCGCGATAGCGGCAGCGGCGGCTACCGGGTATGGAAAGTGGTGGACGGACAGTAAGTACAATAGTGTCGGTGGACAAAAACCGGAGCAGTAACCAAAACGCTCCATGAGTTAATAAAATGAAAGCAAAGGGGCTGATAATAAGTGAAAGGTATTGATGTAAGCTATCATAATGGTGATGTAGACTGGCAAGCAGTCGTCGATGCCGGATGCGATTTTGTTATAATCCGGCTGGGTTACGGGATTCGTCACCTTGACCCCAAATTTGCGGATAACGTAAGTGGGGCTCTGTCGGCCGGGCTTAAAATTGGTGTGTATTACTACAGCTATGCGCTTAATGTTGAAGATGCCAAAGCTGAGGCGCAGTTCGTGCAGGAAGTTTTACAAGAATATGGAGTTAATCCGGAGCTTGGTATTTGGTATGACATGGAGGACGCTGACGGTTACAAGGAAAAGAGCGGTATGCCGGACAATCAAACCATTACGGATATGTGCTCCGCCTTTATCTGTGCACTTAATGAAGCAGGTTATTCGCATGTTGGCATTTATGCTTCCTATTCGTGGCTGACAAGCAAAATTGACACTTCCAAGTTGGCCGATTATGTTCCGTATTGGAACGCACAATGGGGGAACAGTAACGATTTTCCGGCCGCAAAAATGTGGCAGTTTACGGATTGCCTAGATATAGGTGGCCAGACTTTTGACGGCAATGAGTATTACGGATAAGGGTTCTATAAAGGCGGCTCAAGAGAGTCGCTTTATTTTTTAAAAAATGGAGGAATGAAAATGTCGGACGAACAAAACGTACAATCCCAAGGAACTACCCAGGATGCCGCACCGACTATAACGACATCGGTGCAAAACGATGTCGCCGGGGTTAAAACGGCTATTGCGGCTTTGGAAGAAGCCGGTAAAGACCTTTTCCAAGATGAAATTGCGGCTCTCAAACAGAAACTGGTGAGCCTGGAGGAAAAAGCGAAAGCTGAGGCGGCTGCTGCCGCAGCGGAAGCGGTGCAGGCTAAACAAGCGTTTTTGCAAAAATATGGACAATCTGCTGTGCATTTGATCGAGATTGTCGCATTGGCCACGATCTTGTTAAAGCTGTTCGGGGTGATATGATCATGATCTCCACCTGGATCGATAAGCACGTCAGGGCGCTTTTTTATATTGCCTTGGCGTTAATTATTGCGATGGCCGGGATACTAGTCTGGGACAAGCTTCATCCCCAAGTGCCGGTGACGTTTGAGAGCCAGGAGGAAGCAACGACGTCGGCTGGAGTAGAGAAGGCGGCCAACGCCTCCCAAGCGCCCATTTCGTCGGCACAAGCAGTTGCGATAGCGAATGAGATAAAAAAAGATGAAGATAAGCCGCCGGATGTTGTGGTACAGACCACCGGGGCAAAGCTGAAAGATACAATTAAGACGGAACTGCAAAAGTCCGGCGGCCAGTTTGCCATTGTTACCGAACCCAAGAAGGATTCAACTGGTGCGTTGCCGGTTTCGGTGCTTGGCAAAACGCTAACCACCGCGCCGTTAACAACTACCTTGCTCACTGGCGGCACAATGCTGCCCAACACGCCAGTGACGTTGAACCAGTACAATATTAAAGCGTACCCTGAGCGATTGATTCAGGTCGGCGGCAGTTATCAAGAAGTGTTCGCCGCCTATAGCTGGAAGGTCAGCGTCCCTAAGATACCTATCATTGCTCCGCATGGTGATGTCGGGTATTTGGGGGTTTACGGACATGCAAACTTTGACCATCCGGACATGTCGAGAATCGGAATCATGCTGACCATACCGAAATAAAAATGAACCAAAGCCCCCGCAGTCATTTTAATCTAACTGCGGGGGCTTTGGTTACTCAAAAACGGAGGAATTGCTATGTTAGTATCTGAAAAAGCAGCCGTGGATTACTTGATCAGCCGCTATCTGCTAAAACAGCTCTTGGCTAAAGGATTGATTACCCATGAGGAGTTTGAGCGGATTGATGCGGAGAACAAGAAAAGTTTTGCCCGGCAACCTACTATTGCTTGCCATACGGCACAAGCAGAGTTATCATATCCAATAATAGGATAGTGACGGTGCAGGTAGACAAGACTTAAAGCATTGCAGTAATGGGAAACGAATCGTACGGCAGGACTTCAAACATTTTTAATGAAGGCCGATCGGGCTTTGTACAAAGCAAAGGAGCGAAAGAACTCGGTTATTACCTTAACCGGCATGTAGAAGGCTTATGTATCGTAAATCACCGGAATATAGAAGAAGAGAAACCGAATTATACGACAAGATCCGGAATTTGTCCGAAAGATTTGACCAAGTGCGTGCGGAAGGAAAAGACACTACTGAAATCCTCAAGCAACTTGGGGTGGCGCTGGAAGAGTTCTACCGGTTTAGGCTTAAGTTTAAAGAGGGTATTTAAAATTTATGAANNAAGCCATATTTTTTATCCCGATTAATATGTTTCCGCATCAGAATTGAGTTGCTTTGGGGCGGTAACTGAGCTAACATGTCAACTGATGTTGGGAGGTGCAGCTTTGAAGAGGATTTTGACCATTTCGCCCAAGGCGCAGGCAGAGACAAAAAATGCACCGCAACTGGCGAAGCTAAAGGTATGTGCATACTGCAGAGTGAGTTCAGCGTCCAACGAACAAATGGCCTCCTATGAGGCGCAGGTTGAGTATTACAAAAAGTACATCCAGCAAAATCCGGCTTGGAAGTTTGTAGGTATCTACGCCGACAGCGGAGTATCCGGAACGCGAAAGACAGGGCGTACCGAATTCAATCGGATGATCAAAGACGCTGAAGACAATAAGATCGAGCTAATCGTCACAAAATCCATTTCCCGCTTTGCACGCAACACGCTGGATTGTCTGGAGGCCGTCCGGTTTCTGAAAACCCTGGGCGTGGCCGTGTATTTCGAGCGGGAAAACATCAACACCTTAAGCGCCGAGAGTGAACTGTTGCTTAGCGTCTTGTCTTCGATCGCCCAGGAGGAAAGTCGCAGCATCTCCGACAACCTCCGCTGGGCCTATCGGAAAAAATTCCGGCAGGGGAAGGTGACCGTGGCTACAAGCAGGCTTCTCGGATATGACACGGATGACAAAGGCCAATTGATGATTAACAAGCGGGAAGCTGAAGTTGTCAAACGAATATTTTGCGAGTATATTGCAGGCAAGGGCATTAGAACTATTATTAACGGGCTGGAGGCAGATAACATAACGACTGTAACCGGTCTTGCCCGCTGGCCGGAAAGCACCATCCGCAATATTTTGACAAACGAAAAATATTGTGGCGACGCCGTCCTGCAAAAAACCTATGTCGCCGATTACTTGACGCACAAGAAGAAAAAGAACAGGGGCGAATTGCCGATGTATCGGGTCAGCGGCAATCACCGGCCGATTATCTCGAAAGATGATTTTGACCTCGTGCAACGGATGATGGCTCAGCGGGCGGCGGATTATGGCAACCTGCCGGGAGACCGGAGTAAGTATGCCAGGCATTACGCGTTTAGCGGCAAGCTGGTTTGTGGTCGGTGCGGGGCATCCTTCAAGCGCCGGACCTGGAACAGCAAGGAGCCCAGTAAGCAAATTGTCTGGCAATGTAGTACTTATATCAAAAAAGGGAAGGCCGCTTGTTCGATGAAAGCCGTAGACGATGTTACGCTCAAGGCGGTTTTTATGCGGGTGTTCAATAAATTGTACAAAAACAAGGAGTCGGTACTTAAGCAATTCCTGGTGAATCTTGAAAAGACGCATTACTCTAGAAGAAACCACGAACAGGTAAACGACGTCGAGTTTGAGACAGACAAGATAACCGGGAAAATCAAAGAACTGATCCGGAAGCAAATAAAAGGAATCGCTAAACCGTCAGAGTTTCAAGCGAAATATGGAAAGCTTAAAGCACGTCTGGAAATACTGCGTAACCAGACGAGCGGTTCTGTCCAGGATGAAAGCAAGCTGGAAGAGGTTAAAGCCAGGATACGGAAAATAGCTGCTTTTTTGGAAGAACAGGCAAGTGACCTGACTGAATTTGATGAAGAGATTTTTTGTGCGTTGGTGGAGCGTGTAAAAGTGCTTTCGCCAACGCACTTGGTTTTTGAACTGAAAAATGGGCTGGCTGTGGAGCAGAAGTTCATAAAAAGGAAAGGCATTAACGGGTTGCAATAAAGGGAGGGAATTATTATGAGCAAAGTCGTTTCCGTTATTCCGGCAAAACCGCTGCAAGTTATTAGAGGGCTGCCGGTGGAATCAAAAAAGCGTGTATGTGCTTATTGCCGGGTAAGCACCGATACGGACGAGCAGCTCAGCAGCTATGAGGCGCAGGTCACCTATTACGAAGAATACATCAAAAAGCGTCCGGACTGGGAATTTGCCGGCATCTATGCCGACGAGGGCATCACCGGCACCAACACCAAAAACCGCACGGAATTCAACCGGATGATCGACGACTGCCTGGCGGGAAGGATAGACCTGATAGTTACCAAATCCATTTCCCGTTTTGCCAGGAATACACTGGACTGCCTGAAATACGTTCGAATGCTTAAAGATAAGGGCGTTGCGATATTTTTCGAAAAGGAAAACATCGATACGATGGACTCCAAAGGCGAAGTCCTGCTTACCATCTTAAGCTCACTGGCTCAGGACGAGTCCCGCTCGATCAGCGAAAACAGCCGGTGGGGGATTGTCCGGCGCTTCCAGCAGGGCAAGGTCCGGGTGAATCACAAGAAGTTTATCGGCTACGACAAGGATGAAAACGGCGAACTCGTTATCAACAAACAGGAAGCTGCCATTGTCAGGCGGATTTTCGACGAATACTTGGCTGGCAAGGGCCTCAAGGCAATAGCCAAAGGGCTTGAGCGTGACGGCATTCTTACAGCGACCGGCAAAAAGGTCTGGCATGAGTCGGTCATCAAGAAGATGCTGCAAAACGAAAAATATGCCGGTGATGCTCTCCTCCAAAAGACGATTACAGTGGATTTTCTGACCCACAAGCGCGTTATCAATAAAGGATATGTCCCGCAGTATTTTGTAGAGAATAACCATCCTGCTATCATAGTTAAAGAAACCTTTCAAGCGGTGCAGACGGAGATGGAGCGCCGCAGTGAGCTTAGGGGAGGGGACAAAACCCGTAGCCGCTATACGAGCAAGTATCCTTTTTCCGGGAAGGTATTCTGCAATGAATGCGGCGCGGCGTTCAGGAGAAAAAGCTGGGGCGTGGGGAAATATAAAAAATATGTTTGGATTTGCCGGACTCGCGACGAACAAGGGCCGAAGGGGTGCAGTATGCAGGCTGTGGATGAGGACAAACTACGGGACGCGTTTGTGCGGGTTGTGAATAGGCTTAGAACGGACAAAGATACTTTTGTTGCCCGCATGACCGAGAATATCGAGAAGGTTTTCACTGAGCAGGCCAGCGCCATTGATGTGGCGGCTATTGGCGGGCGTTTGGAAGAACTGCGCGGTGAGATGGCAGCACTTGTCAAGTTAAATTTGACTACCGGGATTGATGATGAGATTTATGCCGAAGAATACAGCCGGATAGCCGGAGAAATGGAGGAGTTGCGCAGCAAAAGGGCGGGGGTTATGCAGGCGGAAATGATGCGTCAGGAAATGCGAGGTCGGTTACGCGAGATAGCTATGGTTCTGCGGGATATGGACAGTGTACGGGAATTTGACGAGGAGTTGTTCGGGATGCTGGTTGAGCGGATAAGGGTAATAAATCTGGTACAGGTTGAGTTTGTATTGCGGTCGGGGGTTGGGGTAGTAGAAACACTTTAAGTAGCAGTATAGTGTGTTTTCATAAATCAAAAACAGCTTTCTGGACGGCTGTGATGTGGTGACTAAAAAATGGTCAATGCTAGCTTTCCAGAGGGGTTATCAGCTTTTATGGGTTCATGAGTTTCAGATTATATTACATTCAACGCCAAGCAAAATCCTTTGTTGCGCCACCTCTAACAGATTAAGGATTATTTCTGAACCGTACGTCAAAAGAGAATGAGAATTTTGACGTGTGTCTGCCGATAATGTGGTCTTACGTTTGGTTGGAAATTAGTCGGGAGCCAGGGTATTCTTCGTCTGGATGTTTTTACTTTTTAGATAAAAAACCTAAGGTGCGAGGGTTTTTGTCGAGCAGGACACTAAAGCTTTGAGCGCCAATATATCGGATAATAAGCGGGAGGTAACTATGCCAAATCTATATTGCACGCCTTTGGGCGGAACGGTGCGCGACCGATTTGTCCGGTCGCTGGCGGAGGCCGTGGTTGCCGGCCGGGGCCGAGAGGAGGCTTATTTACTGCCAAGCTCCTATTTGCTAAACGAGGTTAGGCAGCACATGCGGGACATGGGGTTGTCTGGCTACGAGCAACCAAATCTATTATCATTTGACGAACTTGTGGACGAAATCCTGCACCTGGCAGGGGTGCGGCGGTGGTTTATGGACCGGATGACCCAGGAGCTGTTGGTGAATAAGGTGTTGGCCGAGGTTAGAAGTAGTGTGGGTTTGCCATATTTCAGCTCTATCGCCGAATTTCCCGGCTATGTGAGCGCGGTGACCAGCTTGCTGGCTGAGATTAAACGGACAGGCGCATCGCCGGATGAGTTTGCCGCTGCGGCTGCAGCCCGGGAATGGCCGGCTAAAGACCAAGAGATCCATGTCATTTACTGCGCCTATCAGAATAGCCTAGCTAAGCTTGGTCTGACCGACCTTGAGGAAAAGTACTTTCTGGCAATTCAGGCGTTGGATGCGGGCCAAGCCGCACTACCATACCGTCGACTTTTCATCAGTGAATTTTATATCCTGACGCCGTTGCAGGTGGAGTTGGTAAGGCGGCTGAATAGGACGGTCACTTTAGAGATTGGTATGATCTATGAAAAAAACCGCCCCGAGCTGTTCGCAGTGGTGGAGTCCACCT
>DCTI01000104.1:0-3008 GCA_002329525.1 Negativicutes bacterium UBA1444
GAACAGGCGAATGTTCTGGAACGTCCGGGCCAATCCCTTCCGGGTGATCTGATACTGCGGCAGGCCGCTGATCACCTCGTCATCCAGCAGCACTTCCCCCTTATCGAGGGCATATACACCGGTCAGCAGATTAAACGCGGTCGTCTTGCCAGCCCCGTTGGGTCCGATGATACCGACGATCTGCCGATCGCCGACGCTGAAGGAAACATCGTCGATAGCCTGGACGCCGCCGAAAGCAATCGACAGATTTTTTGCCTGCAAATGGCTCATGCCGTTTTGGCCCCCTTTCTCCCCAACTGACGCAACCATTGCAGCGTGAGTTCAAATTCACCGAACAGGCCGATCGGCCGGAAATTGATGATGAGCAGCACGATGATGCAATAAGCCGCGATTCGCCATTCCGACGCAAATCGCAGGACTTCCGGCAAACCGGTCAACAGCAAGGTGGCAAACACCGAGCCGGTCAACGAGTTGATGCCGCCAACAAACACAATGATGATCCATTCCGCCGACACGATCCAGCCGAAAGCCCCCGGCTCGACATAGGTCGTGTAAAAGGCGTACAGCACGCCGGCATAGCTGGTCATCGCCGCCGCGAACAGGAAGGTCACCAACTTCACCCGGTAAACGTTGATTCCCATGGCTTTGGCCGCCAGTTCATCGGTCCGCAGCGCCAGACACTGCCGGCCGAATTTCGAATACTTGTAGCCGGCCACCAGGGCCAGGCAAATGGCGACGCTGCCCCAGACCACGGCAAAGTTGGTATAGCGGGGAATCCCGGACAGCCCCATGGCACCGCCGGTCAGATTGGTGGAGTTGTTCAGCAGGGCGATGATCGCCTCGCCGAAACCAAAGGTCACCAGGGAAATGTAGTCCCGGCGCAGGCGAACNNACCGTCGGGTAACCGACGATCAATCCCGCCACGAGGCCTACCGCCATCGCCGCCGGTACTGCCAGCAGAAACGGCACTTCCATGTTCTTCACCAATACAGCCGCTGTGTAAGCGCCGACGGAGAAAAACGCCGCCTGGCCGAACGAAAACAGCCCAGTCAGACCGGTTACCAGATACGAACCGAGAACACCGATCAATGTGATGCCGGTAAATGTGAGTATCGTAAAAATATATTCCATTGCAGCGCCTCCCTAAGCCTTTTCCTGCACGATGACGCCGGCAATGCCGCGAGGTCGGACCAACAGAAATGTCAACATGATCACGAATACGAAGACCGGAGCGATCCCGGCGCCGACCAGACTGATCAGGGTGACTTCCAGGACGCCAAGCAGCACCGCGCCGATCATGGCCCCGGTGATACTGCCGAGCCCGCCGATGACCGAGGCGATAAAGCCCTTGACAATTAGCTGCCCGAGTTGGGGATATAGCGTATAGTTGATCCCCAGGAACACCCCGGCGATTCCGCCCAACACCCCGGCGGCGATGAACGTCGCCATGACCACCCGGTTGGAATCCATCCCCATCAGATTGGCCGTGTTGACGTCAAATGACAGCGCCCGGATCGCCAGACCGATTTTGGTGCGGTACAAAACCCATAAGAGAAGCATCAGTGCGGAAGAGGAGAAAACCAGCATCAACAGGTCGGTCAGGGCGATATTGACATGGGCAATATTCACCACTGTCAATTCAAAGAATTTGGGATAGGAATAAAACGTACTGCTGGCAAAGATCGTCACGATATTTTCCATCAGAATTCCCATCGTAATGGAGGAAATGAAATAATAGATGACCGGGCTGTTGTTGTTGCGGATGCGGCGAAATGCCATCCGTTCGAGAACGATGCCGACCCCGGCTCCAGCCACGGCGGAACTCAGCAAAGTAGCCGCGAACAGGGATACCCCGCTGAACCAACGGCTGAAAAACATCGAAGCAGCCAACCCGATGTACGCCGTCATCGTCATGACGCCGCCATGGGCAAAATTCGAAAACTTGAGGATGTTGAACACAAGGGCAAATCCCACCGCAATCAGCGCATAGACCGATCCCAGCGATATTCCGTTCAACAGTTGCTGAATACTCACCCTGGAAACCCTCCAACTCATTTTTACTTCCTGTATGAGTCAATGACATGCTGCCATCTTGATTTCAAGCTTTTGAAGTTTTGGGCATTCCCTGCGGTGATGTTAAAAACACAGAGATGGGTCGCCTCTACTGTGCCTTCAAAACTCCAGGGATGTTGCAGGGTCTGTTGCGAAAAACGATCGTTGCATTCATTTTGAGCCGTGTATTTCGTCGACGAAGCAACCCGTTGATGAAGCAAAATCGGCAGGATGTCGATTTTAGCCCCAAACGACCGGATGGAGTATTGGGGGCGGCAAAATCAACGGGGTGCAAGTCGCAACGAAATCAGGCAAGAAATTTGCAACGGGAGTTTTCCAACAGAACCCGACTATTCAGTATCTTTTTGAAATCGCGCCGGGTTGTCGCTACGGGCAACCCGGCCGCGGCTGACACTATTATTTTTTGTGTTTCTCCGGAACGTAGCGGCCCACTTCCACGTATTTCCCTTTTTCAATCTTGGAAATCACCATGGACAGGCCCACGGGTTGATGGGTCGTGGGCGACAGCGTGATGACGCCGGTTGTTCCCTGCAGGTTTTTGACCTGCTCCAGACCTTTGATGACATCTTCCGGTTTGGTGCTGTTCATTTTCTTGATCGCGTCGACGATGATCAGAATCTTGTCATAGCCGAGATATGCCTTATTGATCGGCTCTTCATTGTTGTACTTCGCTTTGTAGGCATTGCGCACTTCAACGAGTTGCGGTTCCTTTTCCGAGAAGTTGTTGGCGAAGAACGCATTGTCGGCGGCTTCCGGATCATTGAGGTTCTGGGCGAACGGCGCCGCCAGATCCAGTCCGTCAACGATCGGCACGTTGACGCCGGCCTGTTTGCGTTGCTTGAAGAGAATAATCAGCTCCTGGGTATAGTTCGGCGCATACAGCACGTCCGCGCCGGCTTCCTTGATTTTGGCCAGCTGCGTCTTATAGTCCTTGT
>DCTI01000104.1:3073-3217 GCA_002329525.1 Negativicutes bacterium UBA1444
GTTATAGAAAATGCCCACTTTTTTCAGGCCCAGCTTTTCCACGGCATAGCCGGCCATGATTTCCGCATACTGCACACTGCTCGGCTGCATCAGGAACATCGCCGCTTGCGGCTTGCCATCCGCTCCCCCGGTAACGCGGGGATC
>DCTI01000036.1 GCA_002329525.1 Negativicutes bacterium UBA1444
GCCGCCGGAAAACTCAGCGACCGGCCGCGACAGTTCCTGTTCGGAAAAGCCCAGCCCCTGCGACACCTGCCGGATCCGGCTGTCCATCGCATAGCCGTCGGCATGTTCGAAACGGGACATGACATCGGCGTATTCGGCCAGCATCTCTGCCGAAGCAGCTTCGCCGGCAACGGCTATTTGCTGTTCCAGTTCCCGCATCCGGGCCTCCCAGGCCAGCACATCCCGGTAGGCCTGCTTCAGTTCCTCCAGCACCGTCCGCTCGCCATACTCGCCGGTCTGGGCGACATATCCGGCGGAACAGCCGCGATACCAGATAATCTGTCCGCCATCGGCGGTTTCGTCGTTCAGCAGGCAACGAACCAACGTCGTCTTGCCCGCGCCGTTCGGTCCGACCAGGGCTACCTTGTCGCCCCGCCAGATTTCAAAACCGACACCGGCAAACAACGTCCGTTCGCCGTAGTATTTGGCCAGGTCTGTGACTCGCAAAAGGATCTCGCTCATCGTTTCGTCGTCTCAATTCCCCTCAAAAATATTCACTGATAAAATTGCGGCAAGAAGGAAAAATCCGTTCCAGAAGAACCGCATCCTCCTCCCGGCAGTTTCCCGCTCCACCAGAGGCCAGGATCTGCCGCGCCGGGTATTCCCCGAACACCAGCTGCGACAGGGCACCGATACTTAGGGACAAACGGGGGCCGTCATCCGCCGGTGCGCTCCGCAAGATGCCCTTCCCCTGCCGGATCGTCCAGCGGAAAGTCTCCTGATGCCAGGGTGCCAGCGGATCTTCCACGCGCAAATTCAGGTCGGCGGCCACTTCCGTCGGATAGGCGATAGCCGCCAGAACCGTCTGGAGATTGGTCAACCGGCCCATCAGAAACGGCTCGCGCCGCGAATCCGGGAACAACCCGGAAACCGGCTCGCCGGCCGGATCGTCCCAGGTCAGGGTATCGGCGCCGCACATCTCTCCCCAGGCCAGCAACGGTTCCCAGACCGCGTCGACCCATTGGGGATCCCGCCACACCAGTTCCCTCACCCGCAAAATATGATCCAGCCGCTGATAAAGGACATAGAGCACGGGCTGGCCTGCCCGGTATAAAACCCCGACGCGGCCGCCTTCGCCGCGGTGATCGGCCAGCAGTTTCTTCCAGTCGGTCTGCACCCGGGCCGCATAGCCATGCCGCCCGGCCACGAAGGAATCGTAAAGTTCCATCAAAACAGTGCAATCCCGCTCATCCGCCCGCCAATCCAGCTTGGGCCGGTCCGCGGGCAGCCGCCGGCGCACTTCCGGCAACGGCAACTCGTAGCGCTGCCGGGAATACCCGTAATCCCAGCCCAGTTTACGATAAAATTCCGGCCAGCGCGGCTGCAAAATACTGAACCCGACGCCCGTCCGCTGCAACTCCACCAGGGCGCTGCCCATCAGGTCCCGGCCGATGCCGGTGCCGCGCAGTTTTTCCTCGACACAGACGCCGACAAAATAAACCGAACGGCGCAACGCGCCCCGGAGCATCAACCGATGCGGCAGCAGATGGGCCTGCGCCACGATTTTTCCCTGCTCCACGCCGACCCAGGTCCGTTCGGGCCGATAATGCTGAGAAAAATACCAGCTGGTCCAGGGTTCCTCCGAGCCAAACGCCTGGTCCCACAGCCGTCGGATCTCCGTATATTCCTCTTCCCTGCCCAGACGGAACTTCATCGGTTTCTCCTTTACTCGCCGCGGGCGCTGTACTTCTCGACCATCCGCACCGGCCGGTAGGACATTTTCGCCGCCCGGAGACCGGGAATGCCCATGTCCTCCTCGCGGTTGACGAAAGTCATGTGCGGCCAGGCCTGGGCCAGATATTCCCGGTTGATCATCTGATATAACCCTACCACTTCCGGGTCGGCTTTTTCAATATGGATCACTGCCGTATCCTCGCACAGGGCTTCCCCGACGGTGAAGGCCTTGATGTCGCTCCCGATCCGGATAATTCCGCCGCTGAGACCGAGTTCGGCGAATTGGGTCAGGGCCTGCTCTTCAGCAAACATCTCCGCCTGCAGAATCCGATCGTCGCTTTGCTGGCATTCTAGCCAGCGTCGAGCCACAGGCAGGCATTCCAGGGCATTTTCCGGATTCATCGCCTCATAGGAATAAACGGGTGTATTCTTTAAAAAAGTACGGATGTGATGCCGTTTGGCTTCAAATTTTCGTCCCTTAAGCTCGATTAGTTCCTTAACGCTGTAGATATAGTCGTCCTCGCAACGCTCATGCTCAATCGTCCACTGAGGAAAGGCTTCGGCCAACAGTTCCGCGATCGATTGCTCAAGCCCCTTAATATACACCGGTTGATTCTGCTCCCGAAACCAGCTGGACAATTCCGCCGCCGCCGCGATGATATCCGCCGGTTCGGCGGCGCAGGGGTGCAGGGCGTAAACCGGTCCGTCGTTTCGCACTACCACACAGACGGTCGGGCCGATCCGGGTCCAGACAATGTCCAGCGGTTTTCGCCAGATGAACAGGTTGGTGAAACTGCTTTCCGAGCCTTCGTGACGGCAGCGGCGGTAGGCAGCGTCGAACACCGCGCGGTCTAGCAGCGTGATTGGATAAAATTCCACAATAAATACACTCCTAAATTCGTCCCCAGCCATCTTATCTTACTGCGTGTGGGTTGAAGACAACGTTGATTTCCACGATTTCCGAGACGGCGCTGGTCCGCACCGGCGGCCCCCAGGTGCCGAAACCGGCGGACACGATCACCTGAAGAGCTTCTTTGCGCAGATAGCCGTGGTCGATTTCGTACAAAGAACTCGTCAGCCACTGGTTGGGAAACAGCTGCCCACGGTGGGTGTGGCCGGATACTTGGAGATCGACGCCGGCGGCGGCCGGTTCCGAAAGGTTTCGGGGCTGATGGTCCAGCAACAGCAACGGTTTGTTTGCGTCCACGCCTTGCAGCAAATCCGCCAGCGGTTTGCGCGAACCATAGCCGAACCGCGTCCGGTCCCACTCCTCGCGTCCCGCCACCACAAACCGGTCTCCCACATTCACGAAGGAATCCCGCAACACGATAATACCGCTTTTGCGGAGCAAATTCACCGCTGTTTCCGTCTGACGGCCGATATATTCGTGGTTTCCCAGCACCGCGAACACGCCGAAGCGAGACTGAAGGCGTTGAAAAGTCGCCGCCATGTTTTCCGAGATAAACGGCCCTATATCCTCGTCGATGATGTCGCCGGCCAGCAGTACCAGATCCGGCCGCCGGGCATTGATGGAATCCACCAGTTCCGTCAGACGGCCGTTGCGAATAATTTTTCCCAGATGAATGTCGGTCACCAGAATAATTTTCAATTCGCGCAGATCACCGGCTGCCTTATCCACCTCGATGTCGTACTGCCGCCAGACCGTATGCCCGGCATTCCAGGTTCCAAAAGAAAGGATCACAACAACCAGGGTCACCACCACTCCGCCGACCAACGCCGGCGATTGGCGCAAACTCGCAGGAATCACGGGAATCCATCGATCCAACAGCCGGATCTCATCGATGATCAGGCAAAAAATCACCAAGTAAAACAGAGCGGCCAGCCAGATCCCGCCCGCCACGGCCATACCGGCGCTCGCGGCAAGCGGAATTCTGTCACCCGCCAGCCTTTCCAGAAAGAAAACGCCGCCGGCAAAAAACATCAGCAAAGAATAAAAACGGCCGCCGGGGAAGACCGGCAACGCGCGAAACGCCTGCCAACCCCGGAGACCTACATAAACATTGCCCGCAAGATATAAGAGAAAAAAAATCCCGAAAAAAAGGAGAAATTGCGCATTCATGGATACTATTGTATCACAGGAATGCGCAAACAAGCTACTTGGAACTGGTTCCCTCGGCGGCGACAACATTGGCTTGGGCGGCCGCCAAACGGGCCACAGGCACCCGGAACGGCGAGCAGCTGACAAAGTCGAGGCCGATCTGGTGGCAGAACTCCACGGAATGCGGTTCGCCGCCATGTTCGCCGCAAATGCCGACCAACAGGTCCGGTTTGGCGGTACGGCCGGCCTCCACTGCCATCCGCATCAACTGGCCCACTCCCCGGCGATCCAGAATAATAAACGGATCTTCCTTGAGAATCTTACCCTCCAGATACGCTTCCATGAATTTGCCTTCGGCATCGTCCCGGCTGAACCCGAACGTGGTCTGGGTCAAATCGTTGGTACCGAAGCTGAAGAAATCGGAGATTTCGGCCAGTTCGCCGGCGAGCAACGCCGCCCGCGGCATTTCGATCATGGAGCCCACGGAATATTCGAAGTGAACTTTTTCCTGGATCATGATCTCTTTGGCCATAGCATCGATCCGCTCTTTGAAGAATTCCATTTCCTTGAAGTCGATGGTCAGGGGGATCTCAATCTCCGGCAATACCTTAACGCCTTCCTTCGTCAGTTTCACGCTGGCGTTGAGAATGGCCCGGACCTGCATGTCGTAAACATCCGGGAAAGTAATACCGAGACGGCAGCCGCGATGGCCGAGCATCGGGTTGAATTCGTGCA
>DCTI01000075.1 GCA_002329525.1 Negativicutes bacterium UBA1444
GGCTGTTGGGACTACCGTATCCGGGTGGTCCGCATGTGGAACGGTTGGCGGCGGCCGGCGATCCTTCAGCAATTCGGTTCCCCCGCTCCTTTACCGAAGAGGATTCGTATGAATTCAGCTTCAGTGGGCTGAAATCCGCCGTAATCAATTATCTGCACACTGCGCAGCAAAGGAAGGAACCCGTGAATGCCGCCGATGTCGCTGCTTCTTTCCAATTCGCGGTTGTGGATGTTCTGACCCGGAAAGCCATTCAAGCGGTACGACGGTTTGAGTGGCTTTCNNGGGTGGCAGCCAATGGATCCTTGCGGAATGCGCTGCAGGAAAAGTGCAATTTGGCGGATATCCGGTTTTACTGTCCGGACATCGTTTTATGCACCGATAACGCTGCTATGATTGGTTGTCGAGCGTATTACCAGTGGCAGTCCGGAGACATTGCCAACCTTTCGTTGAATGCGGTTCCGAGCTTACCACTTGGGGGAAAAGTTTATAAATAATTTGTGGACAGTGCGCCAGGATCCATGGAAAAGCCCGTGAAGTACGGGATTGCACCTGTGGATAAGCCTGTTGATATTGTGGATAAAACGGGGACAACCTTGGAGTTATTCACAATGACTGACTTGCGCAGCTTAACGAGGAGTAACAAGAATGCCCGCGCTGGATGAACACTTTCGAAGAACCGCGTTGTTGACCAAGCAGGATAATTTTCTGCTGGAACAAATATTGGAGAGACTGGAACTGGCCGGCGACATATCGCATTCCCAGGTCAGCCTCTACGTCCGGGTTGGTCGCGCCCGCAAACTGATGTTGGCGGGACAGGTGCGTTCCCGGGCAGGGCTGTCGCCGCAACGGGACAACGTCATTGGCATGACTTTTTCCGCCAGTGAGGAGCCGCTTGTCTGGCGGACCATCGAAACCGGTGAGCGCATTGCCGGGCAACGGGAATGGGCGCTGGGGATGGAACCGCTGTTTATGGAGACTTTTCCGGTCTTCGCGGCGAAAGGAAACGTAATCGCCGCGCTCAGTTTTGAGATGAGCGGCGAGGAAACCGGGACCGATCACCGAATTTTGCTGGAAACCGTCTACATGCTGTTAGTGTCGGATTTTGATCCCCAAAACTCGTGGGTATATCGGCCGGTGTTCTCCCAAGACGGGATTTTGGCCGTCAACGAACGGGGGCAGATTATTTACGCCAATTCCGCCGCAACCGGAATATATCGGCTATTGGGCGTGGGCAGACTGTTGGGCCGGCGCGTGCATGAGCGGGCTTTGCATCTGCGATTGGCCGGTAAGGCGAATATTACGGGACAGCCACAGGAAATGGAGCTGGAGGTCGGCGGGCTGGTTCTGTCGGAAAAGGCGATCCCGGTGGTCCAGAGCGGAAAGACCATCCGCATGTTACTGTTTATCGCCGATGTCACCCAACTGCGGAAAAAAGAAAAAGAACTGTTGGTTAAATCGGCTGTCATCCAGGAAATCCATCACCGGGTGAAAAACAATCTGCAAACCATAGCCAGTCTGCTTCGACTGCAGGCCCGGCGCAGCGAATCCGCAGCAGTGCGGGCGGCCCTGAAAGAAAGCGTCAATCGCATCCTCAGCATATCATTGGTTCATGAGTTTTTGTCCCAGCAGGACGAAGAAGTGATCAATGTGGCGGAGGTGGCTCGTAATATCTTTGATTTGGTCATTGAGAGCATGGCGGAACCCGACTTTGAAATTCGGAAAATTTTTGAGGCGGAACCGGTTGTCCTGCCGTCTGAAAAGGCCAGCAGCCTGGCGCTGATGGTCAACGAACTGGTGCAGAATGCGATCGAGCATGGCTTTGTGGGGCGACAAAAGGGGACGATCGGTTTAAAACTTCTGGGCGCGGCGGAAAAATGCTGCCGTCTGGAGATTTTCGATGACGGCATCGGCCTGCCGCCCAATTTTGACCGGACGAAGACAAAAAGCCTGGGTATCCAGATCGTGCGAACCCTGGTGGAAACCGATCTGGGTGGGACGTTCGAGTTATATACTGACAACGGCACGCATGCGGTGATTACAATACCCCGGGATACGAAGGGAGAATGATGATGGAACATTTGCGAGTAGTCATTGCGGACAATGAGTCGATCATTCGCATGGATCTGAAGGAACTGCTGGAAGAAGCCGGACACGCGGTGGTTGCGGAAGCGGCGGACGGATTGCAAGCGGTGGAAATGACCCGAAAGCACAAGCCGGATTTAGTGATCATGGATATCAAAATGCCAGAGATGGATGGCATCGCCGCCGCAAAAATCATTTCCAACGAAAAACTGGCGCCGGTGTTGCTACTCACAGCCTACAGCCAGAAGGAAATCGTCGAAAAAGCCAAGGATTCCGGAGTTTTGGCGTATCTGGTCAAGCCGGTGAAGGAAAGCAACCTGTTTCCGGCCATGGAGATCGCGCTGTCCCGCTTCCAGGAATATCTGGAGATTGAACAGGAATTGCATGACTTGCGAAATTCGTTGGAAACCCGCAAAATTTTGGACCGGGCCAAGGGAATACTGATGGATGCCTATGGTCTGAGCGAGCAGGAGGCTTTTCGCCGAATCCAGCAATATAGCATGGCCAAGCGGAAATCGATTCGCGAAGTGGCGGAATCGATCATCGAGGCCGCCAAGAAGAAAACCAAGTAGACGGGTGGAGAGAGAACATGGCGAGTCGTCGTACTCAGAGACATTTTGTTACGGGCAAGAATTCATTGCGGTTCTATCCGGATATCGTTCATCCGGTCAAGGTGATATGGTTTTTTTGCGTGCTTTATCTGGCGCGCTTTTCCCCCTCGTTTCGGTTCAAAAACTTCCTGTATCGTCTGATCGGGGTGAAAGTGGGCAAGAACGCTTCGGTTGCATTGGGTGTGATGTTGGATGTGTTTTTCCCGGACCAGATCGAAATCGGTGAAAATGTGGTCATTGGCTATAATACGACGGTGCTGGGTCACGAGTTTCTGGTCAGGGAATGGCGGATCGGTCGGGTGATCATTGAAAAGGATGTCACCATTGGTGCCAACTGTACGATTCTGCCCGGCATCATTATCGGCGAAGGGGCGACCGTTTCGGCGATGAGCCTGGTCAATCGCGATATTCCGCCACATTCC
Source organism: Negativicutes bacterium UBA1444 (assembly GCA_002329525.1). GTDB lineage: Bacteria > Bacillota > Negativicutes > UBA1444 > UBA1444 > UBA1444. Next base: position 3,116 of record DCTI01000075.1, read on the forward strand.
TTCTGGGGTGGCGTACCGGTTCGGGAGATTCGGCCGGCGGCGGAGCCGGTATGATGCGATTTTTCCTTCGCCGGGATGTGTTGTTGCTCCTGGTGGGCTTCAATGCGGTCGGTACGATTTGGGGATTTTTCTGGTATCGGGACCAGCTGGCACAGACCGCTTGGCCTTATTGGCCGTTGACGCCGGATTGCCCGCTGACCTCTCTGTGCTTTTTGTTGTTTTTATGGTGGGNNCCGTTCTGGGGAACGGTGGCAGTCGGGAATCAAGGCGGCTATCGCCTGGATTGCCGTGTTGGGATCGTTGAAATACGGAGTGTGGACAGTATTGGTGCTCGGCCAGTACATTCTGTCGCCGGGCAGTCAGCCGGACGGCCAGGACTGGATGCTGGTGGCCAGCCATCTCGGCCTGTTGGCCGAAGGATGGGTGTTCCGGCGGCAACTGCCGCGGTTGCCGTCGATGTATGGCACGGCCATGATCTGGTTTTTGGCGAATGATTATGCCGATTGGTTTTTGGGGGTTCATCCGCGACTACCGTTGCCGGGGGAATTTTCATTTGCGATGTGGTCCAGCCTCGCTTTGACGCTGATTATTTATTTTTGGGGCCGGTCGCTGCTCCGGTCATCGACCCGATAAAACATTGAACTTTTGCCATCTTGGCCGTTCCGTCGGCCGTATGCCCGCGGGATGCTTTTTGAAACGGGGTCTCCGAAAATTTTTTATTCGGAGGCTCTTGATTTTTTCCGGCAGATTGGTTACTATGATAAAGGAATTAGCACTCGGCTAATGTGAGTGCTAACAAAGTCAAAACATCAGTACTAAGGGAGGAAAACGCAATGTCTGACAAAATCAAACCGTTGGGAGATCGCGTTCTGATCAAGGCTCTCGAGCGGGAAGAAAAAACAAAGAGCGGCATCGTGCTGCCGGATACCGCCAAAGAGAAGCCGCAGGAAGGTAAAGTCCTGGCCGTAGGCACCGGCAAAACACTGGATAACGGAACCAAAGTGGCGTTGGAAGTCCAGGTTGGCCAGAAGGTCATCTTCTCCAAATATGCTGGCACCGAAATCAAACTGGACGGCGAAGAACTGATGATCCTCAACGAGCGCGACATCCTGGCAATCGTTGAATAAGCAAACCAATTGATTTGAGGAGGAAAATAGAATGGCCAAAAAGATTTTATTTGATGAAGAAGCCCGCCGTTCCCTCGAAAGAGGCGTAAACGCGCTGGCCAATGCGGTAAAGGTTACTCTCGGTCCCAAGGGCCGCAACGTGGTTCTCGACAAAAAATATGGTGCGCCGCTGATCACCCATGACGGCGTGACCGTAGCCCGCGATGTGGAACTGGAAGACCCGTTTGAAAACATGGGCGC
>DCTI01000030.1:0-147 GCA_002329525.1 Negativicutes bacterium UBA1444
GATCCCGGCTTTGGAACGGATGATGGCTTCGGTCACAAGCTCCACGCCCTCATCCTGGCCGACCACCCGCTCATGCAGGGTATCTTCAAGATGCACCAGTTTCTCGCGCTCGCCGGTCAGCATCCGGGACACCGGTATGCCGGTCCA
>DCTI01000030.1:158-6749 GCA_002329525.1 Negativicutes bacterium UBA1444
TTTTTCCTGCAGCAGGGCTTCCTCGTTTTTCAGCCGCTGTTCCAGTTCCGGCAGGCGTCCGTACTTCAGTTCCGCCAGCCGGTTCAGGTCGTAGGCCCGCTCGGCGGCTTCCATGTCGTTGCGGACCGACTCGATCTCCTTCTTCAGGCCGCGCAGCCGGGTGATCGCCTGTTTTTCCATCTGCCACTGCGCTTTGAGCGAATCCGACTCTTGCTTGGTTTCTTTCAGTTCTTCCTCGATCCGGGCCAGTTTCTCTGCCGAGGCCGGATCGTTTTCCTTTTTGATCGCCTGTTGTTCGATTTCCAGCTGCATCACGCGGCGCAACAGTTCATCCAGTTCGGTCGGCATCGAGTCGATCTCGGTCCGCAGTTTCGCCGCCGACTCGTCCACCAGGTCGATGGCCTTNNGCCTTGTCCGGCAGGAACCGGTCGGAAATATAGCGGTCCGACAGCACCGCTGCGGCCACCAGTGCCGCATCCTTGATCTTCACGCCATGATGTACTTCATAACGCTCCTTCAGGCCACGCAGGATGGAAATCGTGTCCTCGACCGACGGCTGGGCCACCATCACCGGTTGGAACCGGCGTTCCAACGCCGCATCTTTTTCGATATGCTTGCGATACTCGTTCAGTGTCGTAGCGCCGATGCAGCGCAGTTCGCCCCGGGCCAGCAGCGGTTTCAGAATGTTGCCGGCGTCCATCGCCCCTTCGGCCGCGCCGGCACCTACCACCGTGTGCAGTTCGTCGATGAATAGGATGATCCGTCCTTCCGACTTGGTGATCTCCGTCAGCACGCCTTTGAGGCGTTCCTCGAATTCACCGCGGTATTTCGATCCCGCCACCATCGCGCCGAGGTCGAGCGAATACACGGTTTTGTTCTTCAGGGATTCCGGCACGTCCCCGGCGATGATCCGCCGGGCCAGGCCCTCGACGATTGCGGTTTTGCCGACGCCGGGATCGCCGATCAGCACCGGATTGTTTTTGGTCCGTCGGGACAGGATTTCCACCACGCGGCGGATCTCATCGTCCCGGCCGATCACCGGGTCCAGTTTGCCCTGTTTGGCCAGTTCCGTCAGATCGCGGCCGTATTTGGCCAGCATCTGCGCCCCGCCTTCCGGGTTGTCGCTGGTGACGTTCTGCCCCTTGCGGAATTCCCGGCTCCAGTCGCGAATCTTGGAACGGGTCAGGCCAAAATCGCGGCACGCCTGCACAACATCGGCATCGCCGTCTTCCGCCACCGCCATCAGCAGATGCTCCACACTGACATATTCATCCTGGGCATCTTTGGCCAATTTCTCGGCCAACGCCATCACCCGCACCATTGCCGTGTTCCATCGCAGATTGGCGTCCTGGCCCCGTACCGACGGCTGATTCTTTACCAACTGGGCCGCCTTGGTTTCCAAAAGCGCCGGCTCGATCTTGGCCTGCGCCAGAATATGGTCGATGATCGGATCCCGGTCTTTCAGCAANNCCTGATGATAATTCATCGCCGCCGATTGCTGCGCATCCTGCAGCACCGCCGTCGCTTTTTGCGTCAATTTTTCTTCCGCCATTTTCTTTCCTCCCCCCGCGTTACCGATTTCGCAGTTCAAAAATCTTTTGATACAGTTCCACTTCCTCGGCACTTTGTTCCAGCGGCGTATCGATCTTCACCCGCACGAACATGTCGCCGAAACTGCCATTTTTCCGTTTCAGCCCTTTGTCTTTCAGCCGCAGTTTCTGACCGTTGTGGATCCCGGCCGGAATTTTCAGCTGAATCAGGCCGGCCGGTGTCGGGACCGATACCTTGTCCCCCACGACCGCCTGTTCCGGATAAATCGTCAGATCGGTCTCCACATCGACCTGGTTTTCAATGCGCCAAATCGGGTGTGGCAAGGCATTCAAACGCAGCAGCAGGTCGCCCNNCCGCCATAGCCGGCGCCGCCGAGGCCCTTCAGCCGTAATACCGCGCCGGGATAGATGCGCGGCGGTATTTTTACCTTGACGGTCTTCGAAGATCCGCCGGTTTGGATTTGAATATCCTTTTCGCCGCCGTTGTAGAGTTCTTCGACCAACAGATTGATCTCCGCCTCGACGTCTTCGCCAGGGATTGGTCCCCGCTGCCGTTCCGTCCGGGCACCGCGCCGGCCAAACAAATCCTGGCCGAACAGCGAAGCAAAAAAATCGCTGAACCCATGCAAATCCTGGCCATTGATGTTCACATTACGAAAATCAAAGCCACCCATGTCGGGTCCCGGCTGGAAGTCCTGCCCCGACTGCCAGTTCATACCCAGGCGATCGTATTTGGCGCGTTTTTCCGGATCGCCGAGCACTTCGTAGGCCTCATTGATGATTTTGAACTTTTCTTCCGCCGCCTTCTTGGCATCACCCTGATGCAGATCAGGGTGATGCTGTCGGGCCAGCTTGCGGTAAGCGGACTTGATTTCTTTCTCCGTCGCCGTCCGGGACACGCCCAGCGCTTCATAATAGTCGATATATTTCATGGATTGCTCACCGCCATTTCTTCCACTTTATTATTTTTCCTCGTACTCCGCGTCCATGACATCGTCGCCGCCTTTTTTCGGCCGGGCCGGATTTTCCACCGTGGGGCCCTGATTTTCCGGCTTGCACTGGCAGGCCTGTCCGTAGGCCTGCTCCAGTTCCGACTTCACGCTGCGCAACGTGTTGATGTCCGCATTATCATCCAATGCCTTTTTGGCTTTTTCCAGGGATGTTTCGAGCAGCCCTTTCACATGGGCCGGCAGGCTGGCCGCCTGATCGGCCAGAAGACGCTTGGATTGATAGACGAGCGTGTCCACTTCGTTGCGGACCTCCACCTGCTGCCGACGCTGTTTGTCCTCGTCGGCATGCTGTTTGGCGGCCTGGACCATCTGCTCGACTTCGGTTTTGGGCAGATTGCTCGAATTCGAAATCGTGATGGTTTGCTCCTTGCCGGTAGCCTTGTCCTTGGCACCAACCGTCAAAATCCCGTTCGCGTCGATGTCGAACGTCACTTCGATCTGCGGCACGCCCCGTGGCGCCGGCGCGATGCCGGACAGCTTCACCCGGCCCAGTGTCCGGTTATCCTTGGCCATTTCGCGTTCGCCCTGCAGCACGTGCACATCCACTTCCGGCTGATTGTCATCCGCGGTGCTGAATACCTGGCTGCGCCGCGCCGGGATCGTCGTGTTGCGCTCGATGATCTTCGTCATTACACCGCCCAGGGTTTCCACGCCGAGCGATAACGGTGTGACGTCGAGCAGCACGACATCCTTCAGCTCGCCGGTCAGAACGCCGGCCTGGATCGCCGCGCCCACCGCCACGACTTCGTCGGGGTTCACACTCTGGTTCGGTTCCTTGCCCGTCAAGGTCCGGACCATTTTCTGCACGGCCGGGATCCGGGTAGACCCGCCGACCAGAATCACTTCCGCAAGATCTTTGGCGGTCAGCTTCGCATCCGACAGCGCCTGTTCGACCGGCTTGCGGCAGCGGTTTACCAGGTCCGCCGTCAGATCGTCGAATTTGGCCCGGGTCAGCCTGGCTTCCAGATGCCGGGGTCCTGACGCGTCCGCGGTAATAAACGGCAGGCTGATTGTCGTCTCCATGACCGACGACAACTCGACCTTGGCCTTTTCCGCCGCTTCCGTCAACCGCTGCAGCGCCTGTTTGTCGCTGCGCAGGTCGATTCCGTTGGCTTTCTTGAAATCGTCGGCCAGCCAGTCGACCAGCACTTTATCGAAATCGTCGCCGCCCAGATGGGTGTCGCCGCTCGTGGATTTCACTTCGAACACGCCATCGCCCACTTCCAGGATCGATACGTCGAAGGTGCCGCCACCGAGGTCGAACACCAGAATGGTCTCGTTCTTTTTCTTGTCCAGTCCATAGGCCAGCGCCGCCGCTGTCGGCTCATTGATGATCCGCAGCACATTCAGCCCGGCAATTTTCCCGGCGTCTTTGGTGGCCTGGCGCTGGGCNNGTCGTTGAAGTAGGCCGGAACCGTGATGACGGCGTCCGTGATCTTTTCGCCCAGATACTTGGCGGCATCGTCCACCATTTTTCGCAACACTTGCGCCGAGATTTCCTCCGGCGCATAGCCTTTGTCATCCACCTGGAACTTCACGGTGTTGTTCGGCCCGGTCACCACTTTATACGGCACCAGTTTCATTTCGGCGGTCACTTCGTCGTAGCGGCGGCCAATGAACCGCTTCACGGAGTAAAACGTCTTGGCGGGGTTCATTACGGCCTGGCGCTTCGCCAGCTGGCCCACCAACCGCTCGTTGTTGTCCCGGAACGCCACCACGGACGGTGTCGTCCGACCGCCTTCGGTATTGGCAATCACTTCGGGGCGTTCACCTTCCAACACGGCGATTACCGAGTTGGTCGTTCCCAAATCTATTCCCACTGCTCTTCCCATTGTCAGAACCTGCCTCTCTGCCTGCGCTTGGCGCAGTTATTTTTCGGGTTTATAACGAATTCAATTCAAAAATCCCAAATCATGAAATTTTTTCGAGCCATCCAAGCGGCGGAAATGAGAACGCTTCGACGCTTCGCTTAACCTCCGCTTATCTCATGTTCCGCCGCTTGATGGTCGGATAACCCGGTGTCTTGACGATCTCCGTCTCATATAGCCCTGTCGATAAAAAACCGGCCTCCCTTTCAGGAGAGAGACCGGTTTCACAACAGCACCCCGTTACTGGATATCCACCACGTGCCCTTTTTCCGGCTTAGTCGCCTTGGGGATCGTGATCGTCAGCACGCCGTCCTCAAACTTGGCGGTCGCCTTGTCGCCAGCCACCAGCGTCGGCAGCGGCAATGTCCGGCTATAAGTTCCGAAGAAGCGTTCCGAGTGGAAATAATCTTCCTTCTTCTCCTCGTAGTCCGACTTGACTTCCCCGCGGATGGTGATCGTGTCTTCCGTAACCGTCACGTTGATGTCTTCCTTCTTGACACCGGGAACATCCGCCTTGACGATGACATCCGTTTCATTTTGGATGATGTCGACCTTTGGCTCCCCACCTTTGAACAGAACGGGTACGTTCGGCATGTCCAGCATCCTGGTCATGTCCGCAAAGTCCCGGAAAAGGTGGTCCATCGGCGACCACAATCGAATGTTTGCCATTTTGAACCCTCCTCATTTTTTGGTTTTGGCTTTCGCCTCTGACTTGATTGTAACAAACCATTTTTTGAAAGTCAATATTTTTGACTTTATATTTTTTTGCCTTTTCGCGGCAGTGAATTTCGCCGGTTGCCGCTTGCCCGAGTCAACAACAAAAGCCGGTAACTTGCCCACCGACAGGTCTCCGGCTTCCCAGCGCTGTTGTTTATTTACAGACCAAATCCGCCGCCATACTCACTGCCCATGGCCAGCTTTTTGTACAGGCGTACCGCCGGGGTGTCCGCTTTCGGCGGAAATACTTTTCTATGACTGCGTTCGGCAAAGGCCTGCGCCACTTCCGCCGGCGTGGCCGGTTGGCCGTGCAGGCCGACCACGTCGAGAGTCCGGGCCGCCACATCCATGCGGATCATGTCGCCGTCTTCGAGATAGGCGATAGGTCCGCCTTCCGCCGCTTCTGGGGCAATATGGCCGACCGCCGGGCCGCGCGAAGCCCCCGAATACCGACCATCGGTAAACAAAGCGACGCTGCGCGACAGTTCCGGCATGTTCCAGAGTGCTTCCGTCGTCCGCAGCATTTCCGGCATGCCGGACCCCTTAGGCCCTTCAAACTTGATGAATATGGCCGAACCCGGCCCGATATCTCCGCGCAGCAGCGCCGCGACCGCTTCTTCTTCGCTGTCGAAAACGCGGGCCATCCCGGAAAAATTATAGATGGCCTCGTCCACGCCGGACAGTTTGATCACCGCTCCGCCAGGGGCCAGATTTCCCTTCAGTATCCGGATATTCCCCTGTGATTTTACCGGATCGCGGCGGGTTTTGATGATCTCGGCCGGCGCAACCCGGTAGTTGGTCAAATAACTCTGGACCTGCGCGAACCAGCCGCTGTCCTCCAACATCTGCAGGTTCTCGCCCACAGTCCGGCCGGTTACCGTCATGGCGTCCAGATGAATCAGATCTTTCAGCTCCCGCATGAGGGCCGGCACGCCGCCGGCGTGCCAGAAAAGCTCAGTCGGCCAATGTCCGCCGGTCTTCAGGCTGACCAGAACCGGCACCTGGCGGTTGACGGCGTCGAATTCATCCTGGGAAACCTGGATCCCCACTTCGCGGGCAATGGCCGGAATGTGCAGCAATGCATTCGTGGACCCGCCGACCGCCGCATGCAAAATCATGGCATTTTCGATATTCTTGCGGCTGAGGAAGCGCCGGGGGATGATGCCGTTGCGGATGTTGTCGACAATCTGACGGCCGGCCTGTCGGGCATACCGGTTGATTTGGACGCCATAGGCCGGCGCCAGGGCATTGCCGGGCAGCGACAACCCCAAGGCTTCGGAAACGACCTGCATGGTGCTGGCCGTGCCGATGAACTGACAGGCGCCGGCACTGGGGCAGCAGTTCATCGTATAATACATGAGTTCCTGCTCGTTCAGGTCGCCCTTGGCGTAGCGGTCGCCGGCCCCGTAGAGAATCTCCGACGACATGAAATCGGGCCCGCTCAGC
>DCTI01000030.1:6789-8468 GCA_002329525.1 Negativicutes bacterium UBA1444
GGCGAGCAGCACGCCGCCGTCAAACGGCGCACCCAGGGCGTGAATCTCATACATGAAGGCCATGATTTCCCGGCTCACCAGCGAGTAGTTCATGCCGTCATGGGCCATCGCCACTCCGTCGCAGATATCCGTGACCGAATATACCGCCGGCTTGCCGCCTTTTTCGTAGACCGACAGTTTGACTTCCTCAGCGGCTTTGCCGAGATGGACGCTGCCGGGATGGCTGTCGCCGGCCGCCGAGTCGATCAAAATTTGGGGTTTCGCCAAATCGTCCTGATCCCACAAGGTGCCCGCCCGGAGCCCATCGCCCTGAAAATTCACTTTGCGCAGTTTCTGACTATGGCAGCAACTCATGTCCATTCCTCCCATAATGAAGTTTAACCCGCCAAATGGAACCTATCGGAAATCATGGGGGAAGCGTCGGAGAATTATCACTGCCGCTTCCCCTGTGGCAATGCCGGCTCCTGCTGTGGAAAATCATCGAATAGACGACAAAAGGTACTGCCCAAAACAGTACCCTTTGCCATTGCCCCTTATTGCGCCGGATTGGCGACCCGTCCCAAAAACAGGATCGTCCCGGTCGGTTTATGCTGAATCAGAAACAGGAATGGATGATCTGCCCGCACCACGATCTCCCGCGCCGGCAGGCTGGTCAGACCGACTACCATCCCGGTAGCCGCCGCTGCTTCCGTGCCGCTCTCGTTCACATCAACGAAGGCCTTGTGGAATACGCCGGAAACAGACAGATCCCGATGGCCGGTCAAACCGGAAAAATCAGCTGCTCGACCATCGAAGGCATCGATCATGCCCAGCGCCGGCAAGTACTCCCGGCTTTGCAGGGCATACCGGGCGTCGAATTTGAAGCGCGGCAGATACAGGCTGAGCCGGGTTGGCTGCNNCGAAAGGTCTTGCTTCGGCACAATCACGGTCATGGCCAGATCATCGCCGGCATACGGCAACTCCACCGCCTGAAGCGTCTCGGTCCCCGCATAGGCGAAGTAAGCGATCCGCGTCATCATCGGCACGCTGACACTGCTGCCCGAGGCCAGTTTGAAGGGAGCCGGCCCGGTGTCCTGCTGGTTGAACGCCTTGACCCAGTCGCCCTTGAAGTAGATCGCGTTGGTCAGGACCAGCCTGGTCAGCGAAGTAATATCGCCCGGCTGCAACAGGTTTTGAATCTTGTCGGCCGTCTGACCGGCAACCCACTGGTTGATCCGCTCCCGACCAGGTTCCGGGTCCCTCGAAAAATCGAGCGTCTGCAATCCGCCGGCATAATATTCGTTGACCAATGACAAAAATTCCGGCTTGAACGGATAATCGCTCTGCCCCCACAGCGCATTGGCGATCTTGAGCTGATAGGGTTTGCCGGTTCCGTCCAGCCGGGCGGCCAGGGCGCGGAACGAGCGGTGCAGGGTTTGCTGCTCCGCATCGAAATGCAGGGCCGCCGCCATCTGCCGCGCGGTCTCGCCGCAGGCGCCCGCATAGGTCATGGCCAAAGCGGTGGAAATGCTATAGGGCGAAAAGAAAATGTTTTTGCCGGCATTCGTCGAGTCAGCGCTGATTTTTTGATACAGCGCAACGGCGAACTCGTTGTTCCCCGCCGCCCTCTCGCTGACCCAATCCTCTTCTGTCGCCGGCGCAGCCAGCGCCGGCGCGAATCCGCCGCCCAGCCGCAGCAG
>DCTI01000254.1:0-7182 GCA_002329525.1 Negativicutes bacterium UBA1444
GGCAGCCCAGTCGGCCCGCTGGTCATACTGGCCCGGCAGATATTCCATGGCAAAGACCCGGTCCGCGTCCGCCAAGTCGATGGTTTCATCATACACCTGGTCGGCGGGCGGCTCGGCAAAAACGAGCTCCCGGGCCAACGCACATTCCTCGTCGCTGATTCCCGCCACATCATAGCGGTTGATCAGCCGCAACCGCCGCAACCCCGTCAAGCCGACATTCTCCCGCAGGTCCTGGAGGAGCGCCAGTGCCTCCACGTCGAAGCCCGGTCGCTTTTCCGCAAAAATTCGTTTCACCTGTATCATGCAATCCCGCCTTCCGGTTTTAATCCACCGTAAAATGGTTCGGAGTCATATATTATACCGTTATTCTATTATACCGGCCTGCCGCCAAAAACTCCACTGCCGTCCATTCCCGGCGAACCGGGGCGTGACTGCGGCCGGGCCCTGCAAAATTGCTGCGGTCGTGATAAAATGAGAATATCCCGAAAATATCGCTGAGGAGGAGAAGCTATGAACACTCCTTTTTTCGACGCTGTGAAGGCCCGCCGCAGCATTTATGGAATCAGCAAAGATTTCGTCCTTCCCGATGAAATCATCCAGGACATTGTCGAAGAAGCCGTCAAGCATTCGCCTTCCCCGTTCAATTCCCAAAGCGCCCGGGTGGTGTTGTTGCTGGGGGCCCAGCACGACTGCTTCTGGCAAATCACGAAGGAAGAACTGCGCGAACTCGTCCCGGCGGACAAATTCGGCCCGACCGAGGAAAAGATCGCCGCCTTCGCCAGCGGCTACGGTTCTGTCCTGTTCTTCGAGGACATGACGGTGGTCGAGTCGCTGCAAAAACGATTCCCGCTGTACCAGGACCGGTTCCCGGTCTGGTCGCAGCATGCCTCGGCAATACTGCAGTATGTGGTCTGGACCGCGCTGGAGCAGGCCGGATTCGGTGCTTCCCTGCAACATTACAATCCGATTGTCGATGCGCCCGCCAAACAAACCTGGAATATCCCGGACCGCTGGCAGCTGGTCGCGCAGATGCCATTCGGCAAACCGACCGCACCGCCCGCTAACAAGGAGTTTTTGCCGTTGGCGGACCGCGTCAGGGTATACAAATAATAGTACCGGTAGAAAACCAAGAGGCTCTTCGGCAGATTCCCGAAGAGCCTCTTGTGCAAAATCAGCCTGTCGAGGCGGCCAGGCGGCCCATCGCGGCCGCAATCCGTTCCAGTCCCTCCCGGCAGTCCTCGTAGGATACTGCGTACGAGATCCGGAAGTGGCCGTTGCCGGCCTCCCCGAACGCCCGGCCGTCGACCACGGCCACCCCGGCGTCCTCCAGCAAATATTCCGCTACTTGCGCCGATGTGAAATTCGGCAGGGTGATGCGCGGAAAGACATAAAACGCGCCGTTGGGGGTAGAAGTAAGCTCCAGTCCCGGCGCCCGCCGCAACAGTTCGAGCACTAGGCCACGCCGCCGGTTGAATTCGGCCATCATCGACCGCACGCAGTCCTGCGGTCCATTCAGGCCTGCCACCGCGCCATACTGGGCAAAGCTGCACACCGACAACAGCACATTTTGCTGCATCTTGGTCGCGGCGTGGACAATGGGCGCCATCGCGGCGATATAACCGATCCGCCAGCCGGTCATCGCGTAAGTTTTCGAGAGAGTGCCGCAGATGACGGTTCGTTCCCGCATCCCCGGGAATGCCGCCGGCGAGATCATTTCGCCTTCATAAATCATCTGATCGTAGGCATCATCCAAAATGAGCAGCAAATCATGCTCGGCTGCGAACGCCGCGACTTCCCGCAGTTGGGCCTCGCTCAGCACGCCGCCGGTCGGGTTGTGGGGCGAATTGACCAAAATGGCTTTGGTCCGCGGCGACACTGCCCGTTTCGCGGCCGCCAGATCATAGGCGTACTGACGATCCGCCTGTAACGGGACAGGCACCGGCACCCCGCCGGCCAAACCGACAACCAGCGGAAACGGCCCGAAGCAAATCTCCGGCACCAAGACCTCGTCGCCGGAATTCAAAATGCTCATGAAGGTCAGATACAGTGCTTCCTGTCCGCCCGCCGTCACCAGAATCTCCGTCTGCGGATCGTAGTGCAGACCCTTGTCGGTTTGCAGGCGGGCCGCCAAAGCTTCCCGCAGAGCCGGAATTCCATTGTTGGGCGGATAATGGACAAAGCCCCGGTCCAGGGCATCGACAGCCGCAGCTTTGATATGGGCCGGCGTATCGAAGTCCGGCCGGCCGATTTCGAAATGAATCACCTTTTTCCCCTGTGCTTCCAATTGCGTCGCTCGTTCCGCCACTTTGCGGATTTCCGCGAACGGCACGTTGGCAAGGCGTTCGGCGATGATGTCGGTCCGATTCAACTGTATTCCTCCAGACGCTTAATATTCGTCGCGCGCAGACTAGTAAAAGACTTTGCTGCCGGTTTTCCCCGCACCGAAGTTTCTTTACCTCCTGGGCGATGATCCCGTTGCTCCGCTATATTCCAAAATTTTAGCACGCCCGGTCCGGATGCGCAATCAGCCGTGTCATTTTAATCGCATCGGACGATCTGTGATATAATATTGTCTAATGGCTCCAAAGAAGAGACGTCTATAGGGACAAACGACGAAAAAAACAAAATGCCCCTTGGGAGGTATAGTTTAGTATTATGCAACAGTTCCTCGACCTATTCCTGCATCTCGTCGATATTTTTCTGCATCTCGACCAATATCTGGGCATGATCATCCAAAGCTACGGGACCTTGACCTACGCAATCCTGTTCGGCATCGTGTTCGCGGAAACCGGCCTGGTGGTCACCCCGTTTCTGCCGGGTGACTCCTTGTTGTTTGCGGCAGGCGCTTTCGCCGCCACGGGAGTTCTCGACATCAAGCTGCTGGTGGTGACGCTCAGTGCGGCGGCGATTCTGGGCGACAGCCTCAACTATTCGATCGGCAAGGTTATCGGCCACCGCATCTACGAGAAGGACTTTCGTTTCATCAAGCGCGAACATCTGTTGAAAACCCGCCACTTCTATGAAAAATACGGCACGATCACCATCGTCATCGCCCGGTTCATGCCGATCATCCGCACCTTCGCCCCCTTTGTGGCCGGCGTGGGGGAAATGCGTTACGCCAAATTCACTTCGTTCAATATCACCGGCGGTCTGCTCTGGGTCGCCCTGTTCTGCGGCGGCGGCTATTTCTTCGGCAATTTGCCGCTCGTAAAAAAGAACTTTTCCCTGGTTATCATCGCCGTCGTTGTCCTGTCGGTTCTGCCGGTGATCATCGGCTGGTTCAGGCAGCATTCCGGGTCCAACGCGGAAGGAAAGGGCGAATCGCTCTGATCCATCCATCGCCCCGATTTTCCAAAAGCTCGCCGAGCAAATCGGCGAGCTTTTTTCTTTGTTCTCCGGGCCATTTCTGTTACGATATGGATAGATAGACCTAATAAGATAAAAAGGACGGGATCGCCACGCTGCAGATCATTGGCAGGTTTCTGCGACAACATCCCCGCCGCCTGGCCTTGGCCCTGGCGGCGCTCCTGGTTTCCTCGGGCAGCTTGCTCGCGTTGCCGAAAGCGCTGGGATATTTCATCGACACTCTGGCGACGACGGATCGTCAGGCCTCCCTGCAATCGGCATTTTTCCTGCTGTTGACGGTCATCGGGCTGTACGCCGCCGCGGTGGCTCTGCGGATGTATTTGCTGTCCTGGCTGNNCGCGGATGTCCGCCGCCGGGTTTTTCGCCATCTGTTGCGGCTGCCGCTGGCTTTTTTTGATACCCACCCCACCGGCGATCTGCTGTCACGGTTGACTTCGGATGCCGCTCTGCTGGAAACCCTGGTCGGAATCGTCCTGCCGATCGGGCTTCGCTCCCTCATCCAACTGGTCGGCGCGCTGTTCCTGATGGCCTGGCTGGACTGGCGACTTACGGCCGTTTTTGTGGCAGTCGTCCCGCTACTGCTCGTCATCGCCGTGTTCTTCGGACGGCAAGTCCGACGGACGGCCGTCGCCGCCCGGGAAGAGGAAGCCCGGTTGGTCATGCGGATCGAATCGTCCCTGAACGCATTATCGACCGTGAAATCTTTTGCGGCGGAATCGTCAGAGGCCGGGCAGTTCGACCGCAACAGCGAAATCAGTTTCGGCAGCGCCGAACGACTGATGCGGGCCAAATCGTTGCTGGTCTTTGTTCTGTTCACGCTGTCGCTCTCGTTGGCGGCGACTATGCTCTATGCCGGCGGCTTGCTGGTTCTGGAGCGGCAAACAAGCTGGAGCGTGGTCGCACAGTTCGTCATGTATGCGGCCTTCGCCGCGTTCGGCTGCGCGGGCCTGTCGGAAATTTTCGGCGAAATCCGCAAAACCGCCGGCGCCGCCGAACGGTTGCTGGCCATCCTGCAACAGCCGCCGGAAAGCAGCCGGCAACTGCAACCTTTGCCGGTCCGGCCAGGCCCGGGCGCGGTCCGTTTTGCGCAAGTAAACTTCGCTTATCCGGGCCGGCCGCAACAACCGGTCCTGGAAGACTTCAGCCTGGAACTGCGGCCAGGCGAGACCGTGGCCCTGGTCGGTCCGTCCGGTTCCGGCAAAACAACGATCCTGCGGCTGCTGCTCCGGTTGTATGATCCCCAGGCGGGGGCGATCTTTCTGGACGGCGTCGACCTGCGCGATATGGACCCGCAGGAATTGCGCCGCCAAATCGCGGTCGTCAGCCAGGAACCCTTCATCTTTTCCGGTACCGCGCGGGACAATATCCGGTATGGCGCCGCGACCGCGACGGAAAGTCAGATTGTTGAAGCGGCCCATCGGGCGCAGGCCGACGAATTCATCAGCCGCCTGCCGACTGGCTATGATACCCCCCTGGGCGACAAAGGGCAGCAGCTGTCCACCGGTCAACGTCAGCGGCTGGCCATCGCCCGGGCGCTGCTTCGCCAGACCCGTCTGCTGATTCTGGACGAGGCGACTTCGGCGCTGGACCCCGAAAATGAAATGCTGCTGCGCCAAACCTTCGCGCAGCAGCGGAAAAACCGAACTCTGTTGATCGTAGCCCACCGGCTGGCGACCGTCCAGACGGCCGACCGGGTCGTGGTCCTCGACCACGGCCGCATTCAGGGGGAAGGCCCCCATGCCCGTCTGCTGGAAACCTGTCCGCGTTATGCACGGCTGATTGCCCTCGAATTCGAGCCGCCGTCCTAGCGCCACTGCGGCCGCGGACAACCAACGAGCGGGGTTCGCGGATCAATTTCATACAAAATTTTCGCCATCAGGCCGTTCTGGTTGTCCGGATCAAGCCAGCCCCATTCGCCGGCATAATTGGCTTCCAGGAAGGTGTAGCGGGAATCTTTCCGCAAAAAATCCAGCCGGGCGTAATGGATGCCGATGTCCGCCGCGAACGCGAAGATCGCCTGCGACAGGGCGGGTGGTATCTTTACCGGTTTCCAGCCCCGGTGGGCATGTGACGAAGGCGCTTTCCGCCAGTCGATGGTCTGTTCGAGAAACGGTTCCCGGGCCAACGCATAGGCGAACAGTTCATCCCGCACCAGCGCCACGGTTACATCTTCGTCCGCTTCGACGAAGTCGGTCAGGAACCAAGGATGTGCGGGATCCAGGCTTCCTTCATCCACTTTGCGGGCATAAA
This sequence comes from Negativicutes bacterium UBA1444, assembly GCA_002329525.1. Taxonomy (GTDB): domain Bacteria; phylum Bacillota; class Negativicutes; order UBA1444; family UBA1444; genus UBA1444. The sequence continues at coordinate 5,617 of DCTI01000254.1, forward strand.
AGCCGATGCCGTCGGCAAATTTGAATGTAAAACTTTTTGCCACGGCCTGCCCGCCCGGCCGAAGATGTTCGGCTGCGCCGACAACGAAACGGAACGGCGTCACATCGAAATATCGGGCCGCCACCCGTAGCTGCTGCATCTTGCAGGAACGGGTGGTCGCCAGCGGCTGGTTCAGTACAACCTTGCCCTGTTCCCAAAAAATATTCAGGATATCGCTCAACGCCATCCAGACTTCCTCTTCGTCGTAACGTTCGGCGTCCGTCAGTTTCGTCGCCGGAAAAATGTTCGAGGCCCGCATGGAAGAACGCCGAAAAACCTTGACGATATCGGCTTCCGTCACGCGCCGGCCGATGGGGTCCTCAATCTCGATCGTCCGGTCCGAAACCAGCAGTTTATAGTCCTGCCACAGGTCCGTATTGTAACGGAAAACCTGCTCCGATCCCAGATTCTTGACCAATAGGTCGGCCACATAGTCGATGGAATTGGTGAACAGTAACGTAACAGGCTGTCGGTTCATCGTCAGCCGCCTCCTTTTTATGCTCCAGGAGTTCCCGGATTTCAGAAAAAAGCCCGTCTTGCGGCACCGAAATGCTGTAAGATGGGCTTTTCATCTCATATTGCGATATAGGCACGGGTACCCGCCGTTATTCGTCCTTTTCACCGTCGAATTGCGTACTGCTCGCCGGCGCGCCGGTGCTCATGAGCATATCGAAGATGACTTCGCTCTCATCCCACTGCCGCACCTGCATTTCATAATCGTAAGGGCAGTTGACCATTTCCCGGCGCCACAGAAAAGCCTCGTCCGGCTTCGAGGCGACCAGATCGGCCGGCGTGATTTTTGCTGCAAAGGATTGGGACATGTTTTCCATCAACATCCGTGTTCCCTCCTTTCCCGCGTAGTACCTGCGAATCTGAGTCGACCCGCCTGCAAACCAGCTTCGTTTGTTGGAATTTGAATTTATTATATCATGACGGCATCAAAAAATAAACAGAAAATTATCACATCACGATAAGAAACTGGCCGAAAATCCACATCGCGTTACAACAGGCCCTTTTTTTCAAACTCCGAGTTCCAGTTGGTTTTCCACCAGGCGAAAATACGTGCCGCGTCGGGCGATGAGTTCGGCATGAGCGCCAATTTCCACGACATTTCCCCGGTCCAGCACGATGATCTGATCGGCATTTTTTACCGTACTGAGGCGGTGGGCGACGATGACAACCGTCCGCTTTTGAAAAAAAGGCGCCAGTCGGTGCAGAATAGCCGCTTCATTCCCGGCGTCCAGCGAGTTGGTGGCTTCGTCCAGGAACAACCAAGCCGGATTCTTATATACGGCCCGGGCGATCAGAATCCGCTGCTTCTGGCCCTGGCTCAGCCCCTGGCCGTCGGCGCCGATGACGGTCCGATACCCCAACGGCAGCGAGCCGATGAAATCATCGATATTCGCGGCAACCGACGCCTCCCGGACCCGGCCTTCGTCGGCCGGTCCGTCCGACAGGGCGATATTGTTGGCGATGGTATCGGAAAAGAGGTATCCGTCCTGCAACACGCAGCCGCAAACCCGCCGC
>DCTI01000254.1:7190-8867 GCA_002329525.1 Negativicutes bacterium UBA1444
GTGGTTTTGCCGCTGCCGCTGGCGCCGACGATGGCCGTCGTTTTGCGGCAGGGAATCCGCAGGGAAATATCGTTCAGCACCCGGGCCGAATAGGGTCCCTGGTACTGAAACGAAACGGCGTCCAACACGATATCCGACTCTGTCGCCAAGCGACCGGTTTTTGCCGCCGGGTCCGCTTCCTCGTCCGGCAGATTCTGGACCTCGGCGATCCGTTCATAACTGATTTTTGCATCCTGCGCGGTGGCGGCAAAATGCACCAGCTGTTCAACCGGGCCGGTCAGTTGGCCCAGGATGAACTGAATGGCCAGCATCATGCCCAGAGTGATCCCGCCGTCAATCACGGCCACGGCGGCGACATAGGTGATGATCAGGTTCTGCATTTCCCGGATCAGCAGGCAACCGGTTTCCTGTTTCTGCGTCAGGGCGAGACTGCGTTTACCCGTGGCGAACAGTTCGGCCTGAAGTTTCCGCCAAGTCGTCAATTTCCCCTGCTCGCAGTTATTGAGCCGAATATCCTGCATCCCCATGATCAGTTGGATTATGGCATTATGATTCCGGCCCAGTTGACGAAACCGGATAAAATCGATTTCCCGGCGCCCGGGCAAAAAGGCCCGGATCCAGAGAAGGTACAGCACGGTGCCGGCCACGAACAGCGAAAAAAATTACGCCGTCATACGCAGCCAACACCAGGGAGAACACCACCAGATTCACGCCGGTCAGCAAAAATCCCAGCAGCGAATGGCTCAAAAAAACTTCCACCCGCTGGTGGTCGCCAATTCGTTGCAACGTGTCGCCAAGCATTTTCACATCGAAATAGCGCAACGGCAACCGGGTCAGTTTGGCCAGAAAGTCCCGAACCAAGGCGATATTCAGCGGCGTGCCGATATGGAACAGAATCCAGCTGCGCAGAAAGTCCACCAGCGCCCGGCTGGCGATCAGCACGAACTGTCCCAGCAGGATCAGGCGCAGCAGGCCGACGTCACCGGGCATTATTCCCCGGTCCACGATCTGCTGCGTCAACAACGGCAACAGCAATTGGATGCCGCTGCCCAGCAGCAGGGCCAGCAACAGTTGCGCCAGCCGTCGGCGGTAGGGACGCAGATAGGAAAGCAGCCGGCCGACGCCGGCGGTCGACGGCTCAGCAGCAAGCGGGCGAGCAAATTCGGCGGCGGGTTCCAGTAGCAGCGCGTAGCCCTCGTCACCCTTCTCCGCCCACCGCGCCGCGAACTCGCGCGCATTCAGGCGTTGCCGGCCGCAGGCCGGATCCGCGATATAAAAGCAGTCGTTTTGGATTCGGTACAAAACGACAAAATGGTCCCGTTCCCAGTGTACGATGCAGGGAAGTCTGGCCTCTTCCGTCAGATAGGCCAGCGAGGCCAGTACGCACCGGGCCTGCATGCCGAGGATGGCAGCGGCGTCGTGCAGACCCTGCAGCGAAACGCCTTCCCGGGATGCATAGCTTTTATCCCGGAGATATTGCAGGGAAACCTTTTTGCCATAATGCGCCGCCACCATGCGCAGGCAGGCCGGTCCGCAATCCATAGCGTCATATTGCAGATACAGGGGAAACTCGCGCCTAAAAATCATTTACATCAATGATCCCGATAAATTTACGCCGGTCGTTGCGATACTCTTCGATCCGGCGCCACAAGTCCGGTTGTTCGCGGACCAGCTGCG
>DCTI01000254.1:8877-9062 GCA_002329525.1 Negativicutes bacterium UBA1444
GCGGAAATAGTCGCACTCCGCCGGGGCCGGATTGATGAAATGGTCGCCGGCCATCCGGCTCGCCGCGCAAACATCGCAAAAATTCACCAGCCAGCAGCTCCGGCAGCCCCCGCCATTGACGGTTGCGTTGTATTGCCGGTTCAATTCGATGAGGCGCTCGAGGTCCAGTCCGGAGTCGCAGTCGC
>DCTI01000020.1:0-7244 GCA_002329525.1 Negativicutes bacterium UBA1444
GATGGAGGCAAAAACGATGGTTCGCCTGGATCGTGTCGTAACCGCTGATTCCCGGCATGACCGCCTTGCGGCCGGCGCCGAATCCCGCCATGAGGTGATACACAATGCCGCCGGTCAGAATGATCCGGTCCGCTTCCACGACCCGTTTGTTGTTCCAAACTTCCACGCCGCGCGAAGTCCTGCCGCTGTAAACCAGCCCTGCCTTGTCCCGGGCATTGTGTTGATAGACGCGAACTCGGTGACAGACGCCGGCGCCGCAGACAACGATGTCTTCCTCCTCCGTATGGGGCCGATGGGCCCCGAGCGCAATCACGATGAAAATATCCTGGTCCGGAATGCCGGCGGCATTCAATTCATCCAGCAAAGTCGGCAGGAACAGGTTGGATTTGATCCAGGCCCGCGTGATGTCGCTGACAATGATCGCCACGCTCTCCCCCGGCTTGACGATTTCCTGCAGGGGCGGTGTGCCGATCGGATTGCGCAGGGCCGCGGTTACCGCTGCCGGCACATTTTCGATCGCTGCGGCCGGCCGGCCTTCGATCTCATAAATGATTTTTTCTTCCGGCAGACTTAGTTCCACCGCCGCACTGCCAAACCCAAAACTAAATTTCTTTTCTCCCATGGTTCATTCCTCCAATTGCCAAAATTCCTGTGAAGCCGTTATAATATTCTATATATCCCCTACCCCCCGCAGGGGGATTCGGAAAGAGGTGACCGAAATGACAGATCCCCAGGTAAAAGAAGAAGTGTTAGCCCGACTGAAAAATGTCCGCGGGCATATCGCCGGAATTGAGCGGATGCTGACTGAAGATCAGCCCTGCGCCAATCTGCTCGTGCAAATCGCCGCCGTGCGCGCCTCCATCGACAAAATCGGTTATTATTTGTTAGAGAACAACGCCGTCAACTGTCTGTGTGAAGATGCCCCAGGCCTGGCCGGCGACCGCCAGAAAGTGGAGCAGGTTGTCCGACAGCTGCTTACGTTCGTGAAAAAGTAGGAGGGCCCATATGCATCAATATCTCTTTCACCTTGGCGATTTTCCCATACGAATGTATGGGTTGATCATGTGCCTGAGTATTTTTCTGGCCACCGGTACCGCCTGGTTTCTGGCCCGGCAGGATGGGCGCTGGCACGAACACGTGCCGGACATGGGCCTCTATTGCGGGCTGGCCGGCATTATCGGCGCCCGGCTCTGGGATGTGCTTTTCTTCGATTGGTCGTACTATAAGGATCATCTGTTGGAGATCCCCTTTGTCTGGGGANNGTCGCCGGAGTTCTCGTCGGGTATTGGTACACCAAAAAGCACGGCATCGACACCTGGGAGTTCGCGGATATTGTCGCCGCGCCCGCTGTGATCATGGGCCAGGCGATCGGCCGAATGGCCAATCTCCTGAATGGCGACGCTTTCGGCAGCCCCACCGGCGGCGCCTTCGGCCTTCTCTACCCAAGCGGCACGCTGGCCCACGCCACCTATGGCACTCAACCATTGTGGCCGACAGAGGTTTGGGAAGGACAAATTGACGTCATCATTTTTGTTTTGCTGCTATTGACGCGATATTTTCCGCATGCCAAGGGGCAGATCTTTGCCTTGTACGCCATTCTCTACTCCATCGCCCGCTTTTTTCTCGAGTATTTGCGCGGCGATTACGGAACGTTGGCCTTTGGCCTCAAGTCCGCCCAATTGACCAGTCTGGCCGTCATTCTTCTCGGCCTGCTGGCCATGTGGTGGTTCGGCCGGCAAAGAGTCGGGCTCCCGGCGCCGGAATCATCAGGGCAGGCACGAGTCAAACGCAAGCATTAACCGGCAGCAGGTCGGAAAATCACTCAGGAAGTGAGCGGTGGGCCAAGCCCACCGCTACTTCATTTAGATTCAAAACGCCGATGCCCAGAAAAATCGCCACACATAAATGTTCCCCATGACGGGCGATGCCGATTTTACCGCCGACGGAAAGGCCGACCGCCTGGGCGGAAATCTGCCCCAGCGCGGCCCGGGCCGCCCCGGCAACCGCACCTTCACCGACATGATTGGACGGAACCAGGCCCTGACGTTGCGCCGCCACCACCGCCCGCTCAATGATTTTTTTGACGGACGGCACAAATTCACCGCCGAAATCAATGGCAATAGACTGAATACCGTGTTGCTGGAACATTTGGATCCGCAAATCCTGCTCGTCGGTCCGATTATCCGTAACCGCCATCTTCAGGGCGGCGCGCCCAACATCCAGACTTGTTAGTGGCACCATTCAGCATCCTCCTTTTGAAGCCGGAAATCAAATCCCTTTCGACGCCATGGCGGCTGCCGGAATTTTTTCGTTATCAAGAATCGCCACCAGGAAGAATGTTCCCAGACAAACAAACCATTCCATATAAATGGGATGGGCGAAGATCTGGACTGCCGGAACTACCTGCCATGCCGCCAACGCAAGCATCCCGGCCAGTGTGGTGTAAAAAGCGGAGCTTTTGCGGCAAAGTCCCGGGGCAAACATTGTAAACAGAAACACTACGGTAAACGCAGTCGTAAGGCTGAGGCCGATCAGCAGAGTCCGCAGAATTCCCACCGCATTAAAGGCAAACCATAAGGTGATCAGCCCAATGGCCAGAATCGCCAACCGGTTCACCACCACATACCGGCTTTCCGAAATTCCCGGAGCGATAAACCGTTTATAAATATCCTGGGAAAACAAAGTTCCCGCGCCCAACAGCAGAGTGCAAGCGGTCGAAACATCCGCCGCCCAGAGCGCCGCCAACGTTACCCCTGACAAAACCGGATCCAGACTCATGATAATTTTGGGCAACGCCATCGTCGCTTTGATTCCCGGATACGCCACTTTGGCCGCCATTCCCATCAGCGCGCACAAAAAGCCGATTGGAAAAATCATCAGGGCTCCCCAAAGATAGCCGTTGCGGGCCGCTTTTCCATCCTTGGCGCCGCAGGCGATTTGCACCGGTCCCTGCGCGCTGATCGTCTGCGTGATCATAACGGCAAACCAACCGACAATCATCGCCAGACCCAGGCTGCCGACCGGGGCGAACCAATCCGTATTCGCCGGCAGTTTCGCCGCAATCGCGGCGATGCCGCCCTGATTGGACACGGACATGAATGTGCCGGCCAGTACACCGATATAAATCAAGATCATGCTGACGATATTGGAAAGACCGGAAGACCAGAGGCCGCCGATCAAGGTAATGCCGATAAACACAACCGCGCTGGCGATCATCCCCCCCTGGAAGGAAAAATACTCCGGCAGCAGCGACGACAGCAAAGCGCCTCCGGCCAGATACTGCATCGCGGTAATGACCATCTGGATAATCACCAGACCGAACACGGCAATCACGCGGCTATTTTTATCATAATAGCGTTCAAACAGTTCCGGCACGGTTGTACAGTCCATCTCACGATATTTCGCCGCTGCAAACAGTCCCATCACCAACGCCCCAGCCGACCAGGCGGCATTGTACCACCCGGCGGCAATGCCCACGGAAAAGGCGTGTTCCGCAACCCCGATGGTTGAAGCCGCCCCAATGGCGAGGCCGGCAACATTTACCGCCACCAGTCCGGAACCCATCTTGCGGCCGGCAAACAAAAAATTGGTACTGCCGTTGGCTGCCAGGCGCTTGGCATAAAAGCTGATCCCAAACAATACCGCGACATAAGCAACGATGATTACCAGTTGAATCGACATTTTCCATTCCGACCTTTCTACCTGCATTTTCCGATGGGTATTTTCTTGCGGATCGGCTTCAGGGCGTAAAACCGGCAAAAAAATGAACACTCCCGCAGGAGTGTCGCGTTCTCTTTCCCATCCTGCCCTTTTACCCGAAACCATCTGTAAGCTCTACCCTTCTACAGGTCCCATCGTATCAAAGGCGGCGCACCATGTCAAATATTCCGGCAGGTTTTTTGAAAATTGCCGGCGAATCTGATGGATAGAAAATACTCAACCGGGAAGGAAGGACAAAAAATGATCAGAACTTGCCGTCGCTTGTTGCTTTTATTGGTATTGTCCATCAGCATCGGGGGAATATTGTTTCCCGCCTCGCCTGCCCAGGCGATTGATCCCGTCAAAATTGTACTGCCCGCCGTCAGTGATCGGAGTCGCTACAATGATCCGAACCTGAACGCATCTTTGTTGAACCAACTGTCCAGCCAGTTTCGTTTCCCCAAATATGAAATCCTTTCGGCACCAGCCTTGAAAAATTCATTGGATCAAGCCGCATTGGAAAAGCTGGTTGCCGAAAAATCCGCCGACGGGGCTGTCGCTCTTGAGATCAGCCATCTGCGTAATTTTACCTACTATCTTCGGGAGGAGACCATCGAAGAAACCGATATTACTTTGACGCTTGCCTATTTTGACAAAAAAACCGGCCGGTTCGGCCGATTCAAGGCCGTACGTTCGGCCACAGAATTTGCGGGCATTTACAGCGGTCCCCTGCCATTGGCGCAGGAGGCCACGGAAGAACTTCTGAACCGGCTGGATGCGATTTTCCCCCGTCAATTCCCGGGGCCTCGCTACTAACCGGCTACTGCCAGTATTTTATATAAACCCACAGAAGATTCAGTCCGCTGGCGAAGAAGGCGTATCCCCAGTAATTCGCAAGTTTTGACAGCCAAGGCGTCCGAACGGATCGGAGCAGGCTGAAGGCAACCTGTAAAATAACGGCGGCCACTATAGCTCCGGCCACGCTACGGGTCCAAAAAAATCCCGCCAGCAACAGCAAACACCCGCTGGCATAGCATTGTGAAAGCCGCATAACGGCCGCCACCGGTCCGGCCGGTGAAGAGGACGCTGGCGCATTGTCCCGGGAGACCTGCGCAACGCCCAACAGAACGAGCCATAGCAAAGGCAGATCGATCCCCAGAAGTCTTGGCGTCTCTGACAAGTTATTCAGCGAGAAACTACCGGTGGCGAAAAACAGTCCCNNTCAAAAACAGCAACGGCTGTTGAATCAACAGCGACCGGATGGTGCGACTAACGTCCGGTGTACCGGCGGCTTCCGGCCGAATCGCTGCCGCCAGCAGCAGGCTCCAGGCGCCGGCGGCCTGAAATAACAAGACCGACGGTAAACTTCTTTGCAAACCCAGCAAGCACATTGCGGCCACCTGCAAGGTCAGGGACAGCAGCGCCCATTGCAGCGCCCATCGATCCGCCGCCGGTTGTCGCAGTCCGGCAAAAAATCCAGGAAACGGCAGCAACAGGGACGGCAGCGGCCGTCCTTCTTTTTTCGCCTGACAGTATTCAAGTAATCCCGCCGTCAATCCGCCCAGTAAGGGCGGGCCAAACAGGCAGGCAAGCAGAATCAGAACCAAGACCAAGCTCATCGGATGATCACCTCGAACATCAGGATGATCAAAGCAGCGGCAAGTACTGTTGCATACCGCTCGATCCGTCTTTCATCCGCAATACGGTGAAAAATCGTCCCCCAAGTGATCCCCGCCGCCTTCTCCGGGACGGTCGCCGGGGGCTCAGTAATTATCTGGATGATATCGGTCGGCAGGGGTTCTGCCGGTGGTCCCGTCTCGGGTTCCGGTTGCGGGTTCGCCTCATTCACTGGTTCTGTGCCCTTCTCCGCTTGCTCTGCCAGTTCATTCGCAATAACCGCCGTCGAATCAGCCGGCGTTGTTGGTTCGCCAGCTTCGGCCGGCGGGACGTCGGCCGAAGCCGCAAGATCAGTCGTCCCGGCCGTTTCATTTTCCGGTTCTGCCAAGGGTCCCGAGGCTGCCGCCGGTTCATTGACAGTCAACATTTTTACCGCTGTCCAGCCCACGCCGAATAGGACGGCAAGGACCGCAAAAGCCGCCAAGGGGTCGATTCCGGCAAGTTCCCGGATCAGAAAGCCGCTGGCGCCGCCCTGGGCGATGTCGTCAAACCGGCTGAAGTTTTCCTGTAAAGTCGCAGCGCCAAAGTGATTAGCCATCGGGATGCCAACCAGCGAAGAAGCCAATAATCCCAACGCCAATCCCACCTGGGCAACCAGCTTTTGCCGGCTTGAATGGACCGGAGATACTGCGTTCGATGGGGAAAAAAATTCCGCCAGGATATAGCGTCCCCAGGCCGCGAGGGAGAATGCCATCCCGGCAATCAGCAATGCCATGGCCACCGGATTGCGCCCCGACGCTTCCAGGGCGACGGACTGGGCAAGCGGCGCCCCAAACGGCGGCAGCATCAAGGAAACAGCCCCCAGCAAGTGCAGCCGGCCCAACGGTCCCGCAGAAGTTTCATCGAGCCCCGCCAGCAACAGTGCCTTGGAAAAACCGTGCCATACGACCAGCAGCAATGCCGTATAAATTGCCGGCAACTGCGGAAAGCACGCCAAGGCCAGGATCAGTCCCATGCAGGATGTGGAAGAATAGGCCAACACTCGGTCCTGGCGGCGTTGCAGGACAGCCAGAAGTGCTGCACCCATGAACGAAAACGCTCCGGCAACGGCTGCCACATTCCCCAGCCAAGTATTGATGAACAACGGCGAAAAACGCAAAAACAGGTAGCTGCCCGCCACGGCCATCGTGCAGGACTGCAATAGGGCGGACGCCGAAAACGGCTCGGCCAGCGCTCGCAGAAAAATGCTCTGAAAGGGGAGCTGCCCCGAAAAGATCATTCCCGCCGTCACCCAACACGCCAATGCCGGCAGCAGCGCCGCCGCATCCGGAACCAGCAACATCTCGGCAAACGACAGGGCCCGGGCGGCATCCGGCAACAGGACGATTCCGGCCAAAACCGCCGCATTCGCCAGCGACACGAACCGCAAAAAATAGCGGGCCCGATGCAAAGCCTGTTTTGATCCGCCGTCGGCGATCAATCCTGTAGCGCTGAAAGCGGCGACCTGCAAAAACAAACACACCCAAAACAGCCGGTCGGACAGGACAACTCCCTGCATAGCGCCGAGCAACAGCACCGTGGCCCACAGCTGCGGCAGACGTCTGTTACCGCCGGCACGACGCCGTCCCCCCTGTTCCCTGCCTTCCGCAGCAAACAGCAGCAACATGGCACCCACACTATTGATCAACAACAGAAGCAGTCCGGACAGATGATCGANNTTATTTACGCCCGGAACATACAAGGACCAGGCCAGAAGTGCTGTCTGGACCAGACCGACGACGCCCAGCAGACGATCCCGCCAGCGCCAGGCGGCATAACCGATCCCCAATACGGCCGCCACATTCCCGCCAACAAAGAGATAATACAGTAGTTGCGAAATAACTCCCCCGGGTCGATAACTCGCCGCGCCGATGGCGACTGGCCAACCC
>DCTI01000020.1:7290-14981 GCA_002329525.1 Negativicutes bacterium UBA1444
GCAAACAGGAGCGGACAAAGGATAGTCACTGCCAAATAATATGGAAACAACTCGATTCCTCCATCACATATTAACCTGTATATATATTGGCGGAATTGTGGGAAAATCCTGCCCCGAAACAGCGATCGGTTGCGAAAAGTTTTCACATCGGGTACAATAATTGATATTGATAGTGAAACTTTTCACAGTACGTCGAGGTGACAAAGTATGGTTACCATTTCGGTCTGCCTGGGCAGCGCTTGCCATCTGAAAGGGGCCAATGCCGTGCTGGAAACATTTCTGGCCTTGATCGACCGTTATCAGGCCCAAGCCAACGTGCAGATGGCCGGCAGTTTTTGTCAGGGACGCTGTACGGAAGGCGTCGTTGTGCAAATCGACGATTTGCTTTTGACGAATGTGACCAAGGACCAAGTCTTTGAACTGTTCACAAAATATGTACTGAACGGAGACAAGGAATGAAACAGGTCATCACCACCCAAAAAGTCAACTGCCAGGATTGCCACCGTTGTGTCCGCTCCTGCCCGGTCAAGGCGATCGGCATCGAAAGTGGCCACGCCAGCGTCGTCCTGGACAAATGCATTCTTTGCGGAAAATGCGTGGTGGAATGTCCGCAACAGGCCAAGCAGGTTGAAAATCAGCTTGAGATCGTTAAACGCGCGCTGGCTGGAGACCGGAAGGTAGCCTTCAGCATCGCCCCCTCTTTCGTCACCGCCTTTGATCATTTTTCGTTCGGGCAGCTGCGGACCGCACTGAAAAGAGCCGGTGCCTGCGCAGTCGAAGAAACCGCCGTCGGTGCCGCCGCTGTATCCAAAGTCTATGCGTCGTTGCTGGAAACCGCCGACTATCCGGTCATTTCCTGCTGTTGCCCGGTAGTCACCCGTCTGGTGGAAAAATATTACCCCAATCTGACCGGCAATCTGGCCCCGGTTGTATCGCCCATGATCGCCCATGGCCGCATCTTGAAGGAAAAACTGGGTTCGGACACCTTTGTGGTATTCATCGGTCCCTGCATCGCCAAAATCGCCGAAGGTCGCGATGCCGACCTGGCCGGTGCAATCGACGCCGTTCTGACTTTCGAACACCTCCAGCAATGGCTGGGTGGTGAAAATCTTCAAAACAGTGATCTACCCGAAGATCTTTCGGCCTTGGACACACCCGGGCCCTCCCGCTTCTTCCCCATCACCGGCGGGATTCTGAAAAGTTTCACCGAACATGACGAGACCGACACGGACATTATCACCGTCCACGGACTCCAGAATTGCATGGAAGTATTCGAGTGTATGAGCAATTGGGAAATCTCTCCCCGATTCGTGGAAGCGCTCGCCTGCGACGGCGGCTGTATCGGCGGTCCCGGAATTCCCGTGTCCAGCGGTACGCCCGTCAAGCGAGCCAAGGTGGTCGAATTCGCCAGGCAGTCACCAGACCTGCATTTGAATTCACCGTTACCATTGACATCTTTATCCCGTCATCACTCGGCAACGCCGGTTATTGCGCTGGAACCCACGGACATCGAAATCCGTGAAATTCTCGCCAAAACCGGGAAGTTTACCAAGGCCGATGAAAAAAACTGCGGGGCCTGCGGCTACAGCTCCTGTCGCGAAAAAGCCATCGCGGTCTGGCAAGGGTTGGCGGAAGTCGACATGTGCATCCCCTATATGAAGTCCAAAGCGGAATCTTTCTCCAACATGGTTATGGACAATTCGCTGAACGCCATTATCGTAGTGGATGAAAACATGATCATTCAGGAATTCAATCCAGCTTCGGAAAAAATGTTCGGACATCAGGTCGATTTGGTGAAGGGAACCAGTCTGACCCGGATCATGGATTGCTCCGATTTGAAGTACGCGGTTGAAACCCAGGAGAAATTAGCCGCCCGGCGGGTCGAATATCCTGAACGTTGCTTGATCACCGAACAGATGATCTTACCCGTGCGGGAACATAAAATGGTCATTTTGATCATTACGGATATCAGTGAACGAGAAAAACAGGATCGGGAGTTTCAAAAAGTTAAAATGGAAACCATTGACAAGGCCGCTGAAATCATTAACCGGCAAATGCATGTCGCCCAGGAAATTGCCGGTTTGCTTGGTGAGACCACCGGTGAAACCAAGGCCGCGCTATTGGATCTGGTAGGCCTGTTGAAAGAGCGGGACGCCCGAACATGACGTTGCACGCCGAAGTGACCGTTTCCCAGCTTTGCAAAAAAGGGGAAGAACTTTGCGGCGACAATGTACAGGTCACCCGCACCGCCAATTCGGTGATTGTAGTCGTATCGGACGGATTGGGCAGCGGCGTCAAGGCTAATATTCTGGCCACGCTGACGACAAAAATCGCTTCCTCCATGCTGGCGCGCGGCGCCGACCTGGACGATGTCGTGGAAACGATCGCCCAGACCCTGCCGGTGTGCCGGGAACGAAAAATTGCCTACTCCACGCTGCAAATTTTGCGAATTGATTATGACGGCAATGCCACACTGGTCGAATTCGACAGTCCCCGAACCCTGCTGTCCCGCGCCGGGCATGTAATTCCTTTTCCGGCCCAGCCGCGAACCATCGGCGGAAAAACCGTGCTGGCCGGACAATTTGAACTCCTGGAAAGCGACTGGCTTCTGCTCGTCAGCGACGGCGTGATTCATGCCGGAATCGGCGGCCTGTTGCCGTTAGGGTTGGGATGGAAAGGCGCGGCGGACCGTTTCGCGGAAGATGTCGGCAAAGCCAAAGACACCGCCGATTTATGCACTTCGCTGATCAACTGCTGTGAAGGATATTATCTGGGCGAACCGGGTGACGATACCACCGTCGTTGCCATCAAAATTCGCAGCCCCCGCCGGATCAACCTGATGATGGGCCCACCGGCGGCGCCGGATCGTGATGCCGACGTGGTCAGGAGTTTCCTGGCCGCCCCTGGTCAAAAATACGTATCGGGCGGCACGACGGCCACAATGGTCAGCCGCATTCTCGGCAACCCGCTGAAAGTATCGTTGGAGTATGATGACCCGACGATTCCGCCGATTGCCCATCTGGAAGGTATCGACCTGGTGACGGAAGGAGTCCTGACGCTCAATGCCGCTGCCGACCGATTGCGCTCGCTGGCCGACCTGAAACGCTCGACCCGCCGGGATGGCGCAACCCTGGCGGCCCGCTTGCTATTGGAAGGCGATCATATTCATATCTGGGCCGGCGGCGCAGTCAACCCAGCGCACCAAAATCCGCTGCTGCCTTCGGCCATGAACATCAAAATGCAGGTATTATCCCGACTGCGATCCCAACTGGAAGCCCTCGGCAAAATCGTCCACATCGAATGGGTATAACAGGTACAGCCGATTTTCAATAAGGAGTGATCAAATCCACATGATTACGGTCGAACTCTGCATGGGCACTTCCTGTCACCTCTTGGGAACGCAGGAACTAATGGATGTTTTGGACGCCCTGCCGGCGGAACAGCGCCGACAGCTTGAAATCAAAGGTGTCACTTGTTTCAAAAACTGCGGGAAAGGTCCCAATGTCCGGGTCAACGGCGTTTTGCTGGAAAGCGCGACCCCGGATAGCCTGTTGGAAGTTTTGCAGACCAGTATAGAACAATTGGAGGGAATAACGAACAGTGCCGGAAATTAACGAGATCACCAAGATTCGTCGAAAAGTATTGACCGAAATTGCTCAAATGACGTTTGAAGGACGTTTACAAACGGATGTGGCTAATATCCTGCACTCGGTTGTCACCGAAGAAGGGCCGCGTTACCGTTGCTGCGTTCATAAGGAACGGGCCGTTTTGCAGGACCGGATCAAATCCGCGCTCAGTCAGCCGATGAACGTGAGTATGACCGAAGCCGCCAATGCCGCTTTGACCGGTGACATCGCCGATACGCCCATCATTCAGGTGTTACCGGTGGCATGCGACCAGTGTCCGCTGGATCGGTTCATCGTAACCGACGCCTGCCGAAACTGCCTAGCCCACAGTTGCATCGCCAGTTGCCCCAAAAAGGCGATTTCCGTGGTGGCCAACCGTTCGTTCATTGATAAAACGAAGTGCGTGGAATGCGGGCTGTGCAAGCGATCTTGCCCGTATGGCGCGATTATCGAAATTTCCCGGCCGTGCGAACGTGCCTGCGAATTGGACGCCATCGCTGCCGGCAAAGCCCGGAAAGCCGTCATCGATTATGAAAAGTGTGTTGCCTGCGGTGCCTGTAAAATGGCCTGCCCCTTTGGCGCCATTTCCGACCGCTCGATGATCGTTCAGGTCATTCAGCGAATCAAAGCGCAGGAACGGGTCTATGCCCTCCTGGCGCCGGCTTTTATCGGCCAATTTGGCGTTCAGGTCCGGCCTGGCCAGATTTTCACCGCTCTGAAAAAAGTCGGGTTTCACGAAACGCGGGAAGTATCGGTGGGCGCTGATGCCGTGGCCGTGGAGGAAGCCCGCGAATTCGCGGAGCGCAGCCAGGAGTCCGGCAGTTTCATGACCACCTCTTGTTGCCCCGCTTTTGTCGGCATGGTTGAGAAACACTTGCCCTCCCTGAAAGAAAATATTTCCTCCCTGGTCTCACCGATGGTTGCCGCCGCCATGGAAATAAAGAAAAACGATCCCGCCGGGATCGTAGTGTTCGTCGGTCCGTGCATCGCCAAAAAAGGCGAAGCGCAGAAATATCCGGACATTGTCGATTATGTGCTGACATTCGAAGAGTTGGCAGCCCTGATTGTTGGCGCCGGCGTCAACGTCACCGAGATGGAAGCCGGCAACTTCGCTTCCGCCGCCTCCAAGGACGGAAATATCTTCGCCCGGGCCGGTGGCGTCCTCCAGGCGGTCGAAAACGTGATGGGCCAGCTGGCTCCCGAGGTCGCCGTCCAGGCCGAACGTTGCGAAGGGTTGGGAAACTGCAAAAAGTGTCTGCAGGAAATTGAAGCGGGCAAACGCCCGGCCAACTTCTTCGAAGGCATGGCCTGCACGGGCGGGTGCGTCGGCGGTCCCGGCGTATTGACCGATTATCGGGTTACCACCCGACTGGTGGATAATTTTGCGGGAGCGGCGCCGGAAAAATCTGCCGTAACCAATCCCAAAAGCGGCGAAATCGGCAAACTTGGCCTTCACCGCACCCATACCGCCCACGCGGAGTCACCGACCGACTAAATCAAGTTGCTCAACTGGGTTCCATCCACCACCTGATCGATAAAAACGGTCAGGTGGTTTCTCATATCCAGAGTGGTCGCACCCGGATAAAGGCGGCGATGTTTGTCCAGGACCAGCTGAATTACCGGACGGGTCGGCAGGCCTGGCTCCACGAAGGTCACGATTCCGATGTCGCCGGTATTCAGGCGAACCGTTGCCCCTACCGGATAGAGGGCAATCTTGTCCAGAAAAACCGGCAAAATCGCCGGATCGAAATGCTGAGCGCCGGTCATCTGCAAAAGTTCGTAGGCTTCATGCGGCAACAAAGCCTTGCGGTACGGACGGTCGGACGTGATCGCGTCGTACACGTCCACAATTGAGACAATTCGGGAAAACTCATGAATCGCCATTCCGGCCAATCCGCGGGGATAGCCGGTCCCGTCAAATTTTTCGTGATGTTGCAACGCCACATGGATGGAAGGAATGGACAACTGCCCTTTATGGGCCCGCAAAATTTCGAACCCGAACCAGGGATGCCCCTTCATTCGCACCATTTCGTCATCGGTCAGCCGATCCGGCTTGGTCAGCAGTTGCTGCCCCACCCGCAATTTGCCGACATCATGCAACAACGCCCCCACCGCCAGTTCATTCAGGCGGGTTTCCGCATATCCCATTTCTACGGCGACCAGTACGGCCAAAATGCAGACATCTACGGAATGGGCGAAAGTGCAATCGTCGTGGGCCCGGATTTCGGTCAGATGGACCATGGCCTTCCGGTTACGGATGATTTCAGCCACAATCCGCCGCGCGGATTGCTGAACCTCCGTCACCGCCAAATCCGCCCGTTTATTGCGCAATACATCCAGAGCACGTTTCACTGTCTGAATTCCGGACTGGCGGGTTTCCTCGGCAATGATCGCGGGAATTTCCAGGTCGCTGATATAAGGATTGCGTACATAAATCGCATAAATACCCAGCTCCTGAAGCCGACGGATATAGGATTCCGTGATGGCCTGACCGTCAGCCAACAGCAGTTTGCCGTCCGCACTCAATACATTGCGGGCTGTCACCATCCCGTTCTTCAATTCGGATACCACTATACGTTGCACACAAACAGTCCTTCCTGAAAAATCCGACAGACGCAGTACCCAACGCCCGGTTGCCCTGCATCTGCCAAAAGGAGCGAATCCCGATGAATTTGTATATCTGGCGACACAACCGGAAATTTCACAGTTGGAGCATGATCAACGAGCCCTGTGTTCATCAGGAACTCTATACCGATGCCATTGCCATGATTGCTGCGGAGTCCGAGGACGAAGCCCTGCAGTTGTTGGCGGAAACATCGGCAGGCTGGCTGGTCGAAGAATTGCGGCGCCTGTCTCCCCGCGTATTCCCGTTGGATCGTTCCGCCGTAATATATACGGACGTCCGCAGCGTCTAAAGGCAACCAACTAATCGGATTACCAGGCCGGCGGATAAATCACCCGGGAAGATACATGCCGAACGTCTCCCGTTCCCGTCAGCGTCATCGCGGTCCGCAATTCCGCCGCAATCCGGTCCATTACCATCTTCACGCCTTCGGCGCCGCCGCCGACCGCACCGGTAATGACGGGACGACCGAGCAAAACGAATTCCGCGCCAAGCGCCAGCATTTTCAGCACGTCGGTTCCTGTCCGAACGCCGCCGCCACCATGACGACCAAACGGCCCTGTACCGCCTTGGCAATGGCCGGCAGAACTTCCGCCGTTCCCGGCGTATGATCGAGGGCCCGGCCGCCATGATTGGAAACGACGATCGCATCCACTCCCGCCTCCACGCAGGCCAGTGCATCGTCCACCGTCATGATTCCCTTGACGATGAAGGGAATTCGTGTATTGCGCTTGATGTATTCAAGTTCGGCAAAACTCTTGGGCCCTACCGGCTGGCCCATTCGGGTCATGTTGATCAACGCCGCCGCGTCGATGTCGATGCCGAAAGCCACGGCGCCGGCTTGCGCCGCTTCATTGGCCAGTTGGACAATCCGTTCCGGCTGGCGGGGTTTGATGATGACGATGCCGCGTCCCTGTTCGGTCTTGATTGCCGCCAAACCAGCCTGAAAAATGGTGGGATTCGGCCCATCCCCTGTCATTCCCAATACCCCGGCCTGAACCGAACCGGATACAACCGCCGAGGCATAGTCAGCCTCGCTCAAATCCGCCTTCATATTCATGGCAGTGCCGCCAATGGCTGCCGCCAGCACCGGGNNAGCACCGGCATCCCCAGATCCTGTCCAAACAACGTCACGGTCGTCATCGGGGAGCTGACCCGATGGACCGTTCTGAGGTTCAGCCTGATATCGGCCAACGCCGTGAAATTATTACGGAAACCCATTCCCGTCCCGACACCGCCCATCCCGGGAACTTCGCCAGCGCAGGCAATGCCGTTGCAAACCGGACACACCCGGCAGGCGCCGTGAAAATTCTCCTTGGCTCGGCCTCGCAGTTCATCCCATTCCATGTTGAACACCCCCGTAATTTTCTATTCTCGCTGCTATTCGACCTCGCCCTTTATCGCCACCGGACAACCGCGCCGATAGAAGGCCAGGAACGCCA
>DCTI01000251.1:0-176 GCA_002329525.1 Negativicutes bacterium UBA1444
CTGTTCCCAGCTCCTTGGGTTTTAAGACAAAGATTCCCTTTCAACAACTTTATCCTTTGCGCAGGCTGTATAGAGACGCGCTCTGCGCCTTGCGCGTGCACAGCAGATGGTCCTTCATCAGCAGCCTGAAGAAGGAATCAGCCGTTCGGATGCTTCTCCACGTAATCCTTGATCGC
>DCTI01000251.1:250-9739 GCA_002329525.1 Negativicutes bacterium UBA1444
CCATTTCCGTGACCATGCTGCTGGTGGCGATCGCCGCCCCGCAGCCGAAAGTCTGGAATTTTACGTCCTCAATGATGCCGTTCTCCACCTTGAGGAAAATTTTCATAATATCGCCGCACTTGGCATTGCCAACTTCGCCGACACCGTCGGCATCCATCAATTCACCGACATTGCGCGGATTGGAAAAATGATCCATTACTTTTTGCGAATACATGTTCAAGACCCCCTGATTTCACATTCGGATTCTTTGCAGGATGCGGAATCGCACCGTTGGACCGCCGTGCCGCGTGTCGCATACAGCGGGGACATCCGGCGCAGCCGGTCGACAATGGCGGGAAACTCCGCCAGGAAATAATCCACATCCTCTTCCGTATTATCGTCACCCAGCGTCAGCCGCAGCGATCCATGCGCCGTCGCGTGGTCCAAGCCCATCGCCAGCAGCACATGGGACGGGTCGAGCGATCCGGAAGTGCAGGCCGATCCGCTGGAAGCGGCTATCCCCTTCATATCCAGATTTAACAGGAGCGATTCGCCCTCCACATAAATGACGCTGACATTGACATTTCCCGGCAGGCGCTCGGTGGGATGCCCATTCACCTTGATCTCCGGCACTGTTGCCAGAATGCCGGACAGCAAGCGGTCGCGCAGGCGTGTCGTATAGCGAACCTTTTCCGCCATTCCCAAGCGGGCTTTCTCCGCCGCCATTCCCAAACCGACAATTCCGGGCACATTTTCGGTCCCCGGCCGCAAATGCCGTTCCTGACCGCCGCCCTGCTGCACGGATCGCAATCGGACCCCCTTGCGGACATACAGGGCGCCAATTCCCTTCGGCGCGTTAAACTTATGACCGGACATTGTGAGCAGATCAATGTTCATTTCCTTGACGTCGATCGGCCAGTTGCCGACCGCCTGCACGGCATCGGTGTGGAAATAAATCTTCCGTTCCCTGGCCAGTGCGCCGATTTCGGCAATCGGCTGGATCGTCCCCACTTCATTATTGGCAAACATGATGCTGATCAAAATCGTTTCCGGCTTGATCGCGTTTTTCACCGTCTCGACGCTGACCCGGCCGTACTCGTCGACCGGCAGGACCGTCACGTCGAAGCCTTCCTTTTTCAGCTGCTCGCACGGTTCCAACACCGCGTGATGTTCGACCGCCGATGTGATGATGTGGTTACCCCGGTTCCGGTTTGCGTAGGCCACACCTTTCAGCGCAATATTATCCGCCTCGGTCCCGCCTGATGTAAAAAAGATTTCCACCGTTTGGGCATTGATTAATTGGGCCACTTGCTCACGAGCCACATCCACCGCTTGGCGGGCTTGCCGGCCAAAACTGTGAACACTGCCAGGATTGCCGAACACTTCGGTCATATACCCGAAGACCGTTTTGGCAATCACCGGGTCGGTCGGCGTCGTCGCCGCGTGATCAAAATATACTCGCTTCATTATACCTGTTCGCCTCTTTCTTCGACTTCTTTTGACGGCTGCAAATCCGTGCACAAACTGGCCAGGGAAATCGAGTCCAACGCCGACGCGATGCTTTCCCCCATTTTCAGCCAGATATTTCGGCGGACGCATTGTTCACTTTTCCCGCAATAGGGATTCGCGGGGCCTTTCTCCGCCAGAAGACAATCCACCGGCGCAATCGGCCCTTCCATGGCCCGCACGATGTCGCCAACGGTAATCGTTGCCGGATCCTTAGCCAGTACATAACCACCCTGAGCACCGCGAATGCTTCGGACATATCCCGCATTGCGCAAGCTGGACATCAGCTGCTCCAGATAGTGTTCCGATACTTGCTGACGCTCGGCCACGTTGCGCAGGGCGACCGGTCCGTCGTTGCAGTGCTGGGCGATATCCAGCATGGCAGCCACGCCGTAACGGCTTTTGGTTGATACTTTCATAAGCGCCTCTCTTATTCCGAGTAATTTAATCGGATTTACGGATTAAATATAACATAAACACTCGGAATAGTCAAAGCGTTTTTGATGAATTTATATTTCCCGTCGGCAATTATTTTCGTTCCGGCAGTTTACGGCGCGCTTCCATGCGAGCCCGGATCTCCTTTTCCCGGCCATGATCCGTCGGCCGGTAATAGCTGACCCCCGTCAATTCCGCCGGCAAATACTGCTGCGGCACATAGCCGTCCGGATAGTCGTGAGGATAAAGGTAACCGGCGCCATGCCCCAGCGATTCGGCTCCCCGATAGTGACTGTCCCGCAAATGTGCCGGCACCCGGCCGCAGTCACGGTCCCGGACATCGGCCGTCGCCCGGTCGATGCCCAGATACGCCGCGTTGCTCTTAGGCGCCGCGGCAATGTAGGCCACCGCCTGCGCCAACGGAATCCGTGCTTCCGGCCAGCCGACCATGTGAGCCGCCTGCATGGCCGATACCGCCAGCATCAGCGCCACCGGATCGGCATTTCCCACATCCTCGGCCGCGCAAATCACGATCCGCCGGGCAATAAACCGGGGATCCTCGCCGCCTTCGATCATCCGGGCCAGATAGTGCAGGGCGGCGTCCGGGTCCGATCCACGCATGCTTTTGATAAAAGCGGAGGCAACATCATAGTGATTGTCGCCTTTTTTATCATAGGACTGCAGTTTTTGCGCCGCGACAGTTTCCACGACTTCCCGGGTCAATACCAGGAATCCGCCGCTTTTTGCCGCGTCGCCGGCCAACAACAACACCATTTGCTCCAGCAGATTCAGCGCCACCCGGGCATCTCCGCCCGCCCGGTCCGACAGAATCCCCAACACTTCGTCGGCGGCTTCCGCCCGGAAGCGGCCGAGGCCCCGTTCTTCATCCGTCAGTGCCCGCCGCAGGATCAGAATGGTCTCGTCGCGAGTCAGGCGTTCCAGACGAAGCACCCGCAGCCGCGATAACAGAGGGGAATTCACTTCAAAATAAGGATTCTCGGTCGTCGCGCCGATCAGAACGATCGTGCCGTTTTCCACATACGGCAACAGGGCGTCCTGTTGAGCTTTATTGAACCGATGGATTTCATCGATGAACAGTATCGTTCCCCGGTTGGCCGTCAGTAAGCGCTCCCGGGCCTTCTCCACAACCTTGCGGATATCCGCCACCCCGGCGGAAACCGCGTTCAGTTCCTCGAAATGCGCACCGGTGGAATGCGCCACAATATTCGCCAACGTTGTCTTGCCCGTGCCGGGCGGCCCGAAAAGCAGCAGGGACGGCACCGAATCCGCCTGAATCACTCGCNNCGTCTGGCCGATAAATTCGTCCAGGGTGCGGGGCCGCATTCGCAGGGCCAACGGTTCATTTTTTTGAGTCCGCTGCGTCATTTCGTCGGCAAAAAGATCCATGGATTATCCCTTCTTCACTTCTTCAGTAAACGGTGCAAAACATCCCTCACCGTAGTGATATCCTGGGCGGTAATCCCGTAATGCGTCACCATGCGAACCCGGTATTCGCCGAAGACACTCGCCAGCACGCCCATTTTTTTCAGCTTCGCGGCGCAATCCGCCGCCTTCATTCCCAGGCGGGACACATCAAAAATCACGATATTGGTCTGGACCGTTGACAAATCGATGTCGAATCCGGCCTCGGCTATCCCTGCCGCCAATTTTGCAGCGTTGTCATGATCTTCCGCCAGCCGGTCCACCATCGTCTGCAAAGCCACGATCCCCGCTGCCGCCAAAATCCCCGCCTGTCGGAGTCCGCCCCCCAGCATTTTCCGATACCGACGGGCTTTGTCGATGAAAGCGGTCGGTCCGACGATCAGCGTGCCCACCGGTGCGCAAAGTCCTTTGGAGAGACAAAACTGGACCGTATCGGCGTATTGGGCGATTTTGTCCACGGTTACCCCTTGCGCCAGCGCCGCATTAAAGAGACGGGCACCGTCCATATGAACGGGAATGTTCCGCCGGTCCGCCAATTTGCGGATTTCTGCCAGCGTATCCAGCGGATAACAGGTTCCGCCGGCTCGGTTATGCGAATTTTCCAGACAGATCAACGTTGTTTTCGGCTGATGGATATCCTGCGCGCGAATCGCCGCTTCGATCGTTTCCGCACTCAAAATCCCCCGGATGGAGGGAATTGTCCGGGCCTGAACTCCGGACAAGACGGCCAGTCCAGCTACTTCGGAATAAAAGATATGGGCCTGGGCTTCGCAGATTATTTCATCGCCGCGTTGCGTATGGGTCATCACGGAAACCTGGTTGCCCATGGTTCCGCTGGCCACGAATAACCCCGCCTCCTTGCCTGTCATCTGAGCGCCCAGCGCCTCCAGTTTCAATATCGTAGGGTCTTCGCCATATACATCGTCGCCCACTTCGGCGCGGTACATCGCCTCCCGCATCTGATCCGTCGGCTGCGTGACGGTATCACTCCGCAAGTCGATCATTTTCATCCTGATTCACGTTCCCTTCTCATTCATTTGGCTAGCGCCGTTTCAGGCGGGAACCCCAAAAAGCCCCAACCTGCACGCTGAATATATTCCTAAATATATTTCGGGCCGGATCGCCATACTCCTGCTCCGGCGGGTTTAAAAAAGAGTCGCTGCAGTCGACGGCCTGATCTGAACGGTAATTTTATGTCGTTGTTCGGCAAATTGACAGGATTAATAATATCGTTGACGAACAGATAGATTATCCAATCCAAATTCGCAGCGATTTTTAAGGGGATGAGACGGCATGAAAGCGACAATATTGGCCCTTTCGCTAGTTTTCAATCTCATCGCGCTGTCCGTTTTCGGTTATTTTCTGCACCAGAAAGGCGGCCTTCCTTATTTGGGCGAAAAAGCAACGCAGACTTGGGTATCCCTCCGCGCCCAAACTGCTCCCGCCGCTCCGGCGACCGATACTTCGCTGGCAACGATTTTGTTGCTGCCGCCGGAAACGCAGCGNNTAGGCGCTGCGCGAACGAAAATCCGAGCGAAGTTTTGCGGATCGGCCGCTTACACTGCAGGAACTGTCCAACCTATTGTGGGCCGCGGACGGCATCAATCGAAAGAACGACGGCCGGACTGCTCCGTCCGCCCGCAACATCCAGGAATTCGATCTCTATGTGATCCTCAGGGAGGGCATTTATGTATATGAGCCGAAGCAGCACCATCTGCAGCCGGTGACCGCCGGCGATCACCGAAAAAGTGCCGGGAATGACGGTTATGTGGCTACGGCGCCTCTCAACCTGATTTATGTCGCCGACCTCGCGAAAGTCAACTGGACATCGGATCTAAATGTTAAAATACGGATCGCCAGTCTGGATGTCGGCTTTATCGCGGAAAATGTCGCTTTGTTCTGCAGTTCCGAGGGGTTGAACTCCGTTCCCCGACTCAGCATCGATACCGATTCACTGGCTGCTATTCTGAAACTGCGGCCGGACCAAAAAATCATCCTGGCAACGACCGTCGGGCCGCCCAAATAAACCGGCAAGGACCGGGTAAGGCTTTTCAGCGAAGCCGGTCCCGGTCCTCTTGCATTTTTAGTGAATTTAATCGAGCCGACGTCGAAACGATCCGCTCAACCCCGACTCTGCCCCAAAATGAACGGGAATCGGGTTCTCACCAAATAAACGAGTGGCAACAGCAGCAAAATCGTGGCAAGCGCATTCAGACCGCTTAAGAAAAAAGACGCCTTGATCTCGTCCAACGGCAACCGAAAAAGCAAGCCGTTGATGCCGACGACAACCCGCTTGATCGGAAAATGCAGCGCAAAAATAGTGAGAGAATTGCGTCCCAGGTAGACCAGCCAGCTTGTTTTGCGCAGCAAAACGGAAATGGCGATGATCCCGATGATATTCAAAAACGCCGCCGAGTAAAAATAAAAGTAATCGCCGAAAATGCAGGCCGCCATGATGACAAACGTGTTCTCCAGCGCCAAAAAGAGTCCAAGGGCCGCCGTGGTTCCGAAAATTAACGGCAGTACGCGTCGGGAGGAATTGAGCCAAACATCGCCCCGCCTCAGGACAAATCCCATGCCATAAAACACGATGCCGGTCAGGGCGACATTCATGCCCCACGGCAAATTTCCCGGACACAAACGGGTGATGATATAGCTCATCACGGAAATAACCAGCAACAACCCTAGGATATTCCGGCGATTTCTGTTTTTCGCCAAACAATAAAACAATACTTCCACGACAAACAGGCACGGCAGAAACCAGAGCGCGGGATTGTGCGGCAAGTACCGGTCCGCCCCCTGGCATCGAAAAATATTGACGAAAGTAGCAAAAGGACTGATGGAATTGCCGGAAACCCAGCGTTCGACCAGCAGCCAATAGAAATAAGTGATCAGGGAAAACCAGAAATAGGGCGCTAAAATACGAGTTCCTTTCGAACCGAGAAACTGTTTGAAATCCCGATATCGTTCAAAGCGGAAAACATAGCCGGACAGAAAAAAGAACAACGGCATATGAAATGAGTTGATAATTTTCTGTCCCGGACCGATCAGCCAGATATGCCCCAGCACAACCAGTATAATGCCGATTCCTTTGGCCGCATCGATCCATTCCACACGGTCGGATGTATTGGCAGGCAAATTCACTTCAGTTCCACCCCGTCAATGAGAATCTGGATTTTCTCTTTCCTGACGGAAACCGAAATCAGTGCGCGGGTGGTCGTGATGGTCAACAGCCTTCGGAAAGTATCCGGTTCGAAATTGCAGTCTAATCATACCCCTCGGCTACGGCGAAGGCATTCGTCCGCCTGTCTATGAACGGCCATCTCCCTTTTTCAAAATTTATACATATAAGATAATCCGGGCCTCACCGCGCCAATTCGAGTCTTGCCCGAAAATTGATCGTCCGCGGTGTATCGGTGCTGTCAAATCGGATGACATACGCGGACTGGTCGCGGTCGACGCTGACGATTTCCCCGGTGCCCAGGACGCTGTGAGCAATCCGGTCGCCGGGATGAAACGCCGGTGCGGTGGCTAATGCCGCCAACATTTTTTCCTGACTGACGATTTCCGTTCTGGTTGCCTGGGCCAGACTTTCGTCCAAGTCGCCCGAGCAGTCCAACAATGATCGATCCACGTTGAAGATGAACCGCGACGGATAGCGACAGGAACCGTCCAGATTCCGGCCCGCCGCAGCCGACAGGTACAGGCCCCGCTGCGCCCGGGTGAAGGCAACGAACGCCAGCCGGCGCTCCTCCTCCACGGCCGCCAGCGTCGCCGCTTTCTTCGACGGGAATACGCCCTCGGCCAGGCCGCACAAGAACACGTGCGGAAACTCCAACCCCTTCGCCGTGTGCACGGTCATCAGCCGAACCGCATTCCGGCCGCTCTCGGCGTCGGCGTTCGACAGCAGCGCCACCCGGCTCAGATAATGCTCCGCCGTACATTCTTCACCGCAGGAAGTTTCATAATCATAAACCGACTGTTTCAACTCCGCCAGATTATCCAGACGCTCCTGGCTGCCTTCCGTACGGAGCATCGCTTCATAACCACTCTGTTCCAGCAGCGCCGTCAGCAGCTCGGAAACCGGCCGTTCCTGATACCCGGCGGCCAGGCGCTCAACCATCGACAAAAAGCTCCTGGCCTTCGTGTTCCGGAAGATTTCGTGATCGACATTCCGTTCAAGCGCGGCATACAGCGAACAGCGGTTTTGCCCGGCGTACTCCTCCAAAAAACGCAACCGCCGCTCGCCGATGTTGCGTTTGGGGAGATTGGCCACCCGCCGGAACGACAGATCGTCTTTATATACGATCAGGCGCAGGTAGGACAAGGCATCCTTGATTTCCATCCGACCGAAAAACTGAATACCGCTATGGATCGTATAAGGGATTTTTTCCTGCAAAAGCACCTCTTCCAACGTCCGGGACAAGTAATGCGCGCGATATAGAATCGCGACGTCCCGGTATGGCACACCTTGATCGGCCAGCTCCCGGATTTGCGCAACGATCCAGCCGGCCTCCGCCGTCGCGGTTTTCGCGTGGTGGCAGCTCACGACGGAGCCGTTCGGCAACTTCGACAGCAGCGTTTTCCGAATGCGCTGTATATTGTTGTTGATGAGGGAATTGGCCGCCGCCACAATCTGCGGCGTGGACCGGTAGTTTTCCATCATCGGGATGGTCCGGACAGCGGGGAATTCCTTGTCGAAATCCAGGATATAGCGGACGCTGGCGCCGCGCCAGGCGTAGATGGTCTGATCCGGATCGCCGACAATAAACAGGTTGTTGTGATGCCCGCACAGCACTTTCATCAATCGGTACTGCAGTTCATCGATATCCTGGTACTCGTCGATCATGATGTATTCCAGGCGTTGTTGCCATTTGCGCCGGATGTCCTCGTTAACCTCGAAGATGTGCAGAACATATTTGATCAGATCGTTATAGTCGAGCCCGAAGCACTTCTTTTGCTGGTACAAATATCCCCAAAAAATAATGTCCGCCGGCATCACCGCGTCCAGATACTTTTGCCGGAGTTCCGCCAGCGGCAGGGCGATCATGAATTCATAGTAGCAGGGATCCTTGAAGATCTTGCGGAGCTCGATCATGTCCCGTGCTTTGGCAAACGTCATGTGCCGCAGCGTGAGGCCCCGTTCTTCGTAAACGACCTTCAACATCGCATCGATGTCGGCATTATCCAGCACCAGAAAGTTTTTGGGATATTGCACGGCGTGGATGTCTTCCTGCAAGACGGTCACGCAAAAGCTGTGAAACGTGCTGACATAGCCAGTATCGCTGTCGCCGGCGAGGCGCCGGATGCGCTGTTTCATTTCATTAGCGGATTTGTTGGTGAAGGTGACGCAAAGAATGTGGGAAGGCAGAATGCCGATTTCGTGGACCAGATAGGCAAATCGGTGCGACAGCGCCCGTGTCTTGCCGGACCCCGCCCCGGCGATCACGCGGATATATCCCTCCGTGGCGGTTACCGCTTCCTGTTGCCGTTCATTGAGTCCTGCCAGCAGACTGTTCATTTCCATCCAACACCTTCCACCGGTCGACTGTATCATTAATGCCGACCGAAGCTTGACAGATTTTAGAACATTTGTTCGAATCATAGTATAGCAGGCCGGTTATAAAAAGAAAAGGCCCTCTCGGGACCTTCCAGACAACGCGCCCTTATCGTCGCTTTTCTTTCAGATGTCGCATACTTTCCTCGCCTGATCGTTGCCGGTCCGCATCTGTATGGATCAAAACTGGTGCAGAAATAAAAATCCCGAAGACCGAAATCTCCGGGATTGCCTGTCTATACTGGTCGGAGCGGCGCGACTTGAACGCGCGGCCTCTACCACCCCAAGGTAGCGCTCTANNAGCCAAACTGAGCTACGCCCCGACTAACAGATATCATTCTACCCATTTTCGGGATCGAAGTCAAGCAAAATCGACGACCCGGGCCCCGTCGTAATCGATGCCAAGGCACAAATATCGGGACGAAATGTCGTGTTTTTTGAAGGTTTGCACCATGGCTTCGCCAATCGCGTCGGCTTTCTCGGCCGTGTAGGCCATCAGGGAGGGACCCGCGCCGCTCATGGCAACGCCCAGGGCGCCGGCGGCCTTGCCCGCCGCGAATACGTCCATC
>DCTI01000201.1 GCA_002329525.1 Negativicutes bacterium UBA1444
GGCGGTCAATCGTTCTTGGGGGCGTTGCGCAGCACCCGAAGCCGTACCATGGCCCGGGAGAGCATGGACCTTGCGAGCACATATTCCTGCATGCTGCCCTTCTGGCGCAGGATCTCCCTGGCGCGCTCCTCATTTTGCCGGGCAAGGTTTTCGTCGATCTCCTCAGGCCATTCGCACGTTTGCAGCATCAGCAGCACATGCNNCGGCGTGACGGTGGCCGTGCCGTCCGAGCCCGCGGCCATGCGCCACCGGCCGTCCGCGAAAATGCGCACCTCGCCCTCCATCGTGGATACGACGGCCGCCGCGTGCCCCGCCTGGATGCCGATCTCGCCGTCCGGCGCTTTGAGCGTCAGCATCTCCACCTCTTGGTCCAGGAACATGCGCTCGGGCGTGATGATCTGCAGATGAAACGTACGGGCCATCTTATCCCCTCATTTTTTCGGCGTTTGCCCTGACGTCGCTCAGGTCGCCAGCCATGAAGAACGCGCCCTCGGGCAGGTCGTCGACCTCGCCGCTTAAAATGGCCTTGAACGAGGCGATGGTGTCCTGCACCTTGACGTACTTGCCCTTCACGCCCGTGAACACCTCGGCCACGTGCATGGGCTGGGACAAAAAGCGCTGGATGCGGCGCGCGCGGTGCACGACGGACCGGTCCTCCTCGGACAGCTCGTCCATGCCGAGGATGGCGATGATGTCCTGCAGCTCGCGGTAGCGCTGCAGGGCCTCCAGCACGCGCTGCGCCACGTCATAGTGCTCCTGGCCGACGATGGCCGGGTCCAGGATGCGGCTGGACGAGTCCAGCGGCGACACCGCCGGGTAGATGCCAAGCTCGGCCACCTGGCGGGAGAGCACCGTCGTGGCGTCCAGGTGCGCGAAGATCGCGGCCGGCGCCGGGTCGGTCAGGTCGTCGGCCGGGACGTAGACTGCCTGCACGGAAGTGATGGAACCTTTCTGGGTCGAAGTGATCCGTTCCTGCAATGCACCGACGTCCGTACCCAAGGTCGGCTGGTAGCCGACGGCGGACGGCATACGGCCAAGCAGTGCCGACACTTCGGAACCGGCCTGGATAAACCGGAAAATGTTATCAATAAATAATAACACATCCTGCCCCTGCGTGTCACGGAAATATTCGGCCATGGTCAGAGCGGACAGGCCGACGCGCATACGCGCTCCCGGCGGCTCGTTCATCTGGCCGTACACCAGAGCGGTTTTCTCGATAACTCCGGACTCTTTCATTTCCGTCCAGAGATCATTGCCTTCGCGGGTACGCTCACCCACGCCGCCGAATACCGACACGCCGCCATGCTCGGTGGCGATGTTGCGGATCAGTTCCATGATGATAACCGTCTTGCCCACGGCAGCACCACCGAACAAGCCGATTTTCCCGCCGCGGGAATACGGCGCGATCAGGTCGACGACCTTGATGCCGGTTTCCAGGATTTCCGTGCTGGTAGTCTGATCTTCCAGTTTCGGCGCCGGCCGATGAATCGGCCAATGGTCATCGGCTACAACGGGGGCGGGATCGTTGTCGACGGTTTCGCCGAGCACGTTGAAGATTCGGCCCAGCGTACCCTGACCGACGGGAACTTTGATGGGAGCGCCGGTATCAATGGCCGCCATTCCGCGCATCAGTCCATCGGTGGACGACATGGCCACGCAGCGAACGGTGCTGTCGCCCAGATGCTGCATAACTTCCGCAATAATCTTTATCTTTGCGCCATCGTTGTCGCCTTCGATGGAAACCGCATTGTAAATTGCGGGAAGCTGGTCCGGCAGAAATTCAACGTCAATGACCGGTCCAATAACTTGTAAAACGCGACCAGTATTATTCACAAACAACCTCCTACTTCGGGACCGTTCATCAGCTGACACGGTCGAGAGATGATATCGCCGCGGCGTCCGGCTATTTCAACGCCTCCGCGCCGCCGACGATTTCGGATATTTCCCGGGTAATATTGGCCTGACGCAGCTTGTTGTAGTTCAGAATGAGTGCGCTGATCAGTTCCTGCGCATTATCGGTGGCCGAACTCATCGCCAGCATCCGCGAACCGAGTTCACTGGCCGCGGCCTGGCTCAGTGCACCATAAATGACCGTTTCCAGATACAGGGGCAGCAAGACTTCCAGCACGGTAGCAGCCGAAGGACCAAAGATAATCGGCTGCGCGGCCGCCCCGCCACCGTTTTCGTGTTTCGGCGGATCCAGCGGCAACAGCTTGATTGCTTCCGGCTTGAAGTGGCCGGGAGAGAAGAAACGGGTGTAAACGATGTGGATTTCGTCGTATTTCGCCGTGATGTAGTCCCGGGCCATGTCCCGGGCCAGTTGCGTAGCGTCCTGATAAGTCGGGCGCTCGGAGATGCCGATATACTCATGGTCGATCTCGTAACCCCGGTTCCGGAAGTAGTCCCGGCCCTTGCGGCCGACCGTACTGATGCTGACATCGTCCCGGTCTTTGACGAACGGCAGGGCCTCCCGGATGACGTTGGAGGAATAGGCACCGGCCAGCCCCTTGTCCGAGGTCAGGATCAGATACGCCACCTTCTTAACCTCGCGGACGGCCAACAGCGGATGGTTGATGTCCTCCACACCTTGGGCCACATTGTTCAGAATTTCGATCATCTTGTCCGTATAGGGCTTGGAGGCAAGAGCTTTATCCTGAGCCTTCCGCAAACGCGCCGCGGCAACCATTTTCATCGCCTTGGTAATCTGCTGAATGCTCTTGACGCTTTTGATGCGGCGGCGTATGTCGCTTGTGCTGGACATCCGTCATCACCTCATCGCTTCAGTTGTAACTGTGTCTTTAAACTCCGCCAGCGCTTTTTTCAACACCGTCTCCGTCTGGCTGTCGAGCATTTTCTTTTCCGAGACGGTTTTGCCGATTTCCGGATAGTTGGCCCGCATAAACTTCTGCAGTTCGACGTCGGCCTGCGGAACGGCATGGGCCGACACATGGTCGAAGTAACCGTTGACGCCGGCATAGATGCTGATGACCTGTTCTTCGACCGGCATCGGATGATACTGGGGTTGCTTCAGCAGTTCGGTCAGCCGCTGGCCGCGATCAAGCAACGCCTTGGTGGCCTTGTCCAGTTCCGAACCGAACTGGGCAAACGCCGCCAGTTCCCGGTATTGCGCCAAGTCCAGACGCAAACGCCCGGCGACCTGTTTCATGGCTTTGATCTGGGCCGAGCCACCGACGCGTGATACCGAAATACCGGCGTTGATCGCGGGACGGATCCCGGCGTAGAACAGTTCGCTTTCGAGGAAGATCTGTCCGTCGGTGATCGAAATGACATTGGTGGGAATATAAGCGGAAACGTCGCCGGCCAGCGTTTCGATGATCGGCAGAGCAGTCAGGGAACCGGCGCCCTTCTCATCGGACAGTTTGGCCGCCCGTTCCAAGAGGCGGGAATGCAAGTAGAAAACGTCGCCCGGGTAGGCTTCACGTCCCGGCGGACGGCGGAGCAGCAGCGACATGGCGCGGTAAGCCTGGGCATGCTTCGACAAATCGTCGTACACGCAGAGGACGTGGCCGCCCTTGTACATGAAATATTCGCCCATGGCCACGCCGGCGTAGGGGGCAAGGTATTGCAGGGCCGCATTGTCCGAAGCGGTCGCCGCAACCACGATCGTGTATTCCATGGCGCCGGCTTCCTCGAGGTTATGGACCAGCCGGGCCACTGTGGAGGCTTTCTGGCCGATGACGACATAAATGCAGATAACGCCCTGTCCCTTTTGGTTCAGGATGGTGTCCACGGCAATCGCCGTCTTGCCGGTGCCGCGGTCGCCGATGATCAGCTCGCGCTGGCCGCGACCGATCGGAATCATCGCGTCGATCGCCTTGATCCCCGTTTGCAGCGGCTCTTTGACGGACTGGCGATCGGCAATGCCGGGCGCCTGATATTCGACCGGCCGGAATTCCGTAGTCTGGATCGGCCCCTTGCCGTCGATCGGCTGGCCCAGGGCGTTCACGACCCGTCCCACCAGGGCTTCGCCCGCCGGCACCTGCATGATCCGGCCGGTGCAACGGACGATGTCGCCTTCCTTGATCAGCGTTTCACCGCCGAGCAACACTGCGCCGACGGTCTCGGCCAAGTTCAGCACCAATCCGTAAATCCCATGGGGAAATTCCAGCAATTCGCCGGCCATCGCCTTCTGGAGGCCGCTGATGTGGGCGATGCCGTCACCGAGGGAAATCACGGTTCCAATATCGTCGACATTGATGTCGGTTTGGTAGTCCGCGATTTGCTGTTTCAGCAGTTCGGTTATCGATTCTGGCTTAAAATTCATACTCACTCAGCCTGTCACCCCAACCTTCTTCAGCGGAGTTTTCAGCAGTTCCGCCTGGAGCACCGAGAGTTTATTCGACAAACTGCCATCGAGCAGTTTATCGCCGACTCGCACCACGATGCCGCCCAGAATTCCGCTGTCAACATGCTGTCTGATTTTTATCGTCCTGCCGGTCATGGCAGCCAGTTTTTCCGCCAGCGCCTGCTCCTGGCTGGCGGTCAGCGGCAACGCGGTTGTCACATCAGCCATCAGCAGGTTGCGTTTGTCTTCCTTGGCCAATTCGACATATTCACGCAGG
This sequence comes from Negativicutes bacterium UBA1444, assembly GCA_002329525.1. Lineage (GTDB taxonomy): Bacteria > Bacillota > Negativicutes > UBA1444 > UBA1444 > UBA1444. The sequence goes on from DCTI01000201.1 coordinate 4,584, forward strand.
ATGGCGGGCAAAGCCCCCTCCCGGTGTTTTTCGGCCAATTCCAGCAGGAACTTGGCTTCGGCGAGAAAGTTCTTGTCGCCAGCCAACTCATACAAGTCATGGGCGAGTTTTGTCGCCATCGGTTTGCTTAGCATGGCGGCGTCCCACCCTGTTTCCCGACATCCAACCGGGTTATGAAGTCATCGACCAACTTGGCGTTGATTTTTTCATCCACGTTCTGACCGATGATTTTCGAGGCAGCCGCGACCGAAATCGCCACGACTTCGCTCCGAATATCTTCCAGCGCCTGCTGACGTTCGCGGGCGATTTTTTCCTCCGCGGCTTCCAGCAGCCGGGCATGTTCTTCACGGGCGCTGGCAATGATTTCTTCTTTCGTATTATCAGCCTGTTTCAGGGCTTTGTCCATAATCGTCTGTGCGTCGCTTTTCGCGTTTTGCATCTGCTGCTGGTATTCCGCCCGCAGTTTTTCCGCCGCCGCCCGTTCCTGGTCGGCCGCATCGATCTGGCCTGCAATCCGGGCCTGGCGCTCGGCAAGAATTTTCAGCAGAGGGTTCCACGCAAATTTCGTCAGCAACAACAGCGTAATGGCAAAGTTAAGAATCATCGCCAACATTGTTGCATTCAAATCAACCAACCGATAGCATCCCCTTTCTCACGCATACTGGAGGATGAACGAGAAGCCCGATTCTCCTCCATTGACAGTTCGCGTGCAATCATTTCACAAACGGGTTCGCAAATACAAGAACGATGGCGATAACGGCGGCAATGATCGGAATAGCCTCGATCAGGCCGATCGCGATAAACATAGTGACCATGACCGATTGTTTCGCTTCGGGTTGACGAGCAATCGACTCGATCGCTTTGGACGCAACTTCCGCGTCCNNAAGCCATACCGGCAACGAGCGCGGCGGCCAATACGGAGCACCCGATAACAATTGCATTCTCCATAGAAAAAAATCCTCCTCTCAATTCTCCACAGGGTTTACAGTCTGAACAGAACCTGTCCTCTGGGGCAGCATCGAACCTCTCCCGGCGTGATTAGTGATTGTCCTGCAGTGCGTTAGCCAGGTACGTCATGGACATCATGGTGAAAATACCGGCCTGGATGATTCCGACAAACACACTGAAAGCCAGCCAGATACTGGGGATGAAATACGGAACCAGTTTGGTCAGGACCACGATTAAAATCTCACCCGCCAGAATATTGCCGAATAGACGGGCGGACAGCGTGACCGGCTTGGCGATCTCCTCGATCAGGTTGATGGGCAGAAACAGGAAGTGCGGTTTCAGAAAATGGCTAAAATGGCCGGCGAAGCCTTTTTCCTTGACCCCCAGCACATTGACCACCACTACGATCAGCAGGGCCAGGCCCAGGTTGCAGTTGATATCGCTTGTCGGCGAGGCGAGCCCCGGCACCAGTCCCACCCAGTTGGCAATCAGCAGAAAAACAAACAGGGTGATGACCAGCGGAGCCACTTGGCGGCCTTTGGGGCCGATATTGTTGTCAATCTGCTCCAGCAAACCTTCCACAACAATCTCCAGCATATTCTGCATCTTACCCGTTGGAACAAGCTTCAGGCTTCGGGTCGCGGCAATCGCGACCACCAACGTGACGACGCTGGACAGAACCGCCATGTAAATGGTATCCAGGTGAAAATGCATCCCGAGAAACTCTACAATTTTGTGTGCGTGCATCTTACTTACTCACCTCTTTCCGATGCGGCGTTCCATTGATGCCAAGAATCCATAGCTCTATGAATCGATCAATATCAAAATCGCGTAAACAAACAGGCTGATCTGAAAGGAAATAAGGCCAAACAAGGCGGCCGGCAATGACAGGTTCGTAAAAACACGGGAAAAAGCGAGAATCACCAAGGCGATAGCCATAATCGGCTGCAAGGTATTCGCCCAACCCCGCAACAACTGTTTCAGTCTTTTCCGGAAACGCTGCCGCGGAACGTCGCGCGCCGGGACTCCCGTCCAGGTGATCGTTGGTAAAAATGGCCGGGATAACATCGCCGGTACCCGGCGGAACAACAGAAACCCGTAGAAAACGCTGCCGATAGCGCCCAGCCAAAAGCCGGGAAGCAACGAGAAGAACCCCGCTGCTGCGAAAACCAAGCTGAAAAAAAGTACCCAAGCCGCCATGCACAAAAACAGGAATGGGATTTCCCCGATCCGGTCACGAATGGCGTTGATCATTCTTTTTCTTGCCACCGTTCTCACCCAGTTCGGCCGCTTTTCGCATCACTGCACGCAATCCGGCGACAATGCCAAACGCCGCGCCGATCGCCACGCCCCACGGCGCGGAATCAAGCCATTTATCGAATCCCTTGCCCAACAAAACACCCACTGCGGCATTCACCAAAATGATAAAGCCCATATTACTCGCCAGGGAAAGAGCTTCGAGCAATTGCCGCCTCCCGTTGTTCATCCGCTCTCACCTACAATTCGAATACTATGCAAAAGAAACGCCGATTTCAAGTCCCATGAATCGAGGGGCAGAGATGCGCTTCGGTAAAAAAAATAACACCTTGACCTGTTTTGCAGTGATGCCAAAACCAGCCTTGGTGTTCTTACTTGCATCATCCACGGTAAGCAGAGAGGGCAAGAACTGCGGTCCGATACTTCCGGAAATGCATAAAGAGCCTTGCCATCCATATCAACTACATCGACCAAAAATTCAATTCGCCGGTCCGGAAAAAAATCCTGCTGGTTTATTTTAAAATATCAAAATTATTTTGTAAATACAAAAGCAAGGATTAGTATACTCTATTCGGAGTAGTACCCGAATTATAATCGGCTTAAAAATACGTCGGCGGCACCGCAGCGCGGCCGTTCCGCCATAAAATCGTCCGGACGATTCGCTGGGCGGCCCGGCCGTCACCATAAGGATTAGCGGCTTCCGACATGGCCCGGTAGCGCGCCGGATCCGTCAGTAGAACTTTGGCTTCCTGATACACCGTTTCTTCCGTAGTCCCGATCAGCCGCACCGTGCCGGCCTCAATCGCTTCCGGCCGTTCCGTCGTGTCCCGCAGCACCAGCACCGGCTTGCCCAGCGACGGCGCTTCTTCCTGAATGCCGCCGGAATCGGTGAGAATCAATGTAGAGCGGGCCATCAGATTCACAAACGGCTCATAGTCAAGCGGGTCAGTCAGATGAACGCGCGGCAAGTGTCCCAACACCGATTCCACCACTTCCCGGACCTTGGGATTGCGGTGGACCGGAAACACGACTTCCACATCCGGGAACTCGGTGACAATGCGTTTCAGCGCCTGATACACGTGCCGCATCGGTTCGCCGAGGTTTTCACGGCGGTGGGTGGTCACCAGAATCACCCGTTGCCCGGCAAAGTCCAGGGAAGTCAGTAAGTCGTCCGAAAACCGGAAATCCGGCTTCACTGTGGCCAGCAGGGCGTCAATCACCGTATTGCCGGTCACGAGAACGCTGGCAGGGTCGATATTCTCCCGCAGCAGGTTTTGCCGGGCGGTCGCGGTCGGCGCAAAATGCAGGTCAGTCAACGCTCCCGTCAGTTTACGGTTCATTTCCTCGGGATAGGGAGAATACTTGTTGCCGGTTCGCAGGCCCGCCTCGACATGGCCGACCGGAATCTGATGGTAAAACGCCGCCAGCGCGCCGACAAACGTGGTCGTCGTGTCGCCATGGACCAGCACCAAGTCCGGACGGGCTTCGGCGAGCACTTCGTTCAATCCGTTCAGG
>DCTI01000244.1:0-3935 GCA_002329525.1 Negativicutes bacterium UBA1444
GACGCCACCCCTATCGCCTTATCCATTACCTTGAGCTCATCGAGGGCTTCGGCCACCAGACGATGAACGATGCCATGATGGCAGCCGGGGCAATAGTGGGTTGGCATATCCGCCAACGATTCGGGACGGCCGAATACTCTTTCCGCCATCTTACTTCCCTCCTTCGCCGCGCGAAACGGTCATAATGTAATCGAACAGTTCCTTGGGATTAGGCAGCATGCCACCGGTGCGTCCATGGAAGAACACCGGGCAGGCGCCATTCAGCGCCAGCTTTACGTCTTCAACCATTTGGCCGGCACTCATTTCGAAGACTACAAAGGATTTGGCCGTTTTGCCAAGGTCAGCCAAGGGTTTTTCCGGGAATGGCCACAGGGTGATCGGCCGGAACAGGCCAACTTTGACGCCGGCTGCCCGTGCCTTGGCNNTTCGGGAGGTGATGCCGTAGGCGACGACGATAATGTCGGCATCTTCGGTTTGCAGGGACTCCCAACGGGTTTCCTCAGCTTGAATGCGGGCGAATTTTTCCTGCAAGTCCTGATTGTGTTTTTCACACAAATCCGGTTGCAGATACAAGGAATTGATGACATTGTGTTTTTTTCTTCCATGAAGCCCGGTTGCCGCCCAAGTTTTTTCCGGCAAGTTCGAAGCTTTTTCCTTGAACTCGACCGGCTCCATCATTTGGCCAAGCGCGCCGTCGCCGAGAATCATCACGGCATTGCGCCATTTGTCCGCCAGATCGAAGGCTTCCACCGTGATGTCCGCCATTTCCTGCACCGAATTGGGCGCCAAAACGATATTGCGATAATCGCCGTGCCCGCCACCTTTGGTGGCCTGGAAATAATCGGCCTGACCCGGTTGAATGCTGCCCAGACCAGGGCCGCCACGCTGCATGTTCACGATGACACAGGGCAGCTGGGAACCGGCGATATAGGATATTCCTTCTTGTTTCAGGCTGATTCCGGGGCTGGAGGATGAGGTCATCACCCGGCAGCCGGCGGCAGCCGCGCCATAAACCATATTGATGGCCGAGATCTCACTTTCCGCCTGCAGAAACACTCCGTCAACCTGTGGCAGACGTTTGGCCATATACTCGATCAATTCGCTCTGAGGTGTAATCGGATAGCCGAAGTAGTGGCGACATCCAGCAACAACAGCGGCTTCGCCAATCGCTTCGTTTCCCTTCATCAGGATTTTTTCCGCCAAGACACTCACTCCTTACTTCCAGATTTCGATTACCACGTCCGGGCAAGTACGGGCGCACATCGCACAGCCGATGCACTGGGATTCATCAATGCAGGTGGAAGGATGATATCCCTTACTGTTGAAGTGGTCTGCCAGAACGACGATTTTTTTCGGGCATACTGCCGTACAAAGCCCGCAGCCCTTGCATCGTTCCTCGTTGAATACCGGTTTTGGCATGGTTTTCGCCTCCTTTTCCTTGAAATGAATGGGCTTCCTGTCAGCAAAACCGCGGTCTAATAGCCAATCATCCGGGAAATTTCTGCGGCTTTGTTTTTCAGGATGTTGGTGATCTCTTCATATTTGTCGTTGGACAATCGGGCACTGGCGCTGGAAATGGACACGGCGGCCGCCAAGGAGCCATGCGCGTTGAATACGGGTGCCCCGATACACGTCACCCCTTCAATGGTCTCATTGCAGGAAACGGCAATCCCCTGACTGCGGATTCGGGCAATTTCCGCAGCAATTTCTTCGGCTGTACTCAAGGTAAACGCGGTGTAACGAGTTAAGGGCTGGGACAGGATCACCTGGCGAATCTGCTCGCCGCCAAAGGCCAGAAAGATTTTGCCGAGCGCCGTGCAATGGAATGTATGGGCAAAATCAATCCTCGGCACGATAAAAGTCGAGCACTGCGGGGCGACACTGTCGATAATCGTCACTTCCTGACGGCTCAACACTGCCAGTAAGACATACTCATTGGTCATTTCGGCCAACTCCCGGAGCACGGGGCCGGCAATTCGGCGAAGATCCAACCGATCCGCGGCCGACGCCCCTAGGCGCATCAGGCGGAAGCCCAGCGTAAATTTGCCGCTTTCCGTCTGGCGGACAAAGTCGCGGGCCAACAGAGTCTGCAAGAGATTGTGGATGGTACTTTTCTGCACGCCCAACAACTTGCTGAGCTCCGTCACCCCCAAGTCGCGGGCGGATGATTCCAGCAACAATAACAGTTCGATCGCCCGGTCGACGGATGCCACCGTGTAGGCAAACTCCTTTTTTCCCGAGATGCTGACTGGTTCACCGGAAAGTTGGGAATGGATCATGCGGCGCACTTATCTCCTTATGTTCATTAATGCTGAACAGCGTTTTGTGTTTTTGACATAAATAATCTTCGACTCCTCTTTGCAAAATCCTGCATGGTTTACAAAAAATTGTCGAAGATTATTCGCTAATTAAACAATTCGAATCATGTCGCCGGTTTTCAGGCAGGCGGCGTTTCCTTCGTCGGTATCGACATGCATTTCGAGAGCATACTGATCATTGACACGGACCAGTACTTGTCCCATGATCATGCCGCGTTCGCCAAGGCATTCGACCTGCACGATATCCTTGTCCTTCACCCCGAAACGTTCGGCATCGGCCGGTGTCATATGAATATGCCGCAAAGCCACGATGGCCCCTTTGTCGAGCGTTATCGTTCCATTCGGACCTACCAGCACCACTCCCGGCGAACCGTCGAGGTTCCCGGAATCGCGGATCGGCGGGGTAATCCCCAACTTGACGGAATCCGTCAAAGCCAGCTCGATTTGGGTTTCCTTGCGTACGGGCCCCAGAATCCGGACCCGGGTAAAAGCGCCTTTGGTGGTCATGATATCCACTGTTTCTTCCGAAGCGAACTGGCCGGGTTGCGACAGGTCCTTCTTTTTGGTGAGTTCGTAGCCAGGTCCGAACAAAGCGTCCAGATGGGCACGGCTCAGATGGACGTGCCGGCCGGATACGCCGACGGGAATACAGGCTTCGGTGGTTTTTGTTTCAGTCACTTTATTGATCCCTCCATTTTTCTTATGGCACTTACTCAATGATTTCGGAAAAATATACTACGGATACGGTGTCGGATTCCAGGATCTTTTTATTATAGATCCCTTCCAAAAACGCAATCACGTCCCGTACGTTATCGATGTCGGGGTTCTCGCCCTTCAAATCATCCTGGGTCAATTCCGAGATGTTTTTGACCAGCACCCGATCAATCATTGCCGTGTAGATCCGCTTTTTCTGCGCGAATTTTTTACCGACAGTCACCCAGACAATATCCCCTTCGGCATATTTGTCCGTCTTGTCTCCCATACGAATGGTACACGTTTTGCGCCGACAAATCAATTGGTTGTGATAAGTGGACGAATAAAAATTTAATGCGCGCAACCTTAAACCCTCCCCACTTCAGATTTGGCACGATGATTTTATTTTGCCAGCCATTTCTCCGCCCTGGCGACGAATTCGGCGAGGCGTTGTTCGGACTGTACCAGGGCGATTCGGACATAGCCTTCGCCGCAATCGCCAAAGCCGATGCCGGGCACTACCGCCACGCCGGTATTCTTCAACAGATCCGCCACGAAATCAAAGGAATTCTGCCGGGTCGGCACTGGCGCCCAGATATACATGGAGGCCTTGGGACGATCAACTTTCCAGCCAAACCGGGCAAATCCATCCACCAGCACATCACGGCGCCGCTGATAGCGCAGGGCTGTTTCACGAATGCAGTCGTCCGGCCCGTTTAAAGCGGCGATGGCGCCCTGCTGGATAGCGTAGAAGATCCCATAATCAAAATTGGATTTCAGACGACCGAGCAAGGCGATCACCTCGGCGTTGCCGACCACAAAGGCCACCCGGCATCCGGCCATGCTGTAAGTTTTGGACAACGAATGGAATTCGATGGCGACGTCTTTGGCCCCGGGGATCGACAGAAAGCTGTCGGGGCGATA
>DCTI01000244.1:3940-9811 GCA_002329525.1 Negativicutes bacterium UBA1444
AAATCGTATTGTTTGGCGAGCGCCACCACTTTGACGAAAAACTCGCGGGGAGCCGTAGCCGCCAGCGGATTGTTCGGATAATTCAGGATCATGATTTTGGTGCGCCGCAGGACTGCGGGGTCGATCGCATCCAAATCCGGCAGGTAAGCATTTTCGGGTTTTAATGGCATCGTCACGATTTCCGCGCCGGCAACCAGTGGTCCGGCAAAGAATATCGGGTAACCAGGGTCCGGAACCAGCACGACATCTCCAGGATTGACCAGACACAAGCCGATATGGGCCAAACCGTCCTGTGAACCCATGAGTGAATGAATCTCGGTTGCCGGATCCAGGGTGACGGCAAATTTTCGTTGGTACCAGTTGGCCACTGCCTGTAAAAATTCCGGGGTGCCCTTGGACAAGGTGTAACCGTAGCTGGCATCGTTATCCATGGCTTCTTTCATCGCAGCCACAATATGCGGCGCCGGGGCGAGGTCGGGACTGCCAAGACTGAGGGTGATGACGTCCTTTCCTTCGGCGATGGCTTGTCTCCGCATCGTGTCAACCTGAGTGAAAATAGCGGAAGAAAGCCCCTTGAGGCGATCAGCCTGTTGAAACATCGCATTCTCTCCTATCTGTCCATGCCCATTGGTGATGGATTACTTTATTTATATTTTCTCGATGCAGAGAAAAAATCCTTGTTTTGCAAACGGATTTTTCTCGGCTTTTGCCGTTGCCAAACAAAATCCGCACAAAAAACTATCCTGGCGTCCCTGCAAGGATGCCAGGATAGTCGACGCTGGATATCAGGTTAATTATTGGGCGGATTGCTTCTTTTTCTGCACATATTCATGAATGGAGGCGGCCGCTTTTTTCCCGGCGCCCATGGCTAAAATGACGGTAGCGGCGCCGGTCACGATATCGCCGCCGGCAAAAACGCCTTCCTTGGTGGTCCGGCCATCGTCATCCGCTATGATGTTGCCGTGTTTGTTGGTTTGCATTCCGGGAGTCGTATTCTGGATCAGCGGGTTCGGACCCTGGCCGATGGCGATGACCACAGTGTCGACATCCAAAACGAAGTTGGAACCCGCTTTTTCGACCGGACGACGACGGCCCGAAGCATCCGGTTCGCCCAATTCCATGCGGACGCACTCCAATCCCTTGACCCAGCCGGCCTCGTCGCCAATCACCTGAACCGGATTGGTCAACAAGTTGAAGTCGACGCCCTCTTCGTGCGCATGTTCCACTTCCTCGGCCCTGGCCGGCATTTCATCCTTGGAGCGACGATAAACGATATAGACGTTTTCCGCGCCCAGACGCAGGGCTGTGCGCGCCGAGTCCATGGCAACGTTGCCGCCGCCGACGACGGCGACATTGCGGCCGACCCGTACGGGAGTCGCCGTATCCGGGAACTTATAGGCCTTCATCAGATTGACGCGGGTCAAAAACTCGTTGGCGGAATATACGCCGTTCAGATTTTCGCCCGGCATTTTCATGAAATGCGGCAGGCCGGCGCCGGTACCGATGAAGACCGCGTCGTATTTTTCTTCGTTCAGCAGTTCATCTACCGTGAAGGTCTTGCCGATCACGGCGTTGACCACAATTTCCACGCCCAGATATTTCAATGTTTCGATTTCACACTTCACGATCTCCTTGGGCAGACGGAATTCGGGAATTCCATACATCAAGACGCCGCCGGGAGTATGCAGGGCTTCGAACAACGTCACCTGATAGCCGAGTCGGACCAGATCGCCGGCAGCCGTCAGACTGGCCGGGCCACCGCCGATGATGGCGACTTTGCCGATTTTTTCGGCGGGCGGCAGATCGGGCAACGGGCAGGTTCCGCCCAAAGAAAAGTCGGCGACAAACCGTTCCAGGCGGCCGATACCGACCGGCTCACCCTTGATGCCGCGAATGCAGAGCTTTTCGCATTGATTTTCCTGCGGACAGACACGGCCGCAGACCGCCGGCAGGTTGTTATATTGACGGATGATCCGATTGGCGGCGACGAAATCGCCCTCTTTTACTTTGTTTATGAATGCGGGAATATCGATTCCCACCGGGCAGCCATTACGGCAAGGCGAGTTTTTGCATTGCAGGCACCGGGCCGCCTCCGCCTTGGCGGTCTCCTCGTCGTACCCCAGAGCCACTTCGTTGAAATTATGCCGGCGAACACTGGCTTCCTGCTCCGGCATTTTATGTTTTACTTGTTGTGACATGATCCATCCCCCTTGCATTGCCGTTCCTGGGTCTGATACATCCGGGCCCTGGACATCAGTCCGTTGAAGTCCACGGCATGACCGTCGAATTCCGGTCCGTCCACGNNCTTGGTCTTGCCGCCCACGGTGACCCGGCAGCCGCCGCACATGCCGGTTCCGTCGACCATGATCGGGTTGAGGCTGACTAGTGTCGGGATTTTATACGGACGGGTTACCTCGGCAACGCCCCGCATCATGATCATCGGTCCGATAGCCATGACCCGGTCGATTTTTTCACCGGCGGCAATCATATCTTTTAGGGGATCAACGACCAGACCCTTGCGTCCGGCGGACCCGTCATCAGTCGTAATATGCAGGACATCGCTGACGGAACGCATTTCTTTTTCCATGATCAGCAGGTCCGCGTTGCGGGCGCCGATGATCGATACGACCCGGTTGCCGGCTTTTTTATAAGCGCGGGCAATGGGATAGACCGGCGCAACACCGATGCCGCCGCCGATGCAGACCACTGTGCCGAAGTTTTCGATTTCGGTGGCTTTGCCGAGGGGTCCGGCGACGTCCAGCAAAGCATCGCCGGCTTTCAAGGTGCCGAGCTGCCGGGTGGTGTTGCCCACTTCCTGGAAAATCAGATGAATGGTGCCCTGTTCCCGATCATAGTCGGCAATGGTTAAGGGGATCCGCTCGCCGTCTTCATCGATCCGCAGAATGATGAATTGCCCGGCCTGACATTTGCGAGCTACCATCGGCGCTTCCACAATAAAGGACTTCACGCCGGCGGACAACTCTTCCGCACTGAGAATTTTGTACAATTTCGTATTCCTCCTTTATTTCACCAGCCGTAACCCGCGAGCGCCGGTTTCGGCTTTAACCTTGGCAATGTCGATCGTTGTGAATTCGCCGTTGCGATAAAGAACCCGTCCGTCTACCAGGGTATGGCTGACATCGGCCGAAGCCGCGGCGTAGGTAAGGATGGACGCCAAATCATGTTGCGGGCACCAATGTGGCGCTGTTGTGTTATAGATCGTCAGGTCGGCTTTGTAGCCGGACTCAATACGACCCAAAACGGCGCCTTGGCCAATGGCCGCCGCCCCGCCCTGATGGGCCATCTGTAACACCTGCCGGGATGGCAGCGCCGTTGGGTCCATGCGATCCAGTTTTTGCAGGAAAGAGGCCAAACGAATTTCTTCCAGCATGTCCAGCTTGTTATTGCTGGTAGCGCCGTCCGTTCCCAACGCGACCGTAACGCCGGCTTCCAGCATCGCTGACACCGGAGCCGCACCGCTGGCCAGTTTCAGGTTGCTGGAAGGATTGTGCACAACCCGGACTTTTTTCTCGGCCAGTATCCGGATATCCTGTTCGGATACCCAGACGCAATGGGCGGCCAAAGTGCCGCAATCAAAGACGCCCAGGTCATCGAGCAGCGCAACCGGTGATTTGCCGTAAATTCGCTGACACTTTTCCACTTCATCTTTGGTTTCCGACAAATGCACATGAATTTCCGCGCCAATCCGGTGGGCAATGGCGACAACTTTTTCCATGCAGCGCGGCGGGCAGGTATAGGGAGCATGCGGTCCCAGCATCACGGTAATACGCCCGTCGGCAGCGCCATGGAAATCTTTGAACAGTTGTTCGTTTTCCGCAAACCGCTCCTCCTGACCGGGACCGTCGACCGCGATGAGTCCACGGGAAAGCGACGCCCGCATACCGGTCTCGACGCAAGCCTGCGCGACCTGGTCCATAAAAAAGTACATATCGGCGAAAGCGGTCGTACCGCTTGCCAACATCTCGGCGATGGCCAACTGCGATCCCCAATAGACATCCTCAGCCGTCAGGTTTGCCTCCGCCGGCCAGATTTTCTTTTGCAGCCAATCCATCAGCGCNNAATATGGGTATGGGCGTTCACCAGGCCTGGGGTTATCAGTTTTTCCCGGCAATCGACAGTTTCATCGGCGGTCCAGTTTGCCGGTGTGACGCCGCAAAACAGGATCCGGCCGTTTTCGATGCCGATATCCCCCGCAATGATTTCTCCTGCCGGATTCAGATAACGACCGGCCCGCAGCAACAATTTTCCCATACAATCATCCTTTCCGCTTCAGCTGGCGATAACTTTCCACATAAAACTGGCGCATCAGACGAATGTCCTCTTCACCCAGCCGTCGGGCGCCGCCAAACTGGGCGGCAATGGCGTGTATCTGTGCCGCCTTCTCCACCAATTCAGCGATCAGCAGGGTTTCCGACAAATTGGGACCGCAGGCGACTGCTCCATGGTTCGCCAGCAGCACCGCGGTTCTGTCGGCCAGAGCCTGAACCGCGTTTCGGGCCAGTTCCGCCGTTCCCGGCAAGGCATATTCGGCGACTTCCACTCCGCCGCCGACCGCCTGGACCATTTCTTCCAGACAGGGCGGTATCGTTTCCCGCGCCACGGCGCAGGCCGTTGCATAAATGCTGTGGGTGTGAACTACGGCGAACACATCGGGACGAGCGGCATAAATCGCCAAATGCAAAGGCAGTTCGGAGGACGGTCGCTGACCGGCCAGAAGGTGTCCGTCAGGTGAAACGAGAACGATATCCGCCGGCTGCAATTCCGTATAGGGACGGCCGGAAGGAGTAACGGCGATCTGATCGCCACTGTCGCTGCGAATGCTGATGTTGCCCCAGGTTCCGGCGACCAGTCCCCGTTCGAACATTTGACGGCCGGCTTCAACAACCGCCTGCCTGAGTTGCGTCACATCATTCATGCTGCTACGCCTGATGCAGATAGTCGGTCTGGCAACTGGTCAGCGCATCGATCCGCACACCCATGGCGGCAAGCTTCAGATGCGCCACCCGCCAATCCAGTTCAGGCGGCAAATTATGAACATCATTGCTCATCGATTGGTGGTTTTTCAGGATGTGCAAAGCGGCCAGGGCCTGCATCGCAAACGAAAGGTCCATGATTTCCGTCGGGTGGCCGTCGCCGGCCGCCAGATTGACCAGACGGCCTTCTGCCAGCAGATATAGTTTCCGGCCATCCGCCAGTTCAAATTCCTCGATGTTCTTGCGAACCGTTCGGGTCGATTTGGCCAAGGCCGACAAATCATTCTTGTTGATTTCCACGTCGAAATGCCCAGCGTTCGCCAGCATGGCGCCCGGCTTCATACGTTCGAGATGTTCCCTGCGGATGACGTCGTTGCAGCCGGTGACCGTGACAAAGACATCCCCCGCCTCAGCCGCCTGGAGCATCGGCAAGACCTGATAGCCGTCGAATACCGCTTCCGCGGCTTTGATTGGATTGATTTCCGTAACAATCACGTGGGCGCCCAATCCCCTGGCCCGCATGGCGACCCCTTTGCCGCACCAGCCATAGCCGGCGACCACGACAGTTTTGCCGGCAATCGACAGGTTGGTCGTTCGCATGATGCCGTCCCAAACCGACTGCCCGGTCCCATACCGGTTGTCGAACAAGTGTTTGCAATCGGCGTCGTTCACCGAAATCATCGGAAATTTCAGCCGTCCCTGCGCGGCCAGCGCCCGCAGCCGCAATACACCGGTCGTTGTTTCTTCGGAGCCGCCCATCACCTGGGCCGCCAGGTCGGCGCGTTCCCCGTGCAGCAGGGAAACCAGGTCGCCGCCATCGTCGATAATGATCTGCGGCCGGGTGTCTAGGGCATGGTGCAGAAACTGGTCATATTCC
>DCTI01000171.1:0-8496 GCA_002329525.1 Negativicutes bacterium UBA1444
GATTACTGCCAAGGTCTCCCCTCCCCCTTCCTTATGGGTTACTCCAAAAAATTAGGAAAACAAAGCTGTTCAAAGCTTCCCGTTTTCCTCAAATCGCCCTGTTAATCAAACCAGTGTCTGTTCGTGCGGATCATTCAATATAGATAGGGGGTATCCCAAACATTCAGCTTGGTGCCAAGTCCCATCGCGGCAGCCTNNCCCGCCCATACCAAAGATAATCTTTTCCTCATCGTTCTGGCGGCCCGCCTGCTTGCCGGAGACTATGTCCCCCAGGTTAGTGATGATTGCGGGGTCCATCTGTCCATCGTGAATCCAGTCCAGATAGTAGGTTCCCATCAGGCCCATGATCGGACTGAAGGGATAGGCCAGTTCTTCCGCCCACGCTTCGTACATTTTCCAGTTGTCGATGACCAACGTTGCGCGGTTCAGCACAAAGTCCTGATCCATTCGGATGCTGGCGGGCAACGACACAAATACGCCGGGTTTCAGCCACTCTTCTTTAATGTACGGATAGTTTTCGCCGGATGTCGCCACGTTTACAACGTCGGCCTCCCGCACCGCAGCCTCGATGCTGTCAACGATCTCCACCTGTTGAATCTGCGGGCAATTATCCTTAATATAGGCTGCCAGTTTTTCCGATGCGGCCGGGAACAGGTCATAGATCTTTACCGTATCCAGTTTCTTGCAAACGTCGGCCAGTGCCACGAATGACGTCCGGCTGATGACGCCGGCGCCGATTAGGGCGCAAATCCGGGAATCGGGACGCGCCAGATATTTTGCTCCCACCCCGGGAATCGCTCCCGTACGGACGGCGCTAATCAGATTGGCGGACATGAACGCCAACGGCGCCCCGGTATCGGCATCGTTCAGTGCGGTCATCAGGATGGATCGGGGCAAGCCCTTCGCCAAATTATCCCGGTTGGAACCATACCATTTTTCGCCGGCGACGTTGAAACGGCCGCCCAAATAGGCAACCATGGCCATAAAGCGACGATCAGGGCCATTTTTCGGCATGTTCGGAAATTCCGGCTCGTTGGGGAACGAAATCATAACCCCGTGAGAGTTGTGGTTCTTGCCGCCCATCACATAGTCGCCTTTGCCCATGAGGTCAAATACTTNNGTCATGACCTCAATGCAGCGGTGCATGTCAGTGACCCCGGCTTGAACCATTTCCGCTTCATTCAGATAAAGAAAATCGATTTTAGTACTATTCATAATATATTCCCCGTAACACAATGTATTCGTAATACAGCAAAGCAGCGCCTATTCTTTCGGGTTGCACCGACTCCAGCCGTTTATCGGATTTTGCTGGCTCAACTCGATCAGCCACGCCCCACCAGGNNGCAGGCAACAAAGTGATTCGGCTCGACTTCGATCAAACCCGGTTCTTCCTTCGAACAAATCGGCATCGCGCAGTTGCAGCGGTTGGCAAAGCGACAAACCGGTTCCGGATTGATCGGCGATGTGATTTCGCCGCGCAGCAGAAGCCTTTCCGGCCGATTATGAATCCGCGGCACCGGAATCGCGGAAAGCAGTGCCTGGGTATAGGGATGCAACGGTTTTTCAAAAAGTGTCTCCGATGGCGCTTTTTCAATCAGGCGGCCCAGATACATCACCGCGATATCATCCGAGAAATGGTTGACCACGGAAAGGTTATGAGTGATGAAGATGTAGGTCAGACCCATATCGCGCTGAATTTTTTTCATCAGGTTTAGAATCTGCGCCTGNNATTCATGGCCAGGGCCCGGGCAATCCCAATACGTTGCCGGCGGCCGCCATCCAGTTCATGCGGGTAGGTATTGACCAGGCGTTCCGCCAAACCAACGGTTTCCATCAACTCCATGACGCGCAGGAACCGTTTGTCCGGATCAGGAATCATATTCGCCAGAATGATGGGTTCCTCGATCGTTTGGGTAATGGTTTTGCGGGGATTCAGCGAAGAAAACGGGTCCTGAAAAATCAGCTGCATATTTCTTCGCATATGCCGCATTTCCTGCGTGCTGAGTTTTGGAATGTCGACGCCGTCAAAAATAACGCTGCCGCTTGTCGGCTCCACCAGCCGCAGAATGGTGCGGCCAATCGTCGTTTTGCCGCAGCCGGATTCCCCCACGACGCCCAAGGTTTTGCCTTTTTCCAGGGTAAAACTCACGCCATCGACCGCATGGAGCATGCCTTTGGGAACTTTATAATATTTTTTGAGATCCTTGACCTCCAGTAATATATTACTCAACGTAAAGCCTCCTTAAAGCCTGCTCTCATTTGTGTCGTTGTACAGATGGCATTCGACGCAATGGGTTTCGCTGATCCATTTTGTCTGGGGCAAGGACTGGGAGCAAATCTCCATTGCATAATCACAACGGGGATGGAACGGACACCCCGTTGGCAGGTTTGTGGGATCGGGCATCAACCCTTTGATGGGTTTGAGTTCGGAACGCCTGGCCTCAATATCCGGCAGGGCGTCAAACAAACCCTTGGTATAGGGATGCCGCATATGGTCAAAGATATCTTCCAAATTGCCGTGCTCGATAATCCGACCGGCATACGCGATGGAAACCTCATCGCAAACTTCGGCGACAATTCCGAGATCGTGGGTGATCATGAGCATCGACATATGATATTTTTGTCGCAGTTCGTTGATCAGTTTGAGCACTTGCGCCTGAATCGTCACGTCCAGGGCGGTAGTGGGTTCATCGGCAATGAGCAGATCCGGGCTGCAAGCCAGGGCAATGGCAATAACCACCCGCTGCTTCATGCCGCCGGAGAATTGGTAGGGATACTCATTGGCGCGTTCACCGGGAATCCCGACCAATTCCAGCATTTCCTTCGCCTGTTTCAGCGCTTCCTGTTTGCTAACCTTGCGGTGAATCGCAATGCTTTCGGCGATCTGGGCGCCGACCGTATGCACCGGATTCAGCGAAGTCATCGGATCCTGAAAAATCATCGCCACTTTATCGCCGCGAACTTCCTCCAACTCCAGAGGGTTCATTGAAAAAACGCTCCGACCTTCCAGCAATACCTCACCGGAAAGAATTTTTCCCTGAGGTTCCGGAACCAAATTCAGAATCGACAGTGCAGTCGTGGTTTTCCCAGCGCCGGTCTCGCCGACCAGACCTAATGTCTTGCCGGCTTTAATGGTAATATTGACGCCATTGACCGCCTTGACGACTTCATCATCACTAATATAGTGAATCACGAGATTTTTGATCTCCAGCGTGTTTTCTTGTTCGTTAACTTTTTTAATATCCATCTTTCTTCACCTACTATTTCAACCTGGGATCCAGCGCATCGCGCAACCCGTCGCCCAAAAGGTTGAGCGAAAGGATGGTCACGAATATCGCCAGGCCCGGCGCCACAACAATATAGGCGTGGTCACGCATATAAGCACGGCCGGATGCCAGCATATTGCCCCACTCAGGAATCGGGGCCTGAATGCCGAGGCCGATAAAGCTCAATGCGGAAATGGTCAGGATCGCACTGGCGACATAGAGGGTCACCTGCACGACAATCGGACCGAAGCAGTTGATCAATACGTGGTTGGTGATGATATGCGCATTGGTTGAACCAATGGCGCGCGCCGCTTCCACGTATTCAATGCCGCGCACGGTCATGACCGCCGAGCGCACTACCCGGGAAAACTTCGGCGTAAAGGAAAGCCCGATGGCAACCGTCATATTCACCAGGTTGGTGCCGAAGGCGGCCACAATCGCCAGCGCCAGCAGCACATCCGGCAGACACAAAAACACGTCCATGCACCGCATGATAATCTCATCGGTTTTTCCACCGTAATATCCGGCAATGGCGCCGAAGGCGCCGCCAATAAATAATGCCAATGCCACGGCGGAAAAGCCAACCACGAGAGAAATCTGGGCGCCATGCACGATGCGGGCCAAAATGTCCCGCCCCATTTCATCCGTGTCGAAAATATGCTCGGCGCTTGGACCCTTCAACCGAGCTGGAACGTTTATTTTTATCGCTTCGTCATCATAATTGGCAATTAACGGCGCGGCAGCCGCGACGACCATAATAAAAACGAAAATAAACAATCCCAAAACCGCCGTTTTGTTTCGCAAAAATCTATTCCAAGTCTCCTGGAGACGACTTTTTTTCTTATATTGCTTGAAAAATTCTTTTCGTGTTGTATATTTTTTTACCGTTTCGTCCATTATTAGCCCTTCCCCCCACCGTACTGCGCCTTAATTCTCGGATCAATGTAAGCATAAATGATGTCGACAACCAAATTCGAGATTGCCACACAAACCGCCATAATGACCAAGCAACCAAGAACCGTGGGCGTATCTCTCTTATTAATTGATTCCACGAGCAACCGGCCCGTACCGGGAATGGAAAACACCGTTTCAGTCAAGACAACGCCGCCCAGTAAAGCGCCGATATTCATACCGATAACGGTGATGGTAGGCATCATCGCATTCTGGAGTGCATGTTTAAGAACTACATTGCGTTCATTTACGCCTTTGGCCTTGGCGGTACGGATGTAATCCTGACGAATGACTTCAAGCATCGAAGAACGGGTGGTTCTCATGACGTTGGCCATATAGTTGGATCCCAGAGCGAGTGAAGGCAAGATAAGACTGGCAAAGCTATCCAAACCGCTCGAGGGCAGCCAGCCGAGCTGCACGGAAAAAAGCAGAATAAGCAAAAGGCCCAGCCAAAAAATCGGCAACGACACGCCAAGCAGTCCTGCCACCATGGTGACATTGGAGAACAGGGAATAGGGCTTGACGCCGGAATAAATCCCGATCGGTACGCCCACACCGACACAAAACACCATTGCGCCGGCCACAACTATCAGTGTGTTGGGGAAGCGGGCCAACAGTTGGTCGCCAACCGGAGCCCGGGTAATGTAGGACATGCCAAAATTACCCTGAACCAGATTTTTTACATAGTGGAAGAACTGCATGATGAAGGATTGATCCAGCCCCAGTTCCGCCTTTAGCTGTGCGCTTGCCGTTTCCGACCACTCGTTGCCCAGGATGACGTTGGTGGGATCACCCGGGGTAAAGTACATGATGGTAAAAACAACAAAGGTTACTGCCAGGATAATGGGGATCATGGCAAACAACCGCTTGACAACAAATTTGAACATAAAATTCACTCCTATAATCGACATGTTCCCCAACTTGAGTTGGGGAACATGTCGGAGGTCTGCTGCGCCTCGGCTACAAAACTCTCATTTCTTAATAATGCAGTTTGTAGTAGTTGTGAGGCATTTCGACGTTGATTTCCACGCCTTTCAGATCTTTGTTGGCCAGTGCATACATGTTGTTTACATAAAGGTCGGCTTCCGGAGCTTCTTCAGCCAGGAAATTCTGAATCTGTCCATACACTTCGGCGCGCGGCTTGTCGTCAAAGGAGATGGTGCGCGCTTTGTCAATCATGACATCCAGTTCAGGATTCTGATACCAGACGCGGTTTACGCCGCCAATACCGGCTTTGGTGAAACGGCGGGCCAGGAACATGTCCGGATCCCAGTAACAACCCCAGCTGGTAATGAACATCGGCGCTTTGTGAGCCTGAATGGTTTGGGCAAACACGGCGTTCTCAATCCGTTTTACCGTCGCATTGATTCCGATGACTTTCAGGTAGGACTGTACCAGGACCGCCATCCGTTCCGCCTCGTCACGGAAGACGATGATTTCGGTGTCGAAGCCGGAGACGCCGGCTTGCTTCATGAGGGCTTTGGCCTTCTCAGGATCGTAACTGTACTTGTTGCCGGGATTGTTGACTGCGCCCAAACAAGTCGGCGCAAAGGTGGCGTTGTTGAAGACTACCGTGCCATGACCGTTGTGGCCGACTTCCATGAGAGCCTTGCGGTCGACGGCAAAGTTGATGGCCTGGCGAACCAGCTTGTTTTTGAAATTCGGATTGGTGTTGTCATAGCCCAGATGCCAGACCAATTGGGACGGATGTTGCCAAAGCTGCAAGTTCGCGTTGCCCACGACCCGATCATAGTCGACCGTGTCAAACACGACATTGAGGTCGGCTTTTTTCGTTTCTACGGCAATGGTTCTGCCGCTGCCTTCGGGAATGATTTTGAAGGTCAGGGACTTGTTGAGCGCTTTGTCATCTTTATTGAAGTATCCGTCAAACCGCTCCATGACTACGCTGTCGCCGATGATCCGGCTCTTGAATTTGTAGCGCCCGGTTCCGATCGGATTGCTCCAGTCCTTCGAAGCCTCCGCCTTTTCCAGATAATGCTTCGGAACAATACCGCAAGAGACATGGGTCAAAGCTGTCGGCAAGGCCGGGTATGGACCAAAGGTGGTAATCTGAATTGTGTAATCGTCAACCTTGGAAATTTTGTCCACCGGTTTGAACAGAGCGCCGATCGCGGTGCCCTTTTGGGTTCTCTGCAGGGAATATACTACGTCATCCGCCGTAAGTTCTTTCCCGTCATGAGTTTTGACGCCTTTGTGAATCTCAAACTGCCAGGTGCTGTCGTTCAGCCGTTTATAGCTTTTGGCCAATTCCGGCGTACTGTTGAGATACCGATCCTGGGCAAACAGATAGCTGTAAATGTTGGTAATAATATAACGGTTGGAAAGGTCGGAAGTGGCGATCGGGTCAAAAGACACCATATCCAACTGCTGTACAATCGTAATATCGGCATTGAGGTTGGCTTTGGGGTCGACAGTCTTGGTGGGTTCTGCAATTTTGGGCGGGTTCTTCGCGGTTGCCGCAGATTTTGCGCCGGCGTCGGGTTTCTTGCTTGAACCGCCGCAGCCTCCCAGCATGGTCGCCATCATGATTAGAACCAGGAACAGAGAAATAAAGACAACGTGTTTTTTCATAGTTTGAACTCCTTTCCGCTAAATGAAACTGTCACAGTTCGCCAGCCTATCATAAGCCAATGGTTGAGCACCAAAACACAAAGAACCACAACTCTGAGAATCGTCGAATTTACCACCGCAGTCCCATTAAATCCGACAACCGGAAACCTTAACACCATTGTTTCCCTCTCGCATTGCGTCCTTTGAACCTTTTTGAATGTCAACCGAAAGCCCGACTGGTCTTAACCCAGCCCCTCGAAGCATTCATCCCCCCTTGTCTGAACGGATTGCCAATCCAATCAATTTGCGGACACAAAACCAGTCCACAACATCGATGCCCGGGCAATGGTGCGCAAACAACCCTGGTCGATACCTGTCACCTCGCCACGGACGGCTATCCAAATTTAACAGAACTGTGTGTTTGTGGCACGACCTCTTCTTTATTTAGAGGCACCTGTCTTTTCACATTTAGGATTATTTCCATAAACGGTTCCCAAATTCCTTCATGCTTTGCAAATTTTTTAATATTTGCGCTTTATACAATGCCGAAGACAAACTATCCGGCCATGCAATGTCTATCGGGAAAAAACATATTCGCGCGCTGGCTACAAATGCGTTATATTCTCTCCATTCAGACCATTATCATGCTATAATATCGAAGTAATCTCAACAGAAAGAGGTCATGTCACGTTTGAAACAGAAGCCGGCACCTATACGCTCAAAGTCGCCAAAACATTGTGGTTCAATATTTATCGCGGCGTGATCAGCGGCGCGGCGGGTGAATACATCGCCACCGTCCGGATCATTCCCGGACTGCCTCTGGACCGGGACGAAGTTCCCGCCGATGCCCCAGAGGCCCGTCCCTACCTGATCGTCATTGTCGAGGACGCCTCCATCGACCTGAACGAACTGGTCCGGTTCGAATCCGCCGTCACGGATTCCTTGCTACAAGCCCTGTCCCGTGAAACTTTCAAACCGGAATTCATTCAGTTCTTTTACCCAACGCCGTCAACGAAGGAGCCGGAAACCGACCCGGAGACGCTGCTATCCTGACCGGGCCGGGCTATTGCCGGATCCGATAAATCACCTTGTCGTCGACCGAAGTCAATTCAATCAACTTTTGCCGCTCTGTGAGCGGTATTTTTTCGGCCATTTTGCGCTGGGCCACCACATAGCCGGTCTCGCCCCGGGCCAATAAAGCGGCCAGATGGTTGTCGTTTTTGAATTCCGGGCCGAATACGCCGGCATAAAACGCCATACCGGGCTGCAAAAACTTCTGCACGTGTAGCGTGGATGTTCCATCGTAGTGCTTCTGGAACTCGGCAGCGATGCCCCGGCTCGACAGCGAGGGAACCAGTGCCGGCATGACCAGGGACGTTGCGACGACGGCAAACAGCATCATGGCCGCGACGTGGACGCCCACGGCCGCGGTGATGTTCCGACGCCAGATCAGCAGAACCGAAGCGGCGGTCATGACCAGGATGACGCCGGAAAACCCGAGAACGCCAGCCTCCAGATGCGGCATCGTGTCAAGCGCCTTGAACAATCCGCCGATCAACAAAATCCCCTGTATGGCCAATCCGGCAATCCAGCTGAACCGAGGCTTGTCCCGGCCGTATTCCAGCGACTGGTCCAGATACCAGCCGACGATGACGGCGAGCGCCGGATACATGGGCAGAATGTAGGAGACCAGTTTCGTGGCGGAGAC
>DCTI01000171.1:8502-8941 GCA_002329525.1 Negativicutes bacterium UBA1444
CGGAGAAAAACAGAAACACCATCGCCGCCCAGACCAGAAAGAAGATCAGCGCCGGCCGATCCTTGCGGTTCGTCGTCAGCGCCGCCCACAGCGACTGCAGCAGGATCGGCGTCCAAGGGAAGAAGCCGATGATCAGCACCGGAAAGTAGTAGTACCAGTGGGCGCCGGCATGCTCGGGCGTCGTGAACCGGGTCACGTTGTGGAAACCGAGAAACGTGTCGACGAACGCCGACCCGTGGACCTTGATCATATAAAGGTACCAGGGCGACGCCACCAGCAAGAACAGGCCGATTCCCGCCGGGATGGACATGCGCCGCAGTTCCTGCCAGCGATTCATCACCAGCAGATAGAAAAAAACAATCCCGCCGGCGAAAAATAAGCCAATCGGGCCTTTGGTGACCACGGCCAGCGCCGCGAACAGATAATACAGCATATAACG
>DCTI01000074.1 GCA_002329525.1 Negativicutes bacterium UBA1444
CCAGAATCAGCCGGCTAGTCCCGTCACCGTCCGGCAACTTACGTTGGGCATCGTTTTCCGGCGGCCGCCCATCCAGGCTGATCCCGACGCCGATTTGCTGATCGCGCAAAAACTGCACCTTCGAACGGTCCAGCAACGAGGCGTTCGTCTGAATCTGCAAGATGGCCGGCAGCTTCCGCTGTTTCACATAGGCCACGATTTCCGTCAACCGGTCGAAGGCCAAGAGCGGTTCGCCGCCGCTGAATTGCAACACGAACGGCTGTCCTCCCGCCGCCGCCAGATCGACCGCCCGCCGCGCCGTCTCGAAGTCCATGGTTTCTTGCGGCTGCTCGTGCGCATAACAATAGACACAGGCAAAATTGCAGCGCCCGGTCAGGCCGAGAATCAGCATCCGGATCGGCGGAAGCTGTCTGCTTCGTGTTTCACTCATGCCGCCGGCTCCATATGCCCGTCGCCGGCCATAAAAAAATCTTCCGGCCCTCGGCTGGAAGATTGGTGATGTCTCGATAAATTCGCATGGAAAAAATCCAGACAGCCTCCTCCCCATCGCTCGCAGGTACTAACGGTGACTTTCAAACAGGCAGTTCTCCTGACTCCGGATCATCACTCGCCCATTCCTTCCCAAGACCTTCGTCCCAGTGGCATACCATGGGTTCGTTCCCCGTTACAGTGGCGGGACCGTGCCGGTTTCACACCGGACTTCCCTATTAAGCCCCTAAGGGCACCTGTTCCAACAATATTTGATTCGCTGCAAATTTACTATATAAAAGTATTGTACCTTGATTCTCCGGTCAGGTCAAGGAAACACCGATGCAGCCAAGCGGAAGGGGAAAGGACGCGAAATCAACTTCGCGTCCTTTCGGAACTCCTATGCCGGCAAACCAGACAGTCTGCCGTTATTTTACCGTATCCAGCAGCAACAGGATGTTGTTCCCTTTTTCGGCATGGAATCGGATTTTATCCTGAAAGTAACTCCAGACAACGTGCATTGCACTGGTTTTTCCCTGATATTTTTCGTAAAACCTTGTCGCCATTTCACTGTTCAGTTTGACTTCCAGCATGAGATTATAGATATCAAACTTTTCATCAACCAGAACGTATTGCGAATCGACGACCTTTAAATCATAGCGCTTTTCGATCAACTCAATGAAGCCTTTCAATGCCCCGCTTTCCGGCATGGTCAACCCTCCTCGCCTATTGGATCTCAAACGGCGATAGTTCCGCCGCTTTACCGTGAGCGCGCGCCTTGGCGAATTCCGCCACAAATTTTTGCACGGCCATGGTAGCAGAAATCTTCCCGCCGATTACATCATCTTCCAGTCCATTCCGGCAGGCAATAATTTCCGGCGCCCGGTAGAAAAGATTGTGGAGATGTTCCTCCACCATTGCGTAAACCCACGACAAGGTCTGTTGTTTGCGCCGTTCCGCCAATACGCCGTTGGCATCGCCCTGAGCTTTGANNGTGCGGAACAGGTATAGGCCTTTGTTTCCCATTGTTCCGTCGCCGGCCGCAAAAATTGCAGAATCCGCTCGTATTCAGCGCGGGTGACCTGGGCTCGGCGACGGTTGTCGCCATCGGCTTTGTTCACCAAGATGGCATCGGCCAACTCCATGACGCCCTTCTTCATCCCCTGCAATTCATCGCCGGCGCCGGTAATGACCACCAACAGAAAGAAATCGACCATAGAGCGAACTGTGGTTTCGCTTTGACCGACGCCGACCGTTTCGACCAAAATCGTGTCGTAACCGGCGGCTTCGCACAAAAGCAATGTCTCCCGGCTCTTGCGCGTTAACCCGCCCAGCGTGCCGCCGGATGGCGACGGCCGAATAAAGGCGGACTTTTCCCGAGACAATTGTTCCATACGGGTTTTGTCGCCCAGAATGCTGCCCTTGGTTACTGTGCTGGACGGATCAACCGCCAGCACAGCAACTTTGTGGCCATTTTGACATAAATAGGTTCCCAGAGCTTCGATGAACGTACTTTTCCCTGCGCCAGGAAACCCTGTAATGCCAACCCGAGTCGATTTACCGGTATAGGGCAACAGCTTTTGGATGACCTGCTGGCCCAGCTCAAAGTGAGCCGCCGCATTGCTTTCCACCAACGTGATCGCCCGGGACAGAATCATCCGATCCCCGCCGAGCACGCCTTCAATGTAATCATCCACAGTCAGTTTGCGTCTCTTGACCATCGGGGCCGTTTGAGGGAGCGACTCGGTCTGGCTGTTGGGCATTCCATCATGGCCGCCTTTGACGCCGTACATTACCCGGCAAGCAAATTTATCGTCGTCATTTTTCGGCACCCATTCCGGCTTGTAAGTATCTGTCATCTCGTTAGTCCATGAGCCGCTTGTTGAGTTCTTCCAGGACTTTTTTGGCGCAAACCGGAATAATCGTGCCAGGTCCGAAAATCGCCGCCGCACCGTGTTCCTTGAGGAATCCGTAGTCCTGGGCCGGGATGACGCCGCCGGCGAAGACGATGATGTCGTTGGCGCCTTGATCCTTCAGGGCCTTGATCAACTGAGGCACCAGGGTCTTGTGGCCGGCGGCCAGCGAAGAACAGCCGATGGCGTGGACGTCGTTCTCGATCGCCTGGCGGGCGGCTTCTTCCGGGGTCTGGAAGAGCGGGCCGACGTCGATGTCGAAGCCGAGGTCGGCGTAGGCCGTAGCGACTACCTTGGCGCCGCGGTCATGTCCANNTCCTGGGCCGGGATGACGCCGCCGATCACGACCATGATGTCTTCGCGACCGCGTTTTTTTAGTTCTTCGATCAATTGCGGCATCAGTGTTTTATGACCGGCGGCCAACGAACTCATGCCGACGATGTGAACGTCGTTGTCCACCGCGTCCTGCGCCGCTTCCTCCGGGGTTTGGAACAGCGGACCGATATCCACGTCGTACCCCATGTCGGCGAACGCTGTCGCAATAACCTTGGCGCCGCGGTCATGCCCGTCCTGTCCCATCTTCGCGATCATGATCCGGGGCCGGCGCCCTTCACGCTTCTCGAAGTCATCCGCCATGCCGCGAACTTCCTTGATCACGTCCTCGTCGGCGAACTCGCTGCTGTAAACGCCGGAAATCGAGCGAATGATCGCTTTGTGGCGGCCGCAGACTTTTTCAACCGCATCGGAAATTTCGCCTTTGCTGGCGCGGGCCCGTGCCGCATTAACCGCCAACTCAAGCAAATTTCCCTCGCCGGTTTCCATAGAATGGGTAATGGCATTCAGGCAACGTTCCACTTCCGCCTGATCCCGG
>DCTI01000103.1:0-16612 GCA_002329525.1 Negativicutes bacterium UBA1444
CCCGTTAGACGGGTGGTGCTGATTGTTATACCGGTTTTTTGTCGAGTTGCGCGATTTTGCCGAAAAAACTGAAAAGTGCGAATTGACCGGTGCTAATGAACGTTTCTCCAGAAACTGTGAAAAAGATATGCTGTTATAATAGGCAACATGGGGATGGAAAAGGTCTGCCCCAAATATTCAAAAGAAAGAAGGTGTGAATGATTGGTGGCGGAACGAAAAAAGAAAATAGTCCACCGGATCCTCGGTATTTCACTGGCCTTAGGCATTCATTGGATCACTCCGGCAGTGCTTGGGCCGGAACCGGCGAATTCTTTTCTGGCCGGGCTCGGCCAAGCCGAAGCGGCAACGACAGTCGATGTCAGAAATTTTGGCGCCAAAGGCAATGGCGCCACCAATGATACTGCCGCGATTCAGGCCGCCATCAACTCTTTGCCGAGCACGGGAGGTACAGTGGTGATTCCTCCCGGAACCTACGGCATCGATGCGATCAAATCCATCCGACTCAGAAGCAACGTAATCCTTCAAATGACACCCACGACGATTCTTGGCGTCATTCCCAATGCGGCAGTTCATTACGAAGTGCTGAGCATCGGCGGCGTCAGCAATGTCAACATCAACTCCGGGGTTCTTTGGGGAGATCGGCTGACCCACAAGGGAACAAGCGGGGAACACGGATTTGGCGTTGCCATTCTTGGCGCCAACAATGTCACCGTCACCGGAACTGTCTCGAACAACATGTGGGGCGACGGATTTTACATTGGCAATGGACCGACTTTCGGCAGCAGTCTGAAAACACGTTCGACAAACATCAAATTGGTTGATGTCAGCGCCGACAACAACCGGCGGCAGGGTATCTCGTTGATCAGCGGGCAAAACATTGCGATTCTCCGTCCTAAATTGACCAATACGAACGGTAAGTCTCCTTCCGCCGGTATCGATGTCGAACCGAACAGCAAGGGCGATGTTCTGCAGAATATTTCGATTGTGGATGCATATACCGCCAACAACGAAACTGCGGGAATCAGCCTGAGCCTTGGCACGCTGGCGGGAACCTCGACACCCATCAGCATTACGGTGACCAATCACACGGATAACGGCAGTAAGCAGGGTATGGTCATTTCCGGCGGATCGGGCATCATTCCAGGCTCCATCGTTGTAAACAATCCGACATGGACAAACTCGAAAGCGAACGCTTTGGCCGTTGTAGCTGTCGATTATCGAGGGTTCGGCACCGTGATCAACAATCCCAGGGTCGTCAATGCGAATACTAGCGCCAAGGGAGCGGCCATCGCCGTATATAACTATAACACCGCTGTTCAACTGGGCAATGTGGCAATCTACTACCCAAGCATCACCGATAACCGAACGAACAAAATGACAACCGCCGCTTTCTACGTCGGCACCACCGTGTCGGCCAAACCACTGCAAAACATCACGATTGTCAAACCGATTCTCAATGGAATCAACCTCGGAAGCACGACAACCGCCCGGGTGAGTTACTGACCCGGTTTGTCAATGGGCGAAAGCCAGCGTGATGGCGCCGAGACCCAGCAAAAAGAAACAGGCGTAGCGGAAGGTGACCGACAGCAGGTCACCTTCTTTGCCGGACAGACCAACAGCGGTCGCCGCTATGGAGATGCTTTGCGGCGAGATCAACTTGCCGATGCAGGCGCCGCTGGTATTGGCGGCGGCGATCCATACGGGGCTGAGCCCCAGCTGCAACGCTGTTTGCTTTTGCAGCAGCCCGAACAGGATGTTGGAACTGGTATCGCTGCCGGTGATGAACGTCCCGAGCGCGCCGATCAGCGGAGCAAAGGCCGGGTACAACCCGCCGGTGGTTTCCGCCAGAGTGATGGCCACCGAGGCGACCATGCCGCTGTAACCCAGAACTTTCGCCATGCTTACAATGGACATGACGGTAATTATCGTTTTTTGCAGTTGCCGTAACGTCAGGCCGAACAGTTTTAGCAAAGAGCGCAGCGAAGCCCCCTGGACCAACCCGGCGATTACCGCCGAAGCGAAAACCATGGTTCCCGGCGTCAGCAACCACTCGAAGACCAGCGGTTTACCGCCTGCTCCGCTGAAAACCAGCCAGACAGTGCGAAAAGAGCGGAGCTGCTCGTGGATTGCCGGAAACAGGCGGCTAGTGGCGAGCACTAGGCAAAGCAGCAGGATGTACGGTAACCAGGCGACCAGTTGGGTTCGACCGTTGATCAGGCTAGGGGAGTATTCGCCCTGTGGCGATTGGTCGGCATTTTCCGGCTCATCCGGAAATCGCCAAATCTGCTTTGACGGCGCGACTTTCGCCGCCAGTAGGATAACGGCGGTTGAAGCCAGCGATGCGACGATGGCCGGCAACTCGGGGCCGACATATTGAGCGACGGCAAACTGCACAATGCCGAAACTGGCGCCGGCGAGAAGCGTGATCAGCCATACGCCCCGCAGTCCGGCCAGGGATCCGGTGGTTGAATAGACCACAAAAATGGGGACCAGAAAAACAAAAGGGGTAAGCTGCAGGCCAATATCCCAGGATAGGGCGCCGATGGGCAATTCGGTGATTTTTTCCAAAGTGGTGACCGGGATGCCGACGACGCCGAAAGCAACAGCAACCGTATTGGCAATGAGGCATACGACCGCTGCGCGAAACGGGTCGAATCCCAACGCGATCAGCAGGGCAGCCGGCACTGCCACTGCCGTGCCAAATCCGGCCACTGATTCCATGAAGCTGCCGAATCCCCAAGCGATAACCAGCGCCTGAATGCGCCGGTCGGCCGAACAGCGGAACAGCAGTTCCTTGATGTGGTCAATGGCACCGGTGTGCTGCGACAGATTGTAATTGAAAAATGCGGCCACAATGACCCACAGGATTGGTACCAGCGAAAACAGAACACCTTCCCAAGCCGCCAACACGGCCAGCAGTCCGTTCATTTCCCAGATTGTCGTCGCAATGAGTAAACTTAGCAACAAACCGATCGGCGAGGCCTTGTGCGCCGGGAACTTCAAGGCGCCCAGACTGATCAAAAGCCAGAGAATCGGCGTTAAGGCCAGGAATGTCCGAAACATGCGCAGCACACCTTTACTAATATTGCTGACGCGGCAGCGCCAACCATTCCGCGAGCTCCCGGTCCGACAGCGGGGAACTGAGATGATACCCCTGGATGATGTCGCACCCGAATGCCTTGAGCAACTCAAGCTGTCCGGCTGTTTCGATGCCTTCGGCGACGACGACGATTCCCAACCGATGGGCCAGGGCGATAATGGTTTCGATGATGATTCGCGTGCTGTCCTCGCTGGTCATTCGATGGATAAAGGTCTGGTCAATCTTTACAGTATGGATGGGCAACTGCTGCAAATAGGTCAGCGAGGAGTATCCGGTGCCAAAGTCATCCAGCGCAATCCGGATTCCCATCGCCCGAAGAGCGTTCAGCTTCCTGACCTTTGCTTCAAAGGAGCCGATCAGCATGCTTTCCGTGATTTCCAGTTCCAGCGCGGTGGGATGGAGTCCGCTTTCTACCAGTGCCGCGGCGACGGTTTCCACATAATTGCTGCTCGATAATTGCCGGACGGAAACATTCACGCTGACCGAAAGATCTGCATAGCCCTGTTGATGCAGCTCTTTGCAAAAAGCACAGGCAGTTCGCAATCCCCAGTCGCCCAGCTCGATGATCAGGCCATTTTCTTCAGCGACAGGAATGAACTGCAACGGGGAAACAGCACCCAACTCCGGACAATTCCAGCGCATCAGGGACTCCATGCCAACGATGCGCCCGGTTTGCGCATCCATTTGCGGTTGGTAGTGCATCTGAAAATGCTCCTTGGTCAGGGCGGAGGCTCGAAGGCAGCTTTCCATGGACACCTTTTGCATGAGAGAATCCTGCATGGACTGTTCAAAAAAACAATAGTTGGATCGTCCGGCATCTTTGGCCCGATGCAGGGCATTATCGGCTTTTTTTAGCAACTCTTCAAGAGTCGCGGCGTTTTCGGGAAACAGGGCGATGCCGATACTGGCGGAAAGATAAAAGTGATGGCCGCGACAGACAATCGGCGCATGAAACAGCCTGATCAAACGTTGGGCGTAGGTATCGATGAATGCCCGCTGCGAGATGCCGGCCAGCACGACGATGAATTCATCGCCGCCCACCCGGGCCAAAATATGGGAGGGCCCCACCGCGCTTTGCAAGTGCTGGGCAACTGTGCCGATTAAGGCATCGCCGCAGGCATGACCGGCGGAATCATTGATCAGCTTGAAGTCGTCCAGGTCGATGTACAGTAAGGCTCCCTCGGACTGCTTCAACAATCCGTTTTCGTGCAGCATTTCTTCTAAACGGCTGCGGTTGGGCAGACCGGTTAAATGGTCATAATAGGCCATGCGATAAATTTGTTCGTCACGTTGTTTGCGATCGGAGATGTCGGTAAGGGCACCGATAATCCTTTCGGGATTGCCCACGGAATCTTTCAGCACTTTGCCTCGGGCATGCAGCCAGATGAAAGTGTCCGCCAGTGAACGTACCCGATACTCCAGATCATATTGATCGGTTTTGCTTTCCAGGTGTTGCAAATAAACCGATTCCACCCGTGCCCGGTCTTCCGGATGAATCAGATCCAGCCACAGTTTGCGAGGAAACGGTTCATTGACCGGCAAGCCGAACTGTTGCAACCAAGGGGCAGAAAAAGAAAGTGTGTTAGACGCCAGATCGATTTCCCAGATCGCATCGTTCGACGCGGCCAGTGCCAGTTGATAGCGCTGCTCGCTATATTCCAGCTGCTTTTTACTGGCTTTCAGTTCAGCCATTTGTTGCCCGATCGCTTCTTCTGAGGCAGCGAGTTGCTGATACAGGCAGATTAGTTCGGTGTGGGCGGCCTTGAGCTTCGTACTGTTCGAACGCAGTTCCGCCTGGATGTTTTTTTGTTCCGTGATGTCTTTCAGAATTGCGATCAAGTGACCGGAACGGTGGGGGTCGATACTGTACAAGCAAATTTCCGTGTGAAAAGGGGTGCCATCTTTGCGCAAATGGACCCATTCAAAAAAAAGAACTTGATTTTTATGAGCAGTGGCAAGATTTTTGTGCATTTGATCCGCAGTACCGACGTTGCCGTCTTGATGGGTCGGCGACCAATCAACGGGAGACGTTCCAATCATGTCCTCGTGCCGACAGCCGAACATATCGAGGATTCGACGGTTGCAGTCGATAATGGTATCGTTTTTTAAAATGAGAATTCCGTCAATCGTCGAGGCAACCAACGTTCGAATATTGGCGTCTTCATGTCTTGATGATGGGCAGGAAGCGTGATCAAACGTCTGCATTAACAATGATCTCCTCGCTTTAGTGGGGATAGGGATCGCAATAACTCTGCTATGACCAAAGTGCCGGCAAAAGAATGATCAGCCGGCGGTAAGGTTGACGTCGACGCGGCTTTGGACAGACGCGACACCAGGGCGGCAATCGAAACTGGGTTGGGATCATACCTGCCGAGACCTGCATTAAGCACAAACCGGATATTGCCTTCTTCCTGCAAGCCGACGGCACCGGTGAGCAGAAGCGGCCGGTGTAACGCAGCCGCTTCTGCAATCGTCCCCGGACCGGCTTTGGTGATGACGAGGTCGGCGGCTACCATTAATTGCTCCATGTTATCAACAAAACCGAAAACGTGGGTGTTGGGCGGCAACGGTGCCCGGGAGGATAGATTGCGGAACAAAGCTTGATTGCGGCCGGTAACCGCCAAAATGGTGATTTGCGGACATTGGCGCTCAAGTTCCTTGATAAGGGTTGCCAGTTGGCCGCCGCCCGCCCCGCCGCTGGCCAGCAGCACAGTAAACTGATCGGCGGGAAGGCCGAGAACCGCGCGGGCTTCCGGTTGTTCCATGGTCAGACCGCAGAAACGGGGATGAATGGGGAATCCAGCCACTCGTGATTTTTCGGCGCAGATTCCGTGCAGTTCAGCGACTTGCAACGATTCGGCGGTCGGCAACAGGTAAAGGTCGGCCCGGTTGGAAAGCCAGGAAGCATGCACGCTCACCAGATCGGTAACCACCGTTACGACCGGCCAGCGTGCCCGTGTTTCATCCCGGTAGGTGCACATGGGGCGAACCGCCAGCGGATGTATCACGACGACCAAGTCGGGATCAAAGTTTTCGACCACTTTACGGATCCTGCCCCGAGCAAAACGATAGAGAAAGTCGGAGGCAATATCCATAAAGCGGGAACTGTTCGACAGACGGAACAGAAAATTGTGAAGCCAAATGTGCCCGGCGGAAAAGAAAGCATATAATTCAGGGGCGCTTTGAATTCCTGGCAATCCGCTGGCCCTAAGCAGATCGACCATTTCACATTGTACGGATTGACCGGAATCGGCCAAAGCGGCGATGATGGCCTTGGCGGCGCTGCGGTGGCCGCCGCCGGTATCCGAAATAATAAACAGGATTTTTTTGCTCATGGGAATCTTCAATACCCTTTCCCGTAAATTTATACCATACTATTATAATCCTTAATTGGATAAAAGGGAGTCCCGCCGCGCAGCTTCCGGCTGCGCAATGACGAAAAGCCCGCCGCGTTGCAGGCCGGGAAACGAAATGATAGAATGATACCCGAGAGGCGTTGACGCGGCGGAGGTGGAGGGCCTGTGGGACGGATCTATGAATCGGTGCTGGCTTTTTTGCAGGAAGACCAATGGCGCTATGAGGAAATTCCCGGCGAATCAGCGATCCGGTTGAGCTTTACCGGCCAGAATGCCCGTTATGACTGCTTTGGCCGTGTCAATGAAGCCCACGAGGTATTTGTGTTTTACAGCTTCATTCCCGTTCGTGTTCCGGAAACGCAACGCCTGCTTGTTGCCGAATTGCTGGCTCGCATCAATTATGGACTGAACATCGGCAACTTCGAACTGGATATGAACGATGGCGAAATACGTTATAAAACCAGCATCGATGTCGAAGGCGGCGATTTGACGCCGCGTATGGTCGAAACCTTGATCGCAGTTAATATTTCGACGGCCGATCGCTATTTTCCCTCTTTTGCCGATGTGATGTATGCGGGGGTAGCACCGATGGAAGCAGTAGCAAGAATCGAGCGACCGGATCCGTCAAGCCGGAACTGAAGCGGATTCAGAGGATTGGGAGTGGAATTAGTTGGACAAAACACTGTTGCTGGTAGATGATGAAGCGAATATCCTGAAAGCGTTGCAGCGAATTTTTTCGCCGCTTGGCTATCAGGTGCACACGGCTGACAGCGGGGAACGTGGACTGGAGATCCTGCGGCAGGGAAAAGTGGACCTGGTGATCAGCGATATGCGTATGCCCGGAATGAATGGTCACGAGTTCTTGAAACAGGTACGCGCGATCAGTCCGACCACCATGCGGGCTATTCTCAGCGGATTCGCCGAAGGCAAGGATGTGATCGGCTGCCTGCGGGACGGCTCGGCCCGCATGTACATTCTCAAACCATGGGACAATGAGTTGCTGGTGCGGGAAGTGGAAAAACTGCTACAGTTGGGGGACTTGTTTTCCCGCCGGCAATTGCTCGAAGTATTCAATAATCTGCGGGATTTGCCGACCATGCCGGACATGTACGGACGTTTGTGCGCAATGGTGGAACGGGAGGCAAGTCTGGACGAAATTGCCCAACAGATTGAACATGATCAGACGATCGCCGCAAAACTTTTGCAAGTCGCCAATTCCGTCTATTACAACATGAGTACGGGTTCGGTCCGCCAAGCTATCGTATATATGGGGTTGACCAATCTGAAGACGATTGTGCTGGGGCTTTCGGTATTGAAACAATTGGACGGACTGCATGGCGGATTCTTCTCCAAAGATGTCCTGTGGGATCATGCAGACCGGGTGAATCGATTGGCACATTTGCTGTTTGAACGCTGCCTGGGGCGACAGATGAAGGAAAACGAGGCCACGGCAGGGTTGCTGCACGATATTGGCCGGATTTTGTTGATCAAGGATTACACGCAACCTTACTCCGGCGTGTATCGGTCGGTTTTTCAGAACCGGGAGGCCACGTTTCGGGACACGGAACGTAGCCTGATGGGAATTTCCCATGACGAGGTGGGCGGATTTTTATTGAACTGGTGGAGCTTGCCCCATCCGATCGTGGAGGCGGCAATGTTTCATCATGATCCTTTGAACGAAGCGATTATTCATCGTGAAGTGGTGGCCGCCGTTCATATCGCCGATTATTTCGCCTGGAAGCAAAAGAAGTCCTTAACGCTTCCCCGACTACACGCGGGTGCGTTTGCAATTCTGGGAACGGACGAACAGTTTTGCGCCGACTGGCTGCTTAAGGCCGATGGCGATATGAAATGAGGTGCGCATGATTTCATTTGCCGAGGCTGCCCGCCGCCAACAGGATTATGTGGTGGCAATGCGGCGGCATTTTCATATGTACCCGGAATTGGGCGGCGAGGAGTTTAGCACTCAGCGTACGATCGCAACCGAACTGGAAAAAATCGGCCTTGCGCCAAAGTTGACTGCCGGAACCGGGGTTGTCGCGGATTTGGTTGGCGACAGTCCGGGGAAAATGGTGGCGTTACGGGCGGATATGGATGCGTTACCGATTCCCGACGGCAAAGCGGTTCCCTATCGATCGCGGAATGCGGGAGTGTGCCATGCCTGTGGCCATGACGGGCATATGGCGATGTTGCTGGGCGCGGCCAGAGTATTGACGGAAATGCGTCGGACACTCGCCGGGACCGTTCGCTTCGTCTTCCAACCGTCCGAAGAAAAGTTCCCCAGCGGTGCGCTGGCGATGATCGCGGAAGGTGCCATGACCGGCGTAGACCATGTGTTGGGGGTCCATCTTTGGCAACCGCTGGAGTCTGGCGTGGCCGGCATATCCAGGGGAGTACTGATGGCTTCCCCTGACGAATTTACTATCACGGTGAAAGGAATGGGCGGACACGGTTCCATGCCTCAGGATACGGTTTGCGCCCTTTCCACTGGTGCCCAGATTGTCTGCGCAATGAACACCATTGTCGGACGCTCCCTGGATCCTCTGGAATCGGCAGTGATATCGCCCGGGCTGTTCCGGTCCGGCGAAGTGTTCAATGTCACGCCGGCGGAAGCGGTCATTAAGGGAACGATTCGCTCGTTCAACGAGCGGGTCAGGGCCAGGGTCTGGGATCGTTTGGCCGAGATCTGTGATGGAATCTGTCGGGCGGCAGGGGCGACGTACAGTTTGGAAAAAATGCTGGGACACCCGCCGGTTATCAATCATGGCGGCGTGGCCGCCATCGTGGCCGAGGCTGCCGCGGAAACGGTCGGGGTAGACCGGGTTCGGGAGATTTCGCCGGTGATGGGCGGTGAGGACTTTGCCTATTTTCTGCAACAGGCGCCGGGAATGTTTCTGTTCCTTGGGATCGGCCAGACCGACCCGGGAGGAACCTTTCCGCATCATCATCCGCAATTCGATATCGATGAAGCGGTCTTGACCACCGGCGTCGAGATTTTGGCCCGATCGACCTGCAAATTGCTGAACAGGTGATGACGGGGAATCCAGACCATTGGCGCCCCGGATTGCTAAAAAAGCAGGAGATTGCCGACGAAGAGGCGAACAGGTGAACTATTGGCGGTACTGTCGACAAATGCGGGGAGGGATCGACTGTGGAAGTTCATGTCGCGCGTCAACCCATTTTCGATACGGAAAAAAAGGTGATTGGGTACGAACTCTTGTTCCGGAATGGGGAAGACGACTTCTTCCCGGGCATGGACGCTGACCAAGCGACGGCGGATGTGATCAACAGCAGCTTTTTCCTGAAAGTCGTTGATGACCTGACGGGTGGGAAAAAGGCGTTCATTAATTTTTCTCCGCGATTTCTCAAACACGAAATGATGACGATGTTGCCCCCGCAATCGCTGGCCCTGGAACTTTCGGAAAACGGCGAAGTGGACGCAACGGCGCTGGCTGCCTGTAAAAATCTGAAGGAACAAGGGTACATGGTTGTTCTTGATGACTTTCTCCTTCGCCAGCAATCCGACGTTTTGCTCCAGGTTGCGGATATGGTGAAAGTCGACTTTCTGAAAACGCAAGATGCCGAACGCCGCGATATTGCCCGCAAACTGGCGGGGACCCAGGTTGCACTGCTGGCGGAGAAGATTGAAACCTATTACGATTTCAAACAGGCCAAAGAGATCGGGTATCGATTCTTCCAGGGATATTTCTTCGGCCGTCCGGAAGTCTTTTCTGGCCGGGATATTCCAGGATACACGGTCAACTACCTGAATATGCTGCGTGAAGCCAGCCGCATCGACATCGATTTTGACAAGCTGGAGCAGATTTTCCGCCGCGACGTGGCCTTGTCGTTCAAAATGCTTAAATTTATCAATTCGGCTTTTTTTGGACTCCGCAACAAGGTTTCGTCGGTCAAGCAGGCTTTGGTACTGCTGGGACGCAAAGAGATCCTGAAATGGATTTCCCTGTTGGCGCTGCAGAACATGGCGCAGGACAAGCCGGATGAACTAGTCGTCCTGTCGCTGTGTCGGGCGCGATTCGGTGAACTGCTGGCTTTCCAGCTCGGCTGGTCCAAAAAAAGCGACCAGGCATTTTTGGTGGGATTGTTCTCGTTGGTGGATGCAATGCTGGATCGACCGATGGTCGATATCCTCCGTGAATTACCGCTGGACGACGATATCACCGTGGCCTTGCTGCGGGGAGACAATGACTTGGGCCGGCTGCACGCGATGGCGAGGCATTATGAGAAGGCCGAATGGGACGATTTTTCCGAGGCGTCAAAACTGCTGGGCATTGCCGACAAGGATGTGGCAGAACTTTATCGACAGTCGGTGAGTTGGGCCCAGGGCCTGTTCAACTTGCTGGGGTAGTTCTTGTGATCCTTCTTTCGGTAGAAAGAAGGATTTTTTACAATCACTATGGAAACTTAATGATACAAAATGGAAACTGATGATTACATTGTTGGAATTATATTATTACAGTCGGTGCTTTTCTCGTAGAATAGTCGCATCAAAAAATTGGCTAGCCGACAGCGGCGGGCGACAATTTCGATTCAGTAAACCGTGGTTGACCCACGAAAAATTGACCAGTTAATCCACCGTGACGGTGAAGGTAGAAGTTTGAGTTGCCTGACGCTGCTGGCCTCCACGTTGGCATGATTATTGCAACTATATTTTGTTGACGCAAAACTACCAAGCGTTGATGAAATGGAGGCAATCAGCATGATTATTGGTGTGGCAAAAGAAATCAAGAACAATGAAAACCGGGTGGCGTTGACGCCGGCGGGCGCCGAAGAGCTGCATAACGCCGGCCACAAGGTCTTGGTAGAATCTGGAGCCGGTCTTGGCAGTGGCTTTGCCGATGTGGCGTATGTGAATGCCGGCGCCGAAATGATCAGCGACAAGCAGAAGTTGTTTGACACGTCGGAAATGATCATGAAGGTGAAGGAACCGTTGCCGCCGGAGTACGGATTGTTCCACGCCGGCCAGATCCTGTTCACGTATCTGCATCTGGCACCGGAGCCGGAATTGACGGACGCGCTTCTGAAGGCAAAAGTGACCGGCATCGCTTACGAAACGATCGAAGCGGCCAACCGGAGTCTGCCGTTGCTGGTTCCGATGAGTGAAATCGCCGGCCGGATGGCGACGCAAGTCGGCGCGCATTTCCTGGAAAAGCATGAAGGCGGTAAAGGGGTTCTGTTGGGAGGCGTTCCCGGAGTTGCGGCCGGACGTGTGGTCGTGGTCGGCGGCGGCATCGTCGGAACCAACGCTGTCCGTATCGCCCACGGCATGGGGGCCCGGGTAACAGTCATCGACAGTTCGGCGGACCGTTTGCGGCAGTTGGATGATTTGTTCATGGGTCAGGTAGCAACAGTGATTTCCAACCGGTACAACATCGCGGCCTACACCCGGGAAGCCGATCTTGTGATCGGTGCCGTTTTGATTCATGGCGCCAAAGCCCCCAAACTGGTGACTGAAAAAATGGTTCAGGCCATGGAACCGGGCTCCGTTATCGTGGATGTGGCAATCGACCAGGGCGGTTGCGTGGAAACATCCGATCATGTTACGACTCACAGCAACCCGACCTTTACCAAGCACGGCGTTATCCACTATGCGGTGGCCAACATGCCCGGCGCAGTGGCGCGAACTTCAACCCTGGCACTGACCAATGTGACCATCCAATATGCACTGCAAATTGCCGGCCGTGGCTGGAAAGCAATGGCCGGGGAAAATCCGGGATTTGCCAAGGGCATCAATGTGACTGACGGAAAGTTAACCTATCAGGCGGTGGCCGAGGCGCTGAACCTTCCCTACACGCCGCTGCAAAACCTTCTGTAGGGATCTGGAGCGCGCCGCCGCAATTCAGGGAGGCGCGCAGCCATGCATACGATTCGCTTAAAATTGCCTAACGTCGACCGCGTAGGGCTGGTTCTGGATATTTCCCATACGCTCGTAAGCCGACAAATCAATATTGTATCCATGGAAGTAGAGCCCAATGTCACTTATCTGGAACTGGCAGCCATGCCGGAAACGGTGTGCCGGGAAGTGATATCGGCTCTTCTTTCCATTCCACAGATTTTGGATGTGGTTCCAATTGACCTAATGCCGCATCAGGTTCGCACCGAACAACTTAAAGCCGTGATGTCGGCGGTCAGCGACGGGATTGTAGCGATTGACGCCGCGGGAATCGTGACGCAATACAATCCGGCGGCGGAAACCATTCTGCATTTGCCGAGGGAACGAATCGTCGGTCGCCATCTGACTGCTTGCCTGCCGGCAGATATGCCGCTGCTGGATACTTTGCAGACAGGTTTTGCCTATAATAACCGGGAAATCGTGCTTGAAGCGACCAAGAGCCACTATCTGGCCAGCGGACGGCCGATCTTTGATCCTGCTGGACGTATTATCGGCGCAGTGGCCGTTTTAAAGGACATCANNAAGTCCGCGAGTTGGTGCAGTCGGTCACGGGCCAACTGCCAACGGCGTTTGAACGGATTCTGCATGACAGTACGACCATGAAACGGGCGGTTGCTATGGCCAAAACCATTGCCCGCGGCGATTCCACGGTGCTTTTGCGGGGGGAAACCGGTACCGGCAAGGAAATGTTCGCCCGGGCCATTCATGAAGCGTCTCCGCGCGCCGCCCGAATGTTTGTGCCGATCAACTGTGCGGCGATACCGGATCATTTGTTGGAGAGTGAATTGTTCGGTTATGAGGAAGGCGCCTTTTCCGGCGCCGCCAAAGGTGGCAAGAAAGGCTTGTTCGAATTTGCCAACGGCGGTACGATTCTTTTGGATGAGGTGGCTGAGTTGTCGATTCCGTTACAGGCCAAGCTGTTGCGGGTTCTGCAGGACGGCAAGGTCCGCCGCGTCGGCGGGACGAGGGAACTCAGTGTAAATGTTCGCCTGATGGCGGCGACGCACCGCAATCTGGAAGACATGATGACCCGGGGCTTGTTTCGGGAAGATCTATATTACCGGCTGAACGTTATTCCTTTGTTTTTGCCCCCGCTGCGCGAACGCCCTGAAGATATCCCCTTGCTGGTGGAATTGTTTTTGCGGCGGTTTGCATCCCGGCTGAAAAAACCGGTGCCAACGGTTGGTGAAGTGGCCATGGCCAAACTGATCCGGTACCCTTGGCCGGGAAACATCCGCGAACTGGAAAATGTCGTGGAGCGGGCAGTGAACTTAGTCGATGGACCGGTCATTCTGGCTCACCATGTGTTGATTCAGGGGGAAGCGAACTTAAGCTTGCCGGTCGCCACGAACACTGGCGCTTATCGATTGGACGACACGCTGGCGGAAGCGGAACGGGAGGCGCTGCTGCAAGCCGTTCGACTGCATCGTTCTTCAAGAAAACTGGGGGCGGCTTTGGGAATTTCCCACACAGCGGCATTGAAAAAAATGAAGAAGTATGGCATTGCCTTTCCCACGGATGCCTCCGACAAACAGGACCGGCTATGACATGAACTGGGAAGAAAGGACTCAATGGCCCGAATCAGGAGAAAGAGTCTCTGCGGGAAAGACTTAGGCAGCGAAACTTTTTATGCAAGTTTAATGCAAGCTTGAAGGATTTTGGGAGTGAATTCCGAATAAATCATATAGGCAATAGGTAATCCAAGACTCGTCAAATAATTAAATACAGCGGGATGATGGTTGCGGAAGAGGTCGTCGACATGGCGGCGCCGAAGGGGCAGGCTGACCTGGCAAACTCTCAGGCAAAAGAACTGCGACCGGACCAGACTCTGGAGAGCACGCCGCCAATGGAAGACGGCGTCACCGACGGGGAGCCGACCGGCTTAATCTCTCAGGTAGACAAGACAGAGACAGGGAAAATGGATTTTCCCTGTCTTTTTTTATTGCTTTCCCGAACGACGAGGAGGTGTGCAAAGTTGATGGAGCCAAGCAAGACGCCACTATACGAAAAGCATGTCGAGGCTAACGCCAGAATTGTGGATTTTGCCGGATGGTGGTTACCTGTTCAGTATGTCGGAATTTTGGAGGAGCATCGGGCGGTCCGCGAACACGCCGGGATGTTTGATGTCTCGCATATGGGGGAAATCAGGGTAAGGGGGCCGGAAACGTATGCCTGCCTTCAGAAGCTGCTGACCAATACGCTGGCGGGGATGAAGGACGGCGATGTCCGCTATTCACCCATTTGCTATCCGAACGGCGGGACCGTCGACGACGTTCTGGTTTATCGTTTTTCCACAGAAGAGTACTGGCTGGTGGTCAATGCTTCGAACAAGGACAAGGATCTGACGTGGATCAGGGAAAATGCGGCCGAATGTTCCGTAACAGTCGAGGATGATTCCGCGGCGACGGCGGAAATTGCCCTGCAGGGACCAGCTGCCGTCGGAATTATTTCGGAGCTGGCTGGTCCAGCTCCCGCCAAGCTGGGGTACTATGAATTTGCCGAACAGATTCTTCTGGCCGGAACGACGACGCTGATTTCGCGCACCGGTTATACGGGAGAAGACGGCTTTGAAATTTATTGCCCGGCAGAAGCGGCGACAATCGTGTGGGATGCTTTGCTGGCGGCCGGAACCGCTTACGGGCTTCAACCGGCTGGACTGGGCTGCCGCGATACACTGCGGTTCGAAGCGGGTATGCCGCTGTACGGGCATGAACTGTCGGCGGATATTTCACCGCTTGAGGCGGGACTGGCGCGATTTGTCTCCTTTGAGAAAGGCGAATTCAACGGTCGGGCCAGTTTGTGGGCGCAGCGGGAACAGGGGCTGAAACGAAAAATCGTCGGGTTCGAGATGCTGGAACGCGGTGTGGCCCGCGCCGGCTATCCGGTATCGAAGGACGGCAAAAAAACGGGTTATGTGACTTCCGGAACTTTTGCGCCGACCATTGGCAAGAACCTGGGGATGGCTCTTGTGGAGGCCGACATCGGCCCATTAGGCACGGAGATCGCTGTGGAAATACGGGAAAAAGCGGTTCGGGCTCAAACAGTCAGCAGACCATTTTATAGAAGGGGGAAATAATCATGCACTTTCCGACAAATTTGAAGTATTCCAGGGAACATGAATGGGTTCGCGTGGAAGGTCAGAGAGCGGTAGTGGGGATTACGGATTTTGCCCAGTCCCAGTTGGGCGATGTGGTATTTGTGGAATTGCCGGCGGTCGGCGCGACGCTTATAGCCGGCAAACGATTTTCGGTCGTGGAATCCGTCAAGGCAGTATCGGATANNACGGAAAAGTGTTGGAAATCAACGAGACGCTCAACGACGCACCGGAAAAGGTGAACCAGGATCCTTATGGCGAGGGATGGATTGCCGTAATTGAATGGACGTCGGCGGGCGATTTGGCAGAACTGATGAACAGCGAGGCTTACGCGGAGCAAGTGGCAAAGGGAGGACACTGATGTGAACGCCTGGAGTTATCTTCCCCATACGGAGGAGGATCGGCAAGCCATGCTGGAAGCCGTCGGCGTGAAGTCGGTGGAAGAGCTGTTCGCCGATATTCCTGCCGCTGTTCGTCTGAAGCGGCCGCTCGATCTGCCCGGACCGCTATCGGAAATGGAACTGAAAGCGCATATTCAGGAATTGGCCCTACACGGCCGGGATTTTGAAGAGTCTCTGTATTTTCTGGGCGCCGGCGCGTATGACCATTACATTCCCAGCGTGGTGAAGCATATCGCGGGCCGTTCGGAGTTTCTGACCGCTTACACGCAGTACCAACCGGAGATATCCCAGGGCTATCTTCAGGTGCTATGGGAATATCAGAGCCTGATCTGTCTTCTGACCGGCATGGAAATGGCCGTCACATCGCTTTACGATGGCGCAACGGCGATGGCGGAGGCGGTCTTCATGGCCTGTGCCATTACCGGCCGCAACGAGATTCTGGTTTCCAACACAGTTCATCCCCACTGGCGCGAAGTGTTGGCGACGTATGCCAAAGACCGGGATATCGCGATCCGTACGCTGGAATACTCGGCAGGGATCACTTCGGTGAACGCCCTGACGGAACAGGTGAGTCCGACAACGGCGGCGGTCATTTGTCAGAGTCCGAATTTTTTCGGTTGTGTGGAAGATCTGAAACAGTTGGCCGGAGTGGCTCAGGCCGCAGGCGCATTATTCATCGCGTCGGTCAATCCTATTTCGCTCGGTATCCTGGAAGCGCCTGGCCATCTTGGCGCCGATATTGTGGTC
>DCTI01000103.1:16620-17836 GCA_002329525.1 Negativicutes bacterium UBA1444
GTGGCTGCGTCGCACGCCGGGGCGTATCGTGGGTCAGACTGTCGATGCCGAGGGCACGCGGGGATTCGTTCTGACCATTCAGGCCCGGGAGCAGCATATTCGACGGGATAAAGCGACTTCCAACATCTGTTCCAACGAAGCCTTGTGCTCATTGGCCGTCGCCGTTTATCTGACGGCATTGGGCAAAGAGGGATTGCCTGCCGTGGCGAATTTGTGCGTGCAGAAAGCACGGTATGCCCAGAAGGCGATTCTGGACGTGCCAGGCTTCCAGCCTGTCTTTTCGCAGCCTTTTTTCAATGAGTTCGTTGTCCGGTGTCCCGTGCCGCCGGCCGAAATCAACGCGGAATTACGCGAAGCCGGTGTGGTGGCTGGCCTTGACCTCGGCAAATATTATCCGGAGCTTGCCGGATGTTTGCTGACAGCTGTGACGGAAAAACGCACCCGCGAGGAGATCGACCTGCTCGCGGGCAT
Source organism: Negativicutes bacterium UBA1444 (assembly GCA_002329525.1). Lineage (GTDB taxonomy): Bacteria > Bacillota > Negativicutes > UBA1444 > UBA1444 > UBA1444. The sequence continues at coordinate 17,092 of DCTI01000103.1, forward strand.
GTTGAAGGAGGTGACGGCATGAGAAAATCAGCCGCCCTGATTTTTGAACGGAGTCGTCCCGGGCGGCGGGCGGTCGATCTGCCGGCGGCCGACGTGCCGACGGCGGAACTGGATTCGCTGTTCGCGCCGGAGTTGTTGCGACAGGAACCGGTCCCGTTGCCGGAGGTGAGTCAACCCGATCTGGTCCGACATTTTACGGAACTTTCACAGCGGACTTTTGGCGTCGACTCCGGGTTTTATCCTTTGGGATCCTGCACGATGAAGTACAATCCGAAGATTAATGAGGATGTTGCAGCGATACCGGCGCTGGCGGGCCTGCACCCGCTGGCGGAAGAACAGGATGCCCAGGGCGCTTTGCGTCTGATGTTCGAGTTGCAATCGATGCTGGCGGAAATCGCCGGCATGGATGCCGTGACCTTGCAGCCGGTGGCCGGCGCTCATGGCGAATTGACCGGACTGAAACTGATCCGGGCTTATCATCGCCAACGCGGCGATAACCGGACCCAGGTCATTGTGCCGGATTCGGCGCATGGGACCAATCCGGCGTCCGTGACCGTCTGCGGGATGAACGTGGTGGAAATCAAGTCCCATCCGGACGGTGCAATCGACCTGGCGGCGCTGAAAACTGCAGTGGGGCCGGATACCGCCGCTCTGATGCTGACCAACCCCAGCACTTTGGGACTGTTTGAGAAAAATATCTGTGAAGTGACGGAGATCGTTCACGCGGCCGGCGGTCTGGTCTATT
>DCTI01000103.1:17859-21380 GCA_002329525.1 Negativicutes bacterium UBA1444
CGACATGGGGTTTGATGTGGTGCATTTCAACCTGCATAAGACTTTCAGCACGCCGCACGGTGGTGGCGGACCCGGCGCCGGTCCGGTGGGCGTCAAGAAAATTCTCGAACCGTTCCTGCCGGTTCCGGTAGTCGTGCAATCAGAAGACGGCACATATCGGTTTGCGGCAGACCGTCCATTTTCGATCGGCCGGATGCAGGCTTTTCAGGGAAATTTTGGCGTGCTTGTCCGTGCCTACGCCTATGTTATGGTGATGGGTGCGGCGGGGCTGCGACAGGCCAGTGAAGATGCAGTACTGAACGCCAATTATTGCCTGGCCCGACTGCGGGATGTCTATGATGCGCCCTTTGATCGCCATTGCATGCATGAATGCGTTCTGACTTCGAAGAAACAGAATCCCCGGGGGATCCATACGCTGGATATCGCCAAGCGATTACTGGATTATGGGGTTCATCCGCCGACCATCTATTTTCCGCTGATCGTGGAGGAAGCCTTGATGATCGAACCGACGGAAACGGAGAGCAAAGAAACCCTCGATTCTTTTATCTCGATCATGCACAAGATCGCGGAAGAAGCGGAACTAAACCCGGAACTGATTCGCCAGGCGCCATCAACCACGGTTGTCGGTCGGCTGGACGAAGCGACGGCAGCCCGCAAGCCTCATTTGCGTTGGAAACCGGTATAGATGACAAACGCTGGCGACTGTTGCACAGGAGCCGCCACTTGGCGGCTCCTCATGGACGGGGCGGGGGATGGCGCCTGGAACATGGCTGCCGACGAAGCGATGCTGGTTGAACACGCGCAAGAGAGGATTCTGCCGACGTTGCGGTTTTATGCCTGGAAGCCGGCGGCGGTCAGTCTGGGATATTTTCAGCGAACGGAGCGGGAAATTGACCTAAACGTCTGCACCAACCGGGGAATCGATGTGATCCGCCGTTTGACGGGCGGCCGGGCTGTGCTGCACGACGCTGAGGTTACGTACAGTCTGGTGGTGAAAGAAAACGAGCCGTATATTCCGCAGGGAATAACGGCGTCTTACCTGTTTTTTAGCCGCGGAATCGCCGCCGGACTGGCGCGGCTGGGAGTTCCGGCCTGCCTGCAGGATCCCCGACCGTCGATGGGGGCATCTCGTTCGCCGGCCTGTTTCGATGCCCCGTCCCATTATGAATTGACAGTGGGAGGCCGTAAGCTTGTCGGCAGCGCCCAGCTAAGAAGAGACGGGGTTCTTTTGCAACACGGATCGATTCTGCTGAAGTTCGATCCGGCAGCGCTCACCGGGTTATTTGTGCTGGCCGAGCAGGAACAGCGGGATGAGGTGACGGCCGAACTTTCCCGCCGGGCGACCAGTCTGGCCGAAACGACCGGGAAAAGTTTCAGCTTTGACGAAGTTGCGGCGGCGATCGCCGGCGGAATCGCCGAGCAATGCGGAATTTTTTTGAACCTGTCGGAGAGAACGGCGTCAGAGTACGCTCTAATCGAAGCGTTGCAGCAAAAATATCGGTCTCTGGAATGGACTTTGCGCCGCTAAGCGCGATGCATTGCATGGACTGGATTTGGCCGGGAAAACGACGGACGGTCTCCATCCCGGCAAATATCCGCGTTCATTTGACAAGAACCGCTCTTGTCGTGTATAATTCTGCTGGTAAGGAAGAGTTACACCCCCCGAAGGCTGATGTGGAGGGAGGGAGAACAAATGTCGGAAGTCTATGTCGGAAAAAATGAAACATTGGATAGCGCACTGCGGCGGTTCAAACGCTCCTGTCAGAAATCCGGGGTATTGGCTGATGTCCGCAAGCACGAACACTACGACAAACCGAGCGTGAAGAAGAAGAAGAAGTCTGAAGCGGCACGCAAACGGAAGTTCAAGTGATTCGGAGGAACCGGCGATGACACTTAGGGATCGGTTGACGGAAGATATGAAGCAGGCGATGAAGGATAAGGAAGCGGGCAAGTTGAAATTGTCCGTAATCCGCATGGTTCGTTCGGCTGCCAAAAACATTGAAATCGATCGCCATAAGGAACTTGACGACAATGAATTGCTGGATGTGGTGGCCAAGGAAGTCAAGCTGCGAAAAGATTCCCTGGATGAATTTCGCAAGGCGAATCGGCCGGATCTGGTAGCGACGTTGGAACAAGAAATCGCTATTTTAATGGAATATCTGCCGGAACAGATGACGGAAGCGGAAGTCAGAGCACTGGTAACGCAAGCTGTTACCGATGCGCAGGCGACCAGCCCTAAGGACATGGGCAAGGTGATGACTTTGCTGATGCCAAAAGTCAAGGGGCGGGCAGATGGGAAATTGGTTAACTCTTTGGTGAAAGAACTTCTGAGCTAAATGATCGGCAATTTTTGCAAGGAAAACCAGCGTTGTGTTGACGCTGGTTTTTTTCATCCTGGCGTAGCTTGTCGGCATAAAGGATTGTCGATAGTTACGGCGAATATAACCAGATAAGGTATTTTTCTAGGAGTGGAAAAATGACCGGTAAAGCATTCGCCAGATTGTTTCTCGGGGCCAGCTTTTGTTTTATGATATTGTTCGTGTCGCCGTCGCCGACAATGGCGCTGGCGCCGTCCCCAGTGGTGGCGGCGACTATCCGCGGCGAAATTGATGCAGGCCAGACCGCACTGGTCTTTAAAGCACTGGGGGAAGCCGCCGATAAGAAGGCGGGAACCCTGTTGCTGGAATTGGAGACCTTTGGCGGACAAGTGGAGGCGGCAGTAAAAATCCGCGATATGATCAGCGATTCGAAGCTGCGGACGATTTGTTACGTCAAGAACCGGGCTTGGTCGGCGGGAGCACTGATTGCCATTTCCCACCAACATATTGTCATGGCGCCGGGAGGGACGATTGGGGCGGCGGAACCGATCCCCACCACGGAGAAGACCGTGGCGGCCGTTCGTTCCGAGTTCGCGGCGACCGCGGCAAAAATGGGACGTAATCCCAAAGTGGCGGAAGCTATGGTGGACAAATCGCTCGGCTTTGGCAACTACGCAGCGGCGGGTAAAATCCTTTCCCTGACGGACTCGCAGGCAGTGGAGGTCGGTTATGCCGATCTGGTGGCCCCGGACCGGGCTGCAGTGCTGCAACATTATGGGTTGCAGGATGCGCCGGTCATTGAAGTTCAGGGTGGGTGGCCGGAAAAAATCGCGGGATGGCTGTCCGATCCGGTCATAAAGTCGGCTTTGATCGGTGTAATCATTCTGGCGGTAATGACGGAAATCAAGACTGCCGGAACCGGCGTAGCGGCATTGTTTGGCTTGGCGGCCACAGCGTTGTTCTTCGGAGCCCAATGGCTGACGGGAGTGGCGGGCTGGCTGGAAGTTCTATTGTTTATTGTCGGCCTGATTTTATTGGGTGTAGAGATGATCGTGCCGGGTTTTGGCGTTTTTGGGATCAGCGGCATCGCCTGCGTTTTGTTCAGTCTGTTTCTCACTCTGGGCGGCGGCATTGGCGCGTTGAATATTATGGCCGGTGGAACGGTGGCGGCGGTGATCGGTTTTTTGATCCTGCTAAAGTATC
>DCTI01000143.1 GCA_002329525.1 Negativicutes bacterium UBA1444
GGTGCGGGTTTCGGTCGTGGCGCTGCCGATGTGCGGCGTGATGAAAACGTTGGGCAGTTTCAAAAGCGGATGCTCCACCGGGATTGGTTCCGGATCGGTAACATCCAATGCGCAGCCGGCAATACGGCCATCCCGGACAGCTTCATAAAGGGCATCGGTTTCCACGATTCCGCCACGGGCCGCGTTAATAAAATACGCGGTTTTTTTCATTCCGGCAAACTGTTCCCGTCGGAACAACCAGCGCGATTCGTTGCTCAACGGAATCAGCACGACGACGAAATCCGCAATCTGCAACAGCTCTTCGAACGAAACATAAACCGCCCCTTCTTCCGCCGCCGGATCCCGGCGCCGCCGATTGTGGTAAACAATCCGCATGCCGCAGGCCCGGGCGCGTCGGGCCACGGCCGAACCAATCTGTCCCAGACCGACGATTCCCAGTACCTTGCCATACAGATCAACGCCAAGTGGGATCTCGGTTCTTGCCGTCCATTCGCCATTTTGAACAATCGCGGCGCTTTCTTTGATCCGGCGCGCCGCGCACATCAACAATAAAAATGCCAGGTCAGCCGTTGCCTCCGTAAGAACGCCGGGGGTATTGCCAAACGGTACGCCGTGTCGGGTACAGGCAGTAATGTCCACATTGTCATAACCGACCGAACTTTGGGAAATCACCCGCAACTTTGGCGCGTGCGCCAGCAGTTCCTCATCCACCCGCGCCGGCTGCGCGCCCACCGACATCAAGCCCGCCGCATCCTCCAGCCACTCGAACAATAACTCGCGCGGCATAATACCTGGCTGATCCCAGCATTGGACCTCGCAACAGTCGCGGATCATCTGGTCGGCTTCCGGCAACGGCCGGCCGGTCATTACAATTTTGGCAGCATTCATGATACTCCCCCTATATTTTTCTCGCTGCGGTACCGCCGGCGCTATCTGCGCTCATCCCAGGTCCGCCATCATGAGCTTTTCCAGCAAAGCAATCAGATCCTGCTGGTCGGCAAGCAGATAATTCGCCGCCGTCGGCCGCACTCCCACCCGAATGGTCATGGCCGTAGCCGGCAGAACCTGAAACATGTCTTCATCGGTCCAATCATCGCCAGCCGCCAGAATCATTCCATAGTTTCCATCATCCAGCGTCGCCAGAACGGCTGCTCCCTTATTCGCGGCTTTTGCCCGCACTTCCAGCACCTTGTTTCCTTCCAAAACTTCCATATTGGTTTGTAAGAGCAGGTTGGTCAACTCGAATTTCAGCTCCTGAGCCATAAACTCGGCTGACTCGGCATCAGACAGCCGGTAATGCCAGGCAATCGAACATTCCTTTTCCTCCAGAAAGGAAGCCGGCAATCGTTCCACATAATACTCCAACAACGGCAAAATTCTTGGTTTCCAGGCATTGTCGGGGAAAACCCGCTTGCGCCAGATTCCGCCGCGCCGTTTCATCCAGGCCCCATGCTCTGCCACCAGTGTCAATCGCAAATCGCCGAAATGCTGTTGCAAAAATTCCCGAGGCCGCCCGCTGACAATGGTTACGTCGTTGCGCTGCTCGGCGGTCAAGGCCCGGAGCAGCCGCAACAAATATTCACCGGGAATCGCCTGCTCCGGGGTCCGGGCCAAGGGCACCAGCGTTCCGTCATAGTCGAAAATCAAGGCCCGTCGATTGGTCAACGCAAACTGCCGGACCAAATTTGCCATTTTCTCTTCGTTCAACATTTTATCGGCAGTCAGCTGGTTGGCCGCCGACAAATTTTGCAGGGCGTGCAAAAACAGCCATCCCCAGCGGTGCACGTCATATCGTTGCACGTTGTCGCGCATCGCCCGAATCCGTTCCGCCTGCTCGCCCGGCGGCATAACCAGAGCCTGATGAATGGCCTCGGCCATCTCTTCCCGGCTGTTGGGATTGATGATCAGCGCTTCCGGCAGCTCCCGGGCAGCGCCAGCCATTTCGCTCAGAATGAGGACGCCGTCATCTTGCGTCCGGGACGCCACGAACTCTTTGGCCACCAGATTCATCCCATCGCGCAGCGGCGTCACCAGGGCCACGTCGGCGGCCGAATACAGGGAACTCAGGGCTTGCAGCCCCAGATTCTTATATAGATAGGCGATCGGCGCCCAGCCGATGTCACCGAACCTTCCATTGATCCGGCCGACCAGTTCGTCGATTTCCCGGCGCATATCCTGATAACGGTCCACGCCGATTCGCGACGGAACTACCAGCAGCAGCATGATCACCTCCTGGTGCCACTCGGGATGGCGTTCGAGAAACAATTCATACGCCCGTAATCGTTTGGCGATTCCCTTGGTATAATCGAGCCGGTCCACGGACAGGATTGCTTTCTGCTGGACCAGTTTCCGCCGGATCAAATCCGCTTCGCGGCGGATTTTCGGCAAACACGCCGTTTCGTGGTACTTCTCGAAATCGATCCCAATGGGGAACGCATCCACCCGAATTTCTCGCCCCTGAAACATTACCCGGCCAATCTGATGCTGATGCCCGGTCAGTCGCAACACAGCCGTCAAGAAGTGCCTCACGTAATCGACGGTATGAAAGCCCACTACGTCGGAGCCGAGAAGGCCTTCCACCAGGGAAGCTGCCCATTTTCGCGGCAACAGCCGGAATATTTCATACGCAGGAAACGGAATATGCAGGAAAAAACCGATGGAATTATCGGGGCAGCATTCCCGCAGCATCGCCGGCAACAGCATAAAATGATAGTCATGGATCCAAATCACGTCCCCCGGCTGCACCAGTTCGGCGACGACCCGGCAAAACTGTCGATTGACAGCCTCGTATACTTTCCACATTTCTTCTTCGTATACCGTCAAGGTCGGAAAATAATGAAACAACGGCCACACCGTCTTATTACAGAACCCCAGATAGAACTTGTCCATTACCTCCGCCGTTAAAAAGACCGGATCGCAGCCCGGTTCATCGCGCAGATGCTGCCGGACCAGCGGTTGATCGGCTTCGGCAATGTCGTTGCCCGGCCAGCCGACCCAAAGATATTCCGCCAGCTCCGTGTCATCCTGCTGGCGGCGCTCCAGATAGGCCCCCAAGGCACTGACCAATCCGCCGGCGCTGGGGCCCAGCGTCATTTTTCCTTCTTCCATATTGACCGTCATTGGCAGGCGATTGGATACGATAATCAGTCGGCCAGTTTTTTTTGTCGTCGTTTCACTCATAGGCGTTCCTCCTCTCTTTCATCCGGCAACCTGCAACAGTTTCGCAGGAAAGAAAAAATGCATGGAGAATTCTATATAGTGCGACAATATAATAATATCCCGAATTAACGGTTTAAAATCATTATAACATATACATAGACGACAGGAGGTCTGACATGAACGCGTCCACCTGGTACAAAGATGCCGTGATTTATCAGCTCCATGTCCGCTCCTTTGCCGATTCGAACCGTGACGGCATCGGCGATTTCCCCGGATTGACGGCAAAGTTGGATTACATCGTCAATCTTGGTGTCACCGCCATTTGGCTCTTGCCGTTTTATCCTTCGCCCCTGCGCGACGACGGCTATGATATCGCCGATTACCGAAACATCCATCCTGATTATGGCACCATCGCCGACTTCCGCCGCTTTTTGAAAGCAGCCCATGCCAAGGGTCTGAAAGTCATTACCGAGCTTGTCCTCAACCACACTTCCGACCAACATGCCTGGTTTCAGCGTTCCCGCCGGTCCAAACCGGGCAGCAGATGGCGAAACTTCTACGTATGGAACGACAATGACCAAAAGTATGCCGAGGCCCGTATTATTTTCAAGGATTTTGAAACTTCTAACTGGAGCTGGGATTCAACCGCGCAGGCCTATTATTGGCACCGTTTCTACCGGCATCAGCCCGATCTGAATTTTGAAGAGCCGGCAGTCAAAACCGCCCTCTTCCGGGTCGTTGACTACTGGCTGTCCATGGGTGTCGATGGTCTGCGGCTGGATGCGGTCCCCTATTTATTTGGGAGCGACGGGACCGACTGTGAAAATCTGCCGGCGACGCACGCCTTTCTCAAGGAATTGCGGCATCATGTTGATGCCCATTATGCCAATAGAATGATACTGGCGGAGGCAAACGGCTGGCCGGAGGATGTCGTTCAATATTTTGGCGATGATGACGAATGCCATATGGCCTTTCATTTCCCGCTCATGCCGCGTATCTATCTGTCGGTCGGCATGGAAAACGCCTGGCCGGTCATGGATGCCGTCGTCAAAACGCCTGTAACGTCGGAAAAAAGTCAATGGGCTCTGTTTTTACGTAATCATGATGAACTTACGATGGAAATGCTGACGGAGGAGGAGCGGGACTTTTTCGTCAAGCTCTATGCTCCCGATCCCCGTTCCCGAATCAATCTCGGAATTCGTCGCCGGCTGGCTCCGTTGCTGAACGGCAACCGACGCAAGCTGGAGCTGCTGAACGCCTTGCTGTTAAGCCTGCCCGGTTCACCGGTCATTTATTACGGCGACGAAATCGGCATGGGCGACAACATCTATCTGGGGGACCGAAACGGCGTCCGTACGCCGATGCAATGGACTTCCGACCGGAATGCCGGCTTTTCCCAGTCCAGTCCCCAAAAGCTGGCCCTACCGGTCATCACCGACCCACAGTACCACTATGAAAGCATCAACGTGGAGGCGCAGGAGCAAAACCCGAACTCCTTCCTGTGGTGGCTGCGCCGGATCATTTCGCTTCGCAACCGCTTCCGCTCCTTCGGCCGCGGTGCCACCCTGTTTCCGAATTCCGACAACGACAAGGTATTGTCATATGTCCGCTCGCTGGATCAGGAAATTATCCTGGTCGTCGCCAATGTGTCGCGGTTCGTGCAGCATGTTCACCTGAACCTGTCCGCCTGGTCCGGCCTGGTTCCCCGCGAAATCATGGGCGGCGCCCTATTCCCAGCCATCGGCAACGAATCCTATGCTCTAAGTTTGGGGCCACACTCATTTTACTGGTTCTCCCTGGAAAAGAAACAACTACGCGGGCGACCGCTGTGCGATCCGCAGGAACATCTGGCTGGCGCCGCACCGGAATTTCAGGTGGCGGATCTGGACGAACTGTTGACACCGGCAGTATGGCAAAAGCTGAGCGTACGCCTGCCGGCTTTTCTCGAAGCTCTGCCCCTCCAGCCGGTTGGGTGCGACGTTCGCGCCGCCAGCATTGTGGATGGGTTCCTCATTCCCACAAACCGGCATGTCCTTTATGTCGTCCGGACTGAAACGGCTTCCGTCGCAGCCTTGCATATGACCATCATCCTGGCCCTCTACAACCGTCTTTCGGATCAGCCGGCCCGGCTGCTGGCCCAAGTTCAGGTCAACGGCCAGTCTTATAAATTGGCGGATGCAACCTTTGACCCAACCTGGCATGCCTGGCTCTACGAATTCTGTTTGTCACCCCGCCGGCTGCCTGGTCGCAACGGCGCCCTGATTTCCAGCCGCTTTCTCGCTTTCGTCCGCCCCAGCACACCTGGCCACTCGGAAACAGTCAATGCCGACCACAATCATCTGTCGTTGATCTTTCGTCCGTCGCATGTGCTTAAGCTATTCCGCCAGCTTGACGAAGGACCGCACCCGGAAAAAGAACTGGGGCGTTTCCTGTGGGAAAAAACCAGTTTTGAAAAATTGCCGGGAGTTCAGGCCGCCATCGACTATCTGGGAGACCGGGAAGTTCCCTGCACTTTGGCGGTAATGCACACCTACATCCCGCATCGCAACGACGGCGTGCAATATACGAAGGACAGCCTCCTGCCGTTTTTTGAAAGCGCTTTGCTTGCCGGCAAAGACATGGAAGCGATTATTCCGCCGACTTCTTCGCCGCTCCGTCTTGCCCTGGCTCCCCCCAACGAACATACCCGGATCGCCATCGGCCCCATGATGGAAACAGCCGCCCGGATCGGTCGCTTAACCCATGATCTGCATGTCGCGCTGGCAACCGACCCCACCGATGCCGTCTTCGCGCCGGAACGCTATACTCTGCATTATCAGAAACAAGTTTCGCATAGCATGCGGCGGCTTCTGGATTTTACGTTTCTTCAGCTGCAGGAAAACCAGGTCCGCCTGGAACCCAAGCTGCAAAAAAAGGCCGAATCGCTGCAACGGCGCAAGGCCCAACTGAACGGAGTATTTGGCGCACTGTCCCACAAATTGTTCCGAACCTATCGGATCAGGGAGCATGGCGATTATCATCTTGGCCAGCTATTGGTCGGCGAATCGGGAGAACTCTGGATCATTGATTTTGAAGGGCAACCGATCCGTCCGTTGTCGGAGCGCCGGATCAAACGTTCTCCGTTACGGGATGTCGCCAGCATGCTCTGGTCCTTCTATTCCTGTGTCCATTCCATAACCGCCAACCCCGTTTTCACGACGCTGCCGGGAACAGAACCGGCTCAACTTTCCAGCATCGCGGACGTCTGGTGCCGTTGGGTTTCCTCCGCTTTCCTGCGTTCCTATTTCAATGCCGCCCATGAACTCGCGCCGTCTGNNCGTCCCATCCGCTTTCCCTGCATCGCATCCACGATGCGGCGCTGATGCTGGACTGTTTCTGCCTTGAGTATGGACTGGACCGAATCAGCCGGGAAATTTCCCGAAATGGAGTCTCGGACGAAATCAGTCTGTCCGGTCTGCAATTCTGGATCGACAGCATGGCCACCGGTTCGCCGCAGATTAAATAAGGAACAGAGAAAGAAACAGAACAGAATTTTCTTTGCGCAGCAAATCGTCAGTTTGCTGCTTTTTTATTTTTCCACTATCCTCCGAGGATATTTTCATGTGTTTTTTCCATCCCGGGATGCCAGCGAAAGTTATCAGAAAATAGGGTATAATTTTAATGAAATACATGTTCTGTTTTTCACATTTAGTTGAGGAGGAGCCATTGTGCAACGACTTCATTATTTGCTTGTGTTTGCCGTTCCCATTCTCATGGCGATTGCGGGCTGCGCCAACGTGCCGGGCGGATCACTGCCGCAGTCAAAACAAACCGCCCCACCGACGGAGACAATGGGTTCAGCTTTTGCGACGTTGCGGCAGGACAGTGAAAAATTTCTGACTGCCAATCGTCCTTTGTTCATTGACGCGCAAGAAGTTTATGAAAAAGTTGTCGTCAAGGCGGATCCTGCCTATTACCTCGTCGACATCCGTGCCGACGAGCATTATGCGAAGCACCACATCCCGGGGTCTATTCACATCGCGTACGCCGATGCTTGGCGACCAACCAAAACCGACTATCTGCCCCGGGATAAAAAAATCGTCATCATCGATTATTCCGGCCACTCCTCCAGTCAGGTAGCAACCTCCTGGTCGATGCTGGGTCTGGATGTCGTCGTCATGAAACACGGGATGGCCGCTTGGTCCAAAGACAAGGATATTATCGGCGGGTCCCCCCTTCCCTGTGAACCCAAAAACCTGGCAGTTACCAAAGAGTCTGCGATTGCCCCGGATCACGAATTGCCGGTCATGGATGTCAAAGCCGGCACTGCTTGGGAACTGTTAAACCTGCGGGCCGAAGCCGCCACAGCCAAGCCGGTGGTGATACAGGCCGATGATGTCTTCGCCAAGGTTACTGCCAAGAGTGTCTTCGTTCTTGATATTCGCGCCCCGGAACACTATAGCGCTGGACATATTGCCGGCGCCGTCAACATCCCTTTCCGGCGTCTGGCGGAAGAAGCCAACCTGAAAAAGCTTCCAACGGGACAACAAATCGTCGTCGTCTGTTATGACGGACACGCCGCCAGTCAGGCAACTCGCCTGCTGAATCAGCTGGGTTATGATGCGGTGGCTATGCGTGACGGCATGAGCGTCTGGACCGGTGACGTAAATGTCATTGGCGCACCGGCGATTGCCTGCGCCATCCCCGAACGCGTGACAGCACAGTTGAATGCGCCTCTTTCGCCAGGGCCCAGCACGGCCGCCACCTGAGGGTAATAGTTGAAGCAGCCGGTCGGCTGCATAGAATCACCCGCCAATAATCTTTACCGAAAAGAGGATTTGGGATGCGCAACATCAGTCGCCGAACATTTTTGCAGATTGCCGCCGGCACTGCCGCTGCGGGAACTGCCATACCGAAGTTAATGGATATGAAGGCCTTCAGCGCCGCCATGGCTGACGCACCCGTTACTAAAGTTCCCACCTATTGCAATGGTTGTTCGACGGGTTGCCCGATGTTTGCCTATGTAAAGAACGGTCGGTTGTGGAAAGTGGAAGGCCACCCCGTAGCCATGAAAAATTATGGCACCTTATGCGCCCGCGCGCATGGCGTAGCCACAGATCTTTATAACAAAGACCGGGTTCGCCAGCCGATGAAACGCGGGGCCGATGGAAAATTTCAACCGATTTCCTGGGACCAGGCGTTCCAGGAAATCGCCGAAAAATTGACCGGCATTATCGACAAGCATACCGGTAATTCGGTGGTCTGGATGGCCCACGGTGGCAAGGAAAGCTATGCCAGCCTGTTTCTGGATGAAATCGGTTCGTCGAATTACATCACCCATTATTCAACCTGTTTCACCTCCAAAACCAACGCCTGGGACAAAATGGCCGCCAATCAGCTGACCATTGATATTCGCCGGGCAAAATACATGTTGTTCGCCGGCCGCAATTACGGCGGCGCCATCATTCCCGCCGCCATGAAGCAATTGACGGCGGCCAAGGAACAGGGACGAAAGATCGTCGTAGTCGATCCCCGGCTCTGTGAATTGGCCAAAATCGCCGATGAATGGATCCCTATCCGGCCGGGAACGGATCTGGCGCTGTTTTTGGGAATCGCCCACACACTGGTCAGCGAAAATCTTTACAATAAAACTTTCGTTCAAAAATATGTCTTCGGCTTCGACGAATTTTGGAATGCCAACAAAGACTTCACTGCCGAAAAAGCGGCAGCGATTTGCGACATTCCTGCGGCCAAAATCCGGGAAATCGCCCGCGATCTGGCCAAAAATGCCCCGGCGGCCTTTCTGGATCCCGGTTATCATGGATTGCACAACCACTATGTTAGCAGCACCCAAATTGCCCAAGCCAATGTCATCGTCAACGCTCTGCTCGGCAATTTCTATCAGCAGGGCGGACTGATGCCATCGGCCCGTCCGGCCCTCGGCAGTCTCAAGCCTGCCAAACGGCTGCAGCCGGAAAAAGGGCCCCGCATTGACGGTGCCGGCGTCCCCAACGAATATCCGACCGTTGAACCCGGCCGCGGCATCGCCCAGCATATGCCCGACCGGATTGCCCAGGGAAAAGTCAAGGCCATTTTCATGTATCACTTCAATCCGTTGCGAACAGCGCCGGATCCGGAGTATCAAAAAAATATCGCCAAAGCCGACTTGGTGGTCACGATCCCGGTTGACTGGAACGAATCCTCCTACTATACAGCCCATTATATCTTGCCGGAGCACTATTTCCTGGAACGCATGGAACCTCCGAAACCGGTTTCCGGCAACATCAGCCATGATTTCCCGCAGATTGCCATGCGAATGCCAGCCGTCAAGCCGCTGCATGATACAAAGCCGCTGCTGGAAATATTGAAGGGTCTCACCAAAGCGATGAAAATCGATGATCTGTATCCGTTTACAGTTGACGATGAAATCAGCGCCGCGCTTGCTCCGTTGGGTATCGACGCGAACCGATTAAAGTCCGAAGGCTGTATCGAGTTGCCGACGCCCATTAAACCGGGCTTCCCGGAAAAAGACGGCAAGCCGGCCTGCGGCACTTTCACCGGCAAAATTGAGTTCACCATCGGCGCGTTCAAACTGCACGGCCGGCCGGGCGTTCCTACCTGGATTCCTCCTCTGGTGGCACCCAAAGGGGATGATGAATTTCGTCTGATCCATGGCAAACAGCCTTGGCACTCCCACTCCCAGACCAACAACACCCCCTATTTGCTGGCTATGACGAAGAGTTATCATGGCACCTGGATGTGGATGAACCGCCAGCGGGCTGATAAGTTGGGGATTCGTAACGGTGATACCGCAACTGTCGAATCACGGATCGAATATCCGGGCCAACCGGCGCGAATCGTGAGGAAAAATATGCAAGTCAAAGTTACCGAAATGTTGTATCCGGAATGCGTATGGATTCCTTCCGCCCATGGTTGTTTTTCACCGAACATGACCTACGGGTTCGGGCAGGGAGCCAATTACAACGACTTTGCACCCTCCCGCGTCGAACCGCTATCCGGCGGCTGCATGGTGCAGGAAGTGATCGTCAAAGTCAGGAAGGGGGCCAGCTGATGCCCAGATACGCCATGCTGATCGACCCGGCCAAATGCACCGGCTGCGGCGCCTGCCGCGTTGCCTGCCAGATGCAATGGCAACTGCCGCCGGACCGATTCTATAATCGCTTGGAGTTTCGTGAAAAGGGAACTTTTCCCAAAGTCCGTCAGGAAATCTTCCCAGTTCAGTGTATGCACTGCGACAATCCGCCCTGCCAGACGGTCTGTCCCACTAAGGCCACTTATAAAACGGCGGACGGAATCGTTCATGTGAATCCCCAAAAATGCATCGGCTGCAAAATGTGCATGACCGCCTGTCCCTACGACGTCCGGCAGCCCAATGAAAAAGGCATCGTGGAAAAATGCCGTTTCTGCGACGACTATGTGGCCAAAGGCGAACAACCGCCCTGCGTGACGACCTGCATGAACACGGTCCGGGTTTTTGGCGACCTCGATGACCCCAAAAGTGAAATCAGCCTTCTCCTGGCGGAAAAAGAAGTCTATACCTTGCTGCCGCACATGGGAACAAAACCGCGGATTTTTTATGTCCGAAAATGAAGCGGCCGCCGAACTCTTTCTGCAATTAGCTGAATTTTGGCGACCTCCCGACAGCGTTTTTTGGCAGGAGATTGCTGCCGGATCCGTAGATGAAGCCATAGCCAATTTGTCGACGCAAGCCGGTTATGGGGCGGCCAACGACATCAGCCGGGAAATATGCCGTGAGTTATTGCCGCCGTTGTCTGCGCTTCAGTATTTTTTTGTTCGGTGTTTTATCGGCATTGGCAAACAATCGGCGTTGCCAGTTGAATCCGTGTACAAAAAGTGGACGGATGATCCTACGGCCCGTCTGCCGATTGCCGGCAGCACCGGTTATCTGATGGGGGATGCCGCGCTCCATGCCCGCTATTTGCTCGATCACTATGGATTCACGATCCCGCCGGACTATCAGATGATGCCTGACCATCTATCCTTGCTGCTGGAATTAGCCGCATTCCTGCTGCGCCATCGGAGCGATGAGGAATGCCGCCTGTTCTTCTCACAGCATCTTGATTGGCTCGGTCACTTCGTCGACGCGCTTGCGACAATGGACACGGAAGGCGATAACGATTGGAAAGCCCGACAGGTTTACTTGTGGAATCTATCCATCTTGCAGCATTCCATTGACAAACACTTGCAAAGAGTTTCCGTGCCCCTCTGATTCAGACTCAACGAAAGTTTCCAACCGCATCATTCGATTTGTCCAAAGTGAAAAAGAAAGGGGAAAATAAAATGTATCAGTTCATGAACAAAAAAATGGTCACTTGGGTCGCCCTACTCGTGCTCGTCATCTTCGCCGCCGGCTGCGGCTCCTCGCCGGCACCGGCGCCGAAACCCGCCCCGGCGGCAGCTCCGGCCGCTCCGGCCGTCGATAAGGTTGCTGAAACCAAGGCGGCCGCTTGGGATGCTTACAAAAAGATGGTCGCGGAAACTACCGCCAAGACGTTCCCGTTGGATCCGGCCAAAGCCAAGGAAGTTTTGACCGGCAATGAAAGCAAATATCTGATCATCGACCTGCGTTCCGCCGAAGACTATGGAAAAGGCCATGTCAAGGGCGCGGTCAACATTCCCTTGGCCCAACTCCCGCAGAACCTCGACAAAATGCCGATGGACAAGACGCTAATGCTCTATTGCTATTCCGGACAGACATCGTCCATGACCATGGTGCCGCTCAAGTTCCTGGGTTACAAAGTCGTCTCCATCTCCCGGGGCTTCCCGGCCGTTGAAAAAGCCGGCTTTGCGGTTGATACAACGGCAGTCGCCTTTACGCCGGTAGCCGCCAAAGCTCCTGCGGACGCCAAAGTTGCCGCTGCCCAGGAAGGTTTGAAAGAAACGTTGGACTCGCTGGCCAAACAATTTGCGGCCAAAACACTCATCGTCCCCGGCAAGGACGTGAAAGCCCTGGTAGACGCCGGAGCTGACAAATACTACATCGTGGATCTCCGCAGCGCCGAAGATTTCGCCAAAGGCCATGTCAAGGGCGCGGTCAGCGTGCCATTGGCCAAATTGCCCGATGCCATGAAATCGTTCCCGAAGGATAAAACCGTCGTGCTGTATTGCTACAGCGGCCAGACTGCCGCCATGGCCACTGTCCCCCTGAAAGCTGAAGGCTTTAAGCTGGTTTCCATTTCCACCGGTTTCCCGGGAGCCGAAGCCGGCGGATTCGCCATCGAGAAATAACCAAGTTTTCAACTCCTTTATAGACCGGCAGGGGCGTTGTTTCCAGCGTCCCTGTCGATTCCTGAATCCGGCTGTGGGAGGATCACGCGATGAACCAGAAAACCGGACTTGTGTTATCGGCCATACTGACGGCGATTGGCGCCATTGGTGCCGTCACCCTGCTCATTAAGGGGCACGGCGCAATGGGAACGACGCATCAGTTCCCTTGGGGGATTTTTATATCCGCGTATGTCTTTTTCGTATTGATTGGCTCCGGACTTTGCCTGATTTCTTCGCTTGGCTGCGTCTTTGGTCTCGAGCCGTTTACCCGGTTAACCCGTCGGGCTGTCGTGCTGGCAATGATCACGCTGATGGCCGGATTTCTCATTATGGGTCTGGAAACTCCGCAGCCGCTTCATATGATTTACATGCTGTTCTGCCCCAACTTTTCCGCCGCCATCTTTTGGATGGGCAGCCTCTATGGTGTATACCTGATTTTTCTGGCCGGTGAATTCTGGTACCTGATCTTGCAAAACAATGCCGGCAAGGCGCACAAATTTGGCATCCTGGCGTTTTTTACGGCACTGGCCGCTTCATCAAACCTGGGGGCCGTGTTTGGTTTTCTTCACGCCCGTCCGTACTGGGAAGGCGCCTATATGCCGATCTATTTCATCCTGACCGCCTTTCTGTCTGGATCGGCGGCGATCATCGTCCTCTATTATCTCTTAGAAAAAAAGAACGGCACGGTGTCATCCATTCTGCCAGTTACCGCCAAACTGATGGCCCTGCTGCTTTCCATCACTTTGTTCTTTACTCTCTGGAAACTTCTCACCGGACTGTATGGCGACATTCCGGGAAAAGCGGCAGCGTCGGCGGCTTTACTTTCCGGGCCTTATGCGTTGCACTTCTGGGGAATGGAAATCGGTGTCGGCTTAGTCGCGCCGCTGTTTCTGTTGCTGATGAAGCGGTCCCGCCCGGCGATGTTCTCGGCGGCGGTTCTATCCCTGGTCGGCATCTTTTTCATGCGTTACAACTTGGTCATGGCCGGTCAAATCGTTCCATTGGAAGTGATTGATCAATCTCCGCTGCCAGTGTCCTACCTTGCCTATTCTCCGTCTTGGGTGGAATTGGCGGTCGTTTGCCTTGGCTTTGGCTTTGTCGGTCTTGCGTACTTGTTTGCCGAAAAACGGCTGAATCTGGCCCCGACGGAAGAAAGCCCCACCTAAGAAAGTTCTGCCTCGCAGCTACAGCAAAAATATTAAGGGGAAGCTGTAGTGGTCAAACACTAAGGCTTCCCCTTTTCATGCCTTTGCGTCTTGGTTTCAGATGCGCCAGACCAGTAGGACTTCGGTTCCGTCTTCGTTATACAGCATTCGGCAAGTTGTTGACAACATGATCGGTATGCCGCGCCCCATTCCTTCATCCGCACCAAAACTGAACAGCTCGTCCGGTTTGGCCCGCAAGCGTTTTAGCAGGGCATTGCCGGCAAAGCCCATCCGGGAGGTCTTCACCCGCACAACCAGCCGTGAGCCAATCCGGTTAAAGCGGACCTTGGCCCAATTTTGACGGGAAACCGCATCCCGGCATTCCAGAGCATTGGCAATGGCTTCGTTGACCGCGACCTCTTGCAACGAATGCGGCAAACCGGTAACTTCGGCCAATATAGCGGCAATTTCACCCTTTAAGCGCTGATAGTCGCCATATCCATTCAAATGCAACAGCTTGGGCCAGGCATCCTGGCACGTGGCCCTGGCCGGGAGCGAACGGATCTGGATGCATACCGCGGTTGCGTCATCCCGACAGCGCCCCTCGCTGGCCATTTCCTCCAGGAATTTAATCATTGCCGGGTAATCATCAATGGGTGCATCCGAACGCTGAACCAATAATTCGGCCAGTCCATCCGTCAAGAAATAGCAGGCATCGCCATCTGACAGCGGCAAAACATGCATATCAAAGGTTTCCACCGAGCTTACTCCCAAAAACATCCCGGGCTTGGCCAATACGCCCCGGTGCTGGCGCGTCGATAACCAAATTTCCGGAATGCCGGCGCAAACCCAGCGCAATTGCCGTATCTGAAAATCAATTTCAAACGCCACCGCGCCGGTGAACGTGCCCTCGTCAAAATATTGCCCGACCCGCCGATTGAGCCACCGCATTTGCTCGGATAACGGCAAATCCATCTCGTTGACTTCTCGCAGCAAAACATGCATGGAGGCAGTATTCAGGGCCGTTCCGAGTCCGTGGCCGGTTGCATCGGCTATGAAACCGCGTAATACCTGCCCGTGATAGCGCCAATCCATAAAATACAGATCACCACCCACATAGCTGAATGGCTTGTAAATAGTATGGACATCCAAACAGGATTTGGGCTGAATTTTGGTAAGCAAAGCCTTCTGGACTCGGGTGGCTAGCTGGGCATCCCGCTGTATTTCTTTTTCCCGGTGCACTTCGTCGGATATATCCCGGATGGTTAATGTCATAAGCTGGCGGCCACGATATTTTACCAGTACGGAAGATCTTTCGACCTGCACCAAAGAGCCATTTTTATGCCGAACCAGCCGACGTTGCATCGGCAGGAAGCCTTCCGTCTTGATCTTATCCAGAAAACCCCTGACGTTTTCCGGTGAATCCGCCGTGATCTGATACAAAGTCAAGGGGCGGTCCCGCTGGACAACATAGCCGAAGCGTTCACTGAACCGGACATTCGCCTCCAAAATTTCACCGGTGTCGGGATCGCAGATGGCAACGGGTTCCGGCGCCTGCTCCAGCACCGCTCGATATCGGGCTTCGTTATCCGCCAGCGCCTCTTCCATTCTTTTACGATCCGTGATATCTCTGGCAATGCCCAAAATTCCGATCAGGTTCCCGCTGGAATCTTTCATTGGCATCTTGATCGTTTCCAGCAAAACCCGCTGCCCGCTGTCAGCAAAGCTGATCCATTCTTCGTTAATGCTGGGGGTGCCGGCCAGCATGGCTTTCCGATCATGTTCCCGGAATGAATCGGCCAACTCTTGGCTGACAAAATCATAGTCGGTCTTACCGGCGATCTCCGCTTCCCGGGCGCCAAAAAATCTTTCAAACATGGGATTGCAGGACAAATATACGCCATCGACATCCTTGAGCCAGATCAGATCAGGGATCGTATCTACAAGGGTGCGCAGCCGGACTTCCTTCTCTTCCAGTTGGCGGGTCATTCGCGTTTGTTCCGTAATATCCATCCCAATACCGGCAAAATAAAGTTTTTCACCAATCGTCAGGGAAACAGCCGACAGCCGGAACGGAATCCGTCCACCAGCGCGGGTGCGCAAATTTGCTTCCAGCGTGGCCGAACCATCGCGAAAAACCTTAACCAGTTCAGTGGCCGCCCGTTGATAGGATTCCGGGTCGCCTTCGAACCAATCCAGCAATTTCATCCGGGATAATTCTTCCTCGGAAAAGCCGGTCGCCTTGCCGATCTGGCGGTTCCAGCGAACGGGATTTCCCTGCTCGTCATACAGATACAAGGCCCCAGGAACAATGTCAAAAACAGCATCCGTCATGCTCCGCTCCTGTTCCAGCCTGGCTTGGGTCTCGACGAGTTCGGAATATTGGGCGGCCAATTCTTCATTTGCCGCCGTTAAATCCGCCGTCCGTTCGGCGATGCGCTGTTCCAGTTTGTCGTTCGCCGTCGCCAGGTTGTGGTTCAGGGATTCAATTTCATCGTTCATGGCCTGAATTTCTTCATTTTGCGCGGTTAATTCTTCATTCAGAGCCGAAACAGCTTCATTTTTCAGCGCAAGTTGTTCGTTGGCCGCAACGATTTCACGGGTGCGTTCTGCCACACAATTTTCCAGATTGCGGTTCAGGCCCAGCAAATCCTGTTCCAGCCGCAAGGCCCGTCTGGCGATCCAGACAGCCACACCCAGTATCAGAATAAATAGGCCGGCAATCAGATAGGGAATGATTCGTCCATAAAAAAGGTCCAAAGGATCCCCGCCTTACGCAAAATCAATTTTATTGGAAATGGATGCGCTTTTTTTCTCTCTTCTGAGTTCGTCATCGCCCGACAAAACCCTGCCAAATCCTATGACAAAAACCCCGCTTCTGTGTCAGCTGGCACAGAAGCGGGGTTTTCGTATAATGTGATGTCGCTGTATTATTTTTGTCCCTTATCTTTTTGCAACCATTCAATCAGCACAGCTTCCCGGTCTTTTTTCAGTTTACCGAGCACTTCCGGCTTGGTCCAGTCATAGAAGCCTTTGCCGGTCTTCGAGCCGAGGTCGCCGCGCGCCACCGTTTCCGCCAGCAGGGGCGAAGACACAGGGTCGTTGCAAAGATCTTTATACAAATAGCTGGAGATGTTCTGGAAAATATCCAAGCCACCCAAATCAGCGCTTTCCAGAGGGCCGGTTACGCCATAGCGGCGGCCGAGACTGTAGCGGACGGTAGCATCGACCGCTTCCGGCGTGGCAATCCCTTCCTGAACAATATACAATGCTTCACGCAACATCGCCAGTTGCAGCCGGTTGCCGATGAATCCCAGAGCTTCCCGTTTCAGCGCCACCGGCTTTTTGCCGATCATCTCCATCAGCGCCCAGGTCACATCCACGGTTTTTTGATCGGTGTATTTACCCGGTACTACTTCGACCAGCGGCACCAGATGTGGGGGATTCCAAAAATGCGCCACCACGAATTTATCTTTGCGGCTGATTGCTTCCGCCACGGCAGTAGGGCTCAAGCCGGAAGTGTTGGTCGCAAAAATGGTTCTTTCCGGGCACAATTGATCCAGTTGCTTAAAAATAGCCTGTTTGGTGGGAAGGTCCTCTGCGACAGATTCGATGACAAAATCTGCGTCCTGCGCCGCTTCTGCCAGTGAAGTCACTCCTTGAACCCGCGCTAAAATCTTCGGAACGTCCTCATCGCTAATCAACTGATGCGTCCGATACGTTTCCAAGGCCCCGCGGATTCCCTTCATGCCCCGCTCGATGCTTTCCAGGGTACGTCCGTACATACGGACATTGTAACCCGCTTTGGCAAACATGACCGCAGTTCCGTGCCCCATGGTTCCAGTTCCCACATTGCAGATCGTCCGGATGTCTTTTGCCTCCATTACCTTTCCTCCTTAAAATTATTTATGGGCTTGGCTAAATATCATGCAATTATTGTGCCAAGCCATTTCATAGTTTATTCGATTTCCTGCGCGTCAGGCCCCAAACCAGTCTGACCGAGTCCGTGCTCGTCAATTTTGTACAAAAGGGCTCGGCGGCTGATATCCAAGGCTTTGGCTGTTTTGACCCGGTTGCCGTTATTCTGCCGCAGGGCATTTTCGATGATCTGTTTTTCCACCCGGTGCATTTGTTCCCGATAGGTTCCGGATTCCGGCACTGCAACCACCGGCAATTCCTCCGCCGGCAACAGTCCCGGCAGGTCCATAACGTCAATCACGCCCTGGGACAAGATGACCGCTCGCTCCAGAACATTGCCCAATTCCCGGACGTTGCCGGGCCAGGGACAACGGCAAAGCAATTTCAAAGCCTCGGGGGATACGATTGGCACTTCCACATGTGCTTCATCGGCGTATCGGCGAACAAAGTAATCCACAAAAGCCGGAATATCCTCCACCCGTTCCCGTAGTGCGGGAACATGGATCGGCACCACTTTGAGGCGGTAGAAAAGATCGGCCCGAAAAAGGCCTTGCTGAACTCTTTCCTCCAGGTTTCGATTCGTTGCGGCAACGATCCGGACATCAACTTTGATGGTTTCAGTCCCGCCAACCCGTTCAAACGTTTTTTCCTGCAAAACCCTCAGTAGTTTGACTTGAAGCGCCAACGGCAATTCACCGATTTCATCCAACAGCATCGTCCCGCCGTTCGCCAACTCGAATCTGCCAGGTTTCTTAGCTACAGCGCCGGTAAAGGCCCCTTTTTCATGGCCAAACAACTCGCTTTCCATCAAACCTTCCGGCAATGCACCACAATTTACCTTGATAAAGGGATTGTCCCGTCGGGTACTGTTACGGTGGATCGTTTGGGCGATTACTTCTTTACCGCTGCCGCTCTCACCGGTGATCAATACGGTCGCATTCGTTTGGGCGACGCGGCCTACAACCTTATAGATGGACTGAACGGCCGGGCTCTTGCCAATGATGGTTTCCAACTGGAAATGTTTTTTCAGTTCATTCCGCAGTTCGGCCAGTTCCGCCCGCATGCACCGCATCTGGTAAGCCCGGTCCAACATGAGCCGCAATTCATTTACATTGGAGGGTTTGACCAGATAATCGAACGCCCCCATCTTCATGGCTTCCACGACGGTATCCAGTGTACCGTAGGCAGTCATCAGGATGACCGGTATTTCGGGGAACTCCTGATGAATTAGCCGGAAGGCCTCCAATCCGTCCATGACCGGCATCTTGATGTCCATGATAATGACAGAAGGGGAACATTCGCGCGTCATTTCCAACGCCTTCAGCCCGTTTTCAGCCAGCCAGGTATCGTATCCCGCTTTTCTGGCAACTTCATGCAACAATTGCCGGACGGTCAACTGGTCATCCACGATTAATACGGATTTCGTCAGGGTTGCCGTCTGCATTGGACTCACCTCCTGTCACAGGGAAAATCACCTTAAATGTGCTACCGATACCTACTTCTGACTCGACAACAATTANNGAGTCCCGTTCCTGTCGCCTTGGTCGTGAAAAACGGATCAAAGAGCCTGTCGATGTTTTCCGGCGCGATGCCGGCTCCCGAATCCGTAAAGCTGACCGATACCTGCTGTTCCGTCGGAGAATAGCGGACAGCGATTTTGACGGTTCCCTCGTTATTCATTGATTGGACGGCATTGAGCAAGATGTTGAGAAAAACCTGCTCCAATTGCTCGTCATTGGCCATGACCATCGGCAACCAGGAGTCGGTCTGCACGGAAAACCGCAAATGC
Source organism: Negativicutes bacterium UBA1444 (assembly GCA_002329525.1). GTDB lineage: Bacteria > Bacillota > Negativicutes > UBA1444 > UBA1444 > UBA1444. Next base: position 19,300 of record DCTI01000143.1, read on the forward strand.
GACAGTTTGGTCTGCATTTTTACCAGCATCAAAGTATTATCGAGAACATGACTGATGTTTACCGGATTGATATGCTCCACCGTTGGCCGGGCAAAGTACAACAACTGCTCGATGAGCTGATTCATCCGATCCACTTCGCGAACGATAATTTCACTATATTCCTTGTGCTCCTGCGCCGTGGTATCTTCACCCTGCAATTGGGCAAATCCCTTGATGGCCATCAGGGGATTTCGGATTTCGTGCGCAATGCCGGAAGCCATCTCGCCAATCAACGACAGGCGGTCTGCCCGCTGCACCTGTTCTTCCCGTCGCTGCTGCGCTTCCAATGCTTGCGCCATTTCATTGATGGCGGTCGCAATCTCACCGACTTCTCCCTGCGGCGGTTGCAAACGATAAGACAAGTCCTCCCGAATCTTCCGTACCCCGTAATTTATCCCTTCGATATCTGTCGCCAGATAGTTGATGACTTTAGCCACGCCAAGGCTGCCAATGATCAGGCAAAGCAAAACCGAACCGGCGATCTGCCACACGATCGCGTTAATTTGCGCCGTAATATTGACTGTCAACTCGTTGGCCCATACATAGCCGATAACCTTGCCATTGCGAAGAAGCGGATGCATGGCATTCATGATCTGTCCCCGAACCAGGTCCCCTTCCTGTACGCGGGGAATGCCCGTGGCCATGACAATCCGGCCCTGGTGGCTTTCGCTGATCGGCAACCCGACTTTCTCCGAGTAAACTTGACTGGGTCCATAGGTAATAATGGCATCCAGGTCCAGATTGTAGTAACCAACCCCGATTCCCGGATACGCCCGGGCGACCTCGTCGGTAACTTGGGCAAGCTCGGAATTGAGGATCTCGATCTGAGTCGCCCGATCAGCAGTTTCCGCTCCATGCCGGCGGAGAATGTCGACATAGGAGCCATGCAGGGAATTGTCCAGAAAATGAGTGGCTCCGAATAGTTTTTGCTGTTTTTCTGCAACCATGGCATTCACCGAAGTACGCGCCGTCAGATAACCGGTGAATACGATGGGAATCCCGGCAACGAGGAAAATCAGCAAAAACAACCGATTTCTTAAGGAACACGGCATAATGCGCAATTTTCTTCCTCACTTAGTTGTTCTTCTATTCCACTATCATTATATAAGCAAAAAACGTGCCAGAATAGTAGTTGTTCGCGGACCTCAGCCGCAGTTTCACCAAATAACCGTTGGCATAGTTTATGCAAGCAATATAGATATTATCATTTATATTTGAGGAGATGATGGTTTTGGTCAAAGTAATCTCAGCCGAACAGGCGGCGCAGTTGGTCAAGGATGGAGATATGCTCGCAACCACCGGGTTTGTCGGGTGCGGACATCCGGAAGCATTAACCGCCGCCCTGGAAAAAAGGTATCTTAATGAGGGCGCGCCACGGTCCCTGGGCCTGATTTATTGCGCCGGCCAAGGTGACGGCAAGGAACGCGGCCTCAATCATTTAGGCCATCCCGGCCTGTTGAAACGAGTCATTGGCGGGCACTGGAACCTGGCGCCGAAGTTGGGAAAACTGGCCATGGAAAATCAAATCGAGGCCTATAACTTTCCGCAGGGAACCCTGACCCAGTGGTTCCGGGAAGTTGCCGGCAGAAAGCCCGGAGTCATCACCAAAGTCGGCCTGGGCACCTTCGTCGATCCCCGGATCGAAGGCGGCAAAATTAGCGATGTCACGAAGGAAGACCTTGTGCAGGTCATAGAGTTAAACGGGGAAGAATGGCTCTGGTTCAAGGCATTTCCCGTGAATGTTGCTTTTATCCGGGGAACCAGCGCCGACGAAAACGGAAATATCTCCATGGAAAAGGAAGTTGTGACGCTGGAACACCTGGCAGTCGCCCAGGCCGTCAAAGCTTCCGGCGGCATCGTTATCGCCCAGGTCGAACGGCTGGTGCTCAACGGCTCTCTACCGCCAATGAGCGTCAAAGTCCCCGGCATCAGCGTTGATTATGTCGTAGTGGCTAATCCAGATCAGCACATGCAGACGTTCAGCGAAGCCTATAATCCGGCTTATTCCGGTGAAACGCGCATTCCCCTGTCGGCAATCCAGCCCATGGAGCTGAGCGAACGCAAGGTCATCGTGCGCCGGGCCGCCATGGAACTGATTCCTCATGCCAAAGTAAATCTTGGGATCGGTATGCCGGAAGGCGTTTCCATGATTGCCGCCGAGGAAGGCATCGGCGACCAAATGACTTTGACGGTGGAAAGCGGGCCGGTTGGCGGCGTTCCTGCCGGCGGTCTCAGCTTCGGCGCTTCGACCAACGCCCAGGCCATCCTCGACCATCCCTATCAGTTCGATTTCTATGATAGCGGAGCTTTGGATCTGGCCTTTTTGGGACTGGCGGAATCCGATCAGCAGGGAAACATCAATGTCAGCAAGTTCAAGGGCCGGGTTGCCGGTTGCGGTGGCTTTATCAATATTACGCAAAACGCCAAGAAGGTTGTATTCTGTGGCACATTCACCGCCGGCGGCCTCAAGGTGGCGGTCTGCGATGGAAAATTAACGATCCTGGAGGAAGGAAAGGCGAAAAAATTCCTGCAAAAAGTGGAGCAAGTAACCTTCAGCGGCCAATATGCAAAACAAATCCGTCAACCAGTCCTTTATATCACGGAACGGGCCGTATTTGAACTGCGTCCGGAAGGAATGGTACTTACAGAAATCGCGCCGGGAGTGGACCTTGAAAAAGATATTCTGGCCCTGATGGACTTCCGGCCAATTATTTCCCGCGACCTGAAATTGATGGATGAACGGCTTTTCCGCCCGGAACCGATGCAGCTGGTTCTATAATTCTGGAATTTTTCGTGCAGTGAAAATAGAAATGAGGGGGAAAAAGAAATGGAAATCAAGAAAGTACTGGTAATCGGGGCCGGACAGATGGGCAGCGGCATCGCCCAGGTCATGGCGCAGGGCGGCATGGACGTCGTCCTGCAGGACATCGAGCAGCGCTTCGTCGACAAGGGGCTGGCTGGCATTGAGAAGAATCTGGCCAAGCTGGTCGAAAAAGGCAAGATGACCGCCGAGGAAAAAGAAGCGGTCTCCAAACGGCTGTGCGGCGTGGTGGAACTGGACGCGGCCGCCTGCAACGTCGACTTGGCGGTGGAAGCCGTCGTCGAAAACATGAACGTAAAGAAAGCCATCTTCCAGAAGCTCGACAGCCTGTGCCCGCCGCACGCCATCCTGGCGTCGAACACCTCGTCGCTGCCGATCACGGCGATCGGCGCGACCACGAAACGGCCGACCCAGGTCTGCGGCATGCACTTCTTCAACCCGGCGCCGGTGATGGCACTGGTGGAAGTGGTCAAAGGGCTGGCGACCAGCGACGAAACGCTACAGACGGTGTACGACTTGGCGAAGAAATTCGGCAAGAGCCCGGTTAAACTGAAAGACTTCCCCGGCTTTGTCGGCAACCGGATCATGGTCCCGATGATGAACGAAGCCATGCAGACGCTGTTCGAAGGCGTGGCGACCGCCGAAGAGATCGACATCGTGGCCAAGAGCGGGTTCGGTCATCCGATGGGACCGTTGGCGTTGTCGGACATGATCGGTCTGGACACGATGCTGTACATCATGGAAGTGCTGTACGAAGGCTTCGGCGATCCGAAGTACCGTCCCTGCCCGTTGCTGCGCAAATATGTGGAAGCCGGCTGGCTGGGCCGCAAGAC
>DCTI01000110.1 GCA_002329525.1 Negativicutes bacterium UBA1444
CTTGCACAAGCTGCCGGCAGCCCTGAAAAAAATCCGGGAACTGGAAAAACGGCTTGAGGAATTGAACAAGGACTAATAACAACGCTGACCATGGAGGCGAACGGATGGAGGCCTTTCGAAAAGTGAGATTGTTGTTGCTATTGCTGGGGCTGTTGAGCCTTTGGGGAACCACTCCGGCTTTTGCCGCGCCTTCAACATCCGGCGCAACCGGGATGATCCGGATTCCGACCGCGGATATTCTACGACCCGGCCATATTTCCGCCGGCGCTTATTATTGGCAGGACCACTCCACCGTGGTGGCAGCGGTTGGTTTGCCGACCGGACTGGAAGTCAGCGCGGCGGCGCCCTGGCACAAAGGCGTGGCTGGAAACTGGACGGTGAACGCCAAGGTTGCCCTGACGCAGGAAGGCCTATTGTTGCCGGCCATCGCGATCGGCGGCGAGGATCTCGGCGAGCAGAACCAGCGTTCCTACTACGCGGCTGTTTCCAAAGCCTTGCCGTTCGGTTTCCGGGTTCATGTGGGCGCCGGGACCGGACGCTTCAAGGGAATGTTCGGCGCAGTGGAAAAAGTGCTGAATCCGACCTCACTGCGAAAAAAACAGCAGGGCGGGTTTCCGGTGACTTCACTGATCGTGGAAATGGACGGCCAGAAGATGAACTATGGCGCCCGGATGAGCCTGGCGCACGGTGTGAGACTGGATGCCGGCTGGCTGGGCCAGGAGCAGCGAGTCTATCTGGGCCTGACCTACACAAATTGACGAACCAGACAGGATGACAGGGGGAGCATTTTGGAGAAACAAACCACGCTGACGCGAGCGGTTCAATATACGGATATCGGCCTGCACTCCGGCCGGCCGGTTTCGCTGGAACTGCAACCGGCGCCGGCGAATACCGGAATTGTGTTTGTCCGGACTGATTTGCCGGGATGTCCGGCGGTCCAGGCCACCGCCGGGCAGGTGACGTCGACCCTGCGGGCGACCACGCTGGAAGCCGGCGAGGCCAAAGTTTTCACCGTGGAACACTTGCTGGCGGCTCTCTATGTATTGGGAATTGACAACTGCCGGGTGGAAATGTCGGCAGCGGAAGCNNNGCGGTGGAAGTGGCCGACAACGGCCGCTTTATCAAGATTTTGCCATATGACGGCCTGAAAGTGTCGTTTACCTCGTCGAACCCCCATCCCAAATTGGGAGTCCAACAGGCCGAATATGTTATTTCACCGGAAGTTTTTATCCGGGAGATCGCCCCGGCCCGGACCATCGGCTTCATGCATGAGGTCGAAGCCTTGAAGGCCAAAGGCTTGGGCTTGGGTGGCAGTCTGGACAACACCCTGGTGTACGATGATGAAACAAACCTCAATCCGCTGCGCTTCCCGGACGAACTGGTCCGACATAAGATCTTGGATGTTTTGGGCGACCTCGCCCTGTTGGGAGTACCGCTGCGTGGACATATCATCGCCGTGCAGTCGGGACATGCCCTGAATACGGCACTGGCCGCCAAATTGTGGCGTTTACATCAGGACAAGACAAAAAAGGGGTGTAAGGCTTTGTTGGATGTAATCGAAATTCAAAAAATTCTGCCGCATCGTTATCCTATGCTGCTCGTCGACCGGATTCTCGAACTGGAGCCGATGAAACGCGCCGTGGGCATCAAATGCGTCACCATGAACGAACGTTTTTTTACCGGTCACTTTCCGGACCGCCCGGTGATGCCCGGTGTGCTACTCTTGGAAGCCATGGGGCAGGTCGGCGGGGTGATGGTGATGTGTTCGCCGGAGCATCAGAATACGATTCCGTATTTTGCCGGCATGGACCGGGTAAAATTCCGTCGGCCGGTCGTTCCCGGCGACCAGTTGCGGATGGTCGCGGAAATGATGAAATACCGCGGTAATATTGGCAAGGTCTGGACTCAGGCTTTCGTCGACGGTGAACTGGTCGCGGAAGCGGAACTGACTTTTGCACTGACCTGAAATTCGCCGAAACATAGCAGAATAAGACCGATAATTCGAGGGAAATTCATTTCTTATTTAAAATCGGACGATTTTGCCGGAATATTTATTGTCAGGAACAAATGCGCCGGACGGAGTATACCCTTTGAGGAGTTGATCAAAATATGAAAATGGATGGCGTGGTGGTTCCGCTGCGGAAGATTCACGAAACAGCCGTAATATATCCGGGCGCCCGGTTGGGTCGGGACGTGGAAGTCGGACCGTATTCGGTCATCGGCGAGAACGTGTTTATCGGCGACGGCACCAAGATCGGTTCCCATGTGGTCATCGAGGGCTGGACCACTATCGGCAAGGACTGCCAGATCCATCACGGGGCTTGCGTGGGCAATGCGCCGCAGGATTTGAAATTCAAAGGTGAAAAAACCTTTGTGTATATCGGTGACAACACCATTATCCAGGAATTCGTCACCATCAACCGGGCGACCGGCGAGGGCGAGGAAACCCGGATCGGCTCGAATTGCCTGTTGATGGGTACCGTACATATCGCCCACAACTGCGTGATCGGCAACAACGTGGTCATTTCGAACCACGCCGGTCTGGCCGGACATGTGACCGTGGAGGATCGGGCGATTATCAGCGGACTGTCGGGGGTACATCAGTTTGTCAAGATTGGCCGCAACGCCATGGTGGGCGGCGCCTCGAAAGTGGTCCAGGATGTGCCGCCGTTCGTAATCGCCGACGGCCGGCCGGCCCGGGTCTGCGGCCTGAATAGCGTGGGGCTTGCCCGCGCCGGGCTGAGCGAGGATGTGCGGCGAAACCTGAAGCGAGCTTACCGAATCCTGTTCCGCTCCGGCCTGAAATTGTCGGAGGCCATTACCACGATGGAGCAGGAACTGGATTCCAGCGAGCCGGTCGACCATCTGCTGCGTTTTTTGCGCAACGTGAATCGCGGGATTTGCCGCAGCCGTCGGGATGACGACGCTGCTGAATAATTAAGTCGGGGTGACTCATGAAAAAGATTGGTTTGATTGCCGGCGTCGGCCGGTTGCCGGTGGAATTCGCCCGTGCCGCTCGCGGCATGGGCGTTCACGTGATAGGGGTAGGGGTGCTGCCGGAAGTGGACCCCGAACTGGCCCAGGTGACGCATACTTATGAGAATATCAATATTGCCAAACTGGACCGGATCTTCAAAGTGTTCAAGCGGGAAAAAGTGACCGAGATCACCCTGCTTGGCAAGATCACCAAGGAACTGGTGTATGCCCATCGGGAATTGCCGGATCTGCGGGTGTTGAAGATCTTTTCCCGCATCAAGAATTTCAGCGACGACACACTGACTTTGGCGTTGGTGGAAGAACTGGCGGCGGAAGGGATCACGGTTCTGGACCAGACGGAACTGCTCCGGCCGCTGATGCCGGCTGCCGGCGTGCTGACCAACCGGAAGCCGACCGAGGCGGAACTGGCCGACATGCGATTTGGCCTCAATATGGCGAAAAAAATCGGCGGTCTGGACATCGGCCAGACCGTGGTCGTCAAAAACCGGGCCATCATGGCCGTCGAAGCGATCGAGGGGACTGACGCCTGTATCCGTCGGGGCGGCCAGCTCGGCCGGGGCGGTGTGACCGTGGCCAAATCGGCCAAACCGAAACAAGATATGCGTTTTGACGTTCCCGGCGTCGGTCCGGACACGTTGGATTCGATGATCGAGGCCGGAGCGGTCGCTTTGGTGATCGAAGCCGGCAAGACTCTGGTGGTTGATCGGGAAACCATGGTTGCCAAGGCGGATCAACACGGAATCACAATCGTTGCGATGGCGGGAGATGAAGCGGGGGCCTATGCCTAAGGTCATGATCAGCGCCGGTGAGGCTTCCGGCGATCTGCACGGTGCCAGCGTGGCGGAAACATTGAAGAGTATGCAGCCGGACATCGAACTATTCGGCATGGGCGGGTCCAATATGCGCGCCGCCGGGGTCGATATTGTCTACGATATCGCGGACATCGGCGTGATGGGATTCGTGGAGATTCTGTGGAATCTGCCGAAGTTTTTCCGTTTGCGCGGCCTGCTGTCGCGGATCATGGACGAACGTCGGCCGGATGTTTTGGTGCTGATCGATTACGGCGGTTTTCACATGGCCCTGGCACAGGTGGCCAAGAAAAAAGGCATCCCGGTGGTCTATTATATTTGTCCCAAGGCCTGGGTCTGGGGAAAATGGCGAGCCAAGGCCATTGCCGGCTGGGTTGAGAAAGTGGCGGCGATCTTCCCGTTCGAGGCGGATATCTACCGGGAAGCCGGGGCCTCGGTCAGTTTCGTTGGTCATCCGCTGGTCGACATCGTGCGGCCGTCGATGGACCGGGAGACTGCTTTCCGCCATTTCGGCGCCGACCCGAAAAAACCGCTGTTGTTGTTGTTGCCGGGCAGCCGGTTCCAGGAAGTGTCGAGCCTGCTGGACATCATGATGGCGGCGGCGAAAAAAATCCGGGAACAGTTGCCGGATTGCCAGTTTTATCTGCCAGTGGCCCCGACGATTCCCATGGAGCGGATCGAGTCAGTGGTCCAGGCCTCCGGCGTGCCGGTGGTCTACACCTGCAACAGCACCTATAACCTGATGCAGATTGCCGACTGCGCCATCGCGGCTTCCGGTACCGTTACCCTGGAAGCGGCGCTGATGGGTCTGCCGTCAGTGATCATTTACCGGGTCAAGACCTCCACGTATTGGCTGGTCCGGGTGGTGGCCAATGTGTCGCATGTCGGCCTGCCGAACATCGTGACCGGCCGTCGGATACTGCCGGAACTGATCCAGCACGAGGCGACGGCGGACAATGTCAGTCAGGCCGCTCTGCGACTGATGACCGATCCGGCTGTGCGGGCCCAGGCGGCGGCGGATCTGAAGGAAGTACGGGTCAACCTGGGAGAACCGGGCGCCGTGAAACGGGTCGCGTCCATCGTCCTGGATGTGGCGTCGGGGAGGAAAGCATGAGTTCGGCCAAAATCTATCTGCGATTGTTGCAATATCTCAAGCCCTATATTCCACAAACCCTGATGGCAGTTGCCTGCATGGTCCTGGCGACCTCGGCCAGCCTGTACGTGCCCTGGATCGTGCGGGATGTGATCGATGGAGTACTGGTCAATAAGGATGAAATGCTGCTTAACGCCATTACCGCCGGTATCGTGGTCGTATTTGCCCTGCGGGGTTTTTTTGTCTACGGACAGACCTACCTGATGGCCTTCATCAGCCAGAAGGTGGTCATTGACCTGCGCGAGCATTTGTTCCGGCACTTCCAGCGCCTGTCCGTTTCCTATTTCGACCGCAGCCAGACCGGTAAAGTTCTCAGCTACATGACCAACGATGTTGCCGCCCTGCAGGGGGTGCTGGCGCAGAACGTCATTGAACTGGCCTCGGAATCGCTGGCGCTGATCGGCTCGCTGATCGCCATGTTTTACCTGCACTGGCAGCTGGCGCTGTNNGTTGACGTTGATTACCGTGCCGATGGTGGCGGAAGCCATGAAAATTTTCGGCGCGAAATTGCGCAAGGCCAGCGGCACGATGCAGCAACGGGCTGCCGAAATTACTTCCGTGTTGCAGGAAATGATCGTATCCATCCGACTGATTCGTCTGTTTGTCCGGGAGGACTATGAAATCGACCGATTTAACCGGGAAAACGTGAACAACTTTGACGCGCAGATGAAAGCGGCCCAATTGTCGGCTACCCTGACGCCGGTCGTCGAGTTTCTCGCCGCCCTGGCGGTGACGGTGATTGTCTGGTATGGCGGACATGAAGTCATTCGCGGCAACCTGACATCGGGGTCCCTGATCGCCTTTTTGGTGT
>DCTI01000090.1:0-2203 GCA_002329525.1 Negativicutes bacterium UBA1444
CGTCGAGGCTCACGCCGGCTTTTTGCGCCGCCGCCTCGATCCGCGCCTGGTCGCCGAACAGGGAAAACGTGGCCAACTTCTGTTCATACGCGCTTTGGCAGGCCTGCAGCACCGCGTCGTCCTGGGCGGCGGCCACCGCCACCCGGGCCGGTTCCGACTTCAGGACTTCCTCGATCAGTTCGGCATATCGCGTAATCATGCTCATCACTCCTCCGACGATTCCCGCAGCAAGACCAGCTGGGAACGTTTCCAGTTCTTGCGGCTGAACAGCACCCGATAATCGGTCAGATCCAGTTCCTGCGCCGTCCGCTCAATTTGCGCCAGACATTCTTCCCGCGTATGGGCGTGAAAGACGGTGTATAAATTGTAGAGCCACTGTTCCTGCGGCTGCCGCAAGTAAACGTGGGAAATAAAGGGCCGCCCCACCAGCCGGCCAACCACGTCCGCCACCGCCGCCGCCGGGATTTGCCAGCAGCAAAGGGCATTGCCGTGAAAGCCGGCCACCCGATGCTGCAGCACTGCCCCCATTTTTCGCAGAATTCCCTGCGCCTTCATTCGTTGTAATCGTTCCAAAAGTTCTGGTTCCGTAATCCCGATCTCTTCCGCCAGCCTGCGATAGGGCGCCGACACCAGCGGAAAATCCCCCTGCAGGCGGCGGACGATCTGTTGATCCACCGTATCCGTCACGTCGCACCTACTCCATCCGAAATTCGACATTGACCTTGTACCGGTCCGTCGTCGGCAAGGTGATCACCGCCGACACTCCGGCCATTGCGCCGACCTGGCGCAGCAGTTCCTGTTGCCGGGCTTCGGTGCGGGTCTGGATCGTAAACCAAAGGTTGTATTCATGATCCCGCTCGTCGTTGTGAGTGACCTCCGGCCAGTCGTTCACCGCCCGGGCCACCGCCGCCAGTTGCGCCGGCGCCACCTTGACCGCCACCAGCCAGCCCCGGTAACCGAGCGCTTCCGCATCAAAAAAAGCTCCCAGCCGCCGGATGATCCCCTGCTCCCGCAGCCGGGCCAGCCGTTCGATCACCTGTTGCTCAGGACAGCCGAGCCGGGCCGCGAGATCGGCGAACGGCGCCGGTGTCAGCGGCAGTCCGGTCTGGACCAGGTTCAGCAAGTCCTTGTCAAACTGTGTCAATTCCATCAAAGTCCACCGCTTCCACCAATCGTTGCAACAGTTCCGGCCGGCCGGCCGGCGTCAGGGACGAATATCCCAGCATGGCCTGCCCTGCCGGCAACCCGAGCTTGGCGCCCAACGCCCGCAACGCCGCACTCGCGGCGCTCCGGCTCAGTTTGTCCAGTTTGGTCGCGACCGGCTGAACCGGCATGCCCGCCGCCAGCAGCCAGTTATGCACCTGCTGGTCCAGCGGCTGCAGTTCCCGCCGGATGTCGAGCAACTGCAACACCAGCCGCAGCCGTTTCGATTCCCGGAAATAATGCTGCGTCCAATCCTGCAAATCCTGCCGTTCCGATTTGCTGCGCTGCGCATAGCCGTAGCCAGGCAGGTCGACCAGCCACAAGTCCCGCCGCAGTCCGTCCTCCCGCTTCAGCGTCACCCGGTAGAAATTCACCGTCCGGGTCTTGCCCGGAGCGCTGCTGGTCCGGGCCAGGCCGCTGTGACGGCACAGCGAATTGATCAGGCTGGATTTGCCGACGTTGGAACGGCCGATAAATGCCACTTCCGGTTCCTCGCCCAGCGGAAACTGCGAGGCTTTCACCGCCGAGGTCACGTACTCCGCCTTGATTATTTCCCAGCGCATCCGCCGCTCCGTTTCTCGCGGATCAGCGCCTTGTCCAGCACTTCATCCAGATGCTCCACCCAGACAAAGTCCAGATTCTGGCGGACATTTTCCGGAATCTCGGTGTAATCCCGCTTGTTCTCCTTGGGCAGCAACAGCGTGTGGATGCCGGCGCGATGGGCTGCCAGCACCTTCTCCTTGATACCGCCGACCGGCAGCACCCGGCCGCNNACGCCGGTCATGGCCAGATCGTTGCGGACCTTGATATTGGTCAGGGCGGAAATCATGGCCGTCGCCATCGTGATCCCGGCTGACGGGCCGTCTTTGGGAATGGCCCCTTCCGGCAAATGCACGTGAATGTCCACCTTCTCGTAAAAATCCTCGGCAATGCCCAGTTCCTGGGCCCGGGAACGAATATAGCTGAACCCGGCCTGCGCCGACTCCTTCATGACATCGCC
>DCTI01000090.1:2212-2707 GCA_002329525.1 Negativicutes bacterium UBA1444
GGTCTCCGTCCAGGCCAGCCCGGTCGCCACGCCGACCTGGCTGCTGCGCTCCGCCTCGTTCCAGTGATACTTCGGCGGGCCGAGGAACACTTCCACGTTCTCCGGCGTCATCCGCACCGTTTTCTTCTTTTTCTGAACGATCTGCCGCGCCACTTTGCGGCACAGCGTCGCCAGACTGCGTTCCAGATTGCGGACGCCGGCCTCGCGGGTATAATTCCGGATCACTTTTTCGATACCGGCATCCAGGAAGGCAATGTTGCGGCCGGTCAGGCCATTTTCCTTCTGCTGCTTGGGAATGAGGAATTTTTTCGCGATCTGGACCTTTTCCTCCTGGGTGTAGCCGGAGATCGTGATCATTTCCATCCGGTCCAGCAACGGCCGCGGAATGTTGTGCAGCGCGTTGGCGGTGACCACCCAGAGCACGTGCGACAGATCGAACGGCAATTCAATATAGTGATCGCTGAACGAATTGTTCTGCTCGGGGTCCAGCACCTC
>DCTI01000235.1 GCA_002329525.1 Negativicutes bacterium UBA1444
TGCTGAGCTGTTCCGGCTGGTGGCCGGGCAGCTGGGCGGCGGAAGTTTCGCTCAGCAGCGCACGCCGGGCCGTTTCCGGGGAGAAGCGGAGATGCTCCATCATCTTTCCGCGGCAGGTGATAAAATACTGCGCCCGTTTGAGGACGACCCCGATTTTTTTGAGCCCCGCAAAATCCAGCGCGCCGCTTCTTCTCGCCTGCAAAATCCGGGTCGCCGAGCGCACCCCGATGCCCGGCACCCGCAGCAGCACCTCCTGCGGGGCAGCGTTGACCTCGACCGGGAAAAATTCCGGGTGGGAGAGCGCCCAGTTGCATTTGGGGTCGAGACAGGGGTCAAAAAACGGATGTGCTTCGTCCAGGATTTCACTGGCGGTAAATCCGTAAAACCGCAGCAGCCAGTCGGCCTGGTACAGCCGGTGTTCCCGCAGCAGCGGCGGCCGGACTTCTTTCCCAGGCAGTGCCGGGTCGTCATTGAGCGGGATATAGGCCGAGAAAAATACCCGCTTGAGGGAAAACCGCTGGTATAACGCCTCCGACAGGGTCAGAATCTGATAATCGCTTTCCGGCGACGCGCCGACAATCATCTGGGTGCTCTGGCCGGCAGGCGCAAACTTTGGGGCATGCCGGTAGCGGACAATATCCCGCCGGTTTTCAGCGATGCCGTCCCCGATCTGCCGCATCGGGGCGAGGATGGCTTTCCGGTTCTTGTCCGGCGCCAGCAGCGACAGGCTTTGTGCGCTGGGCAGTTCGATGTTGACGCTCATCCGATCGGCGAGCATCCCCATCCGTTCGATCAGCCGCGGGTCGGCGCCGGGAATCGCCTTGGCATGGATGTAGCCGTAAAAGCGGTACTCAAACCGCAAAATCTCCAAAGTTTTAATCATTTGTTCGCATGTGTAGTCGGGATTGCGCAGGACGCCCGACGAGATAAACAGCCCTTCGATATAGTTCCGGCGGTAAAACTGCATCGTCAGATCGGCCAGTTCCTTCGGTTCAAAGGTTGCCCGGGGGACGTCGTTTGACCGGCGGCTGAGGCAGTATTTGCAGTCATGGATGCAGGAGTTGGAAAAGAGCACCTTCAAAAGTGAGACGCACCGTCCGTCGGCGGTAAAGGTGTGGCAGATGCCGGCCGCAATAGCAGAGCCGATTCCGCCGGGCCCAGGGGTCTTGTCGGCACCGGAAGAGGTGCAGGCGACGTCATATTTTGCCGCGTCGGCAAGGATGGTCAGTTTTTGCAGGGTGTCCATGGAACAGACTCCTTTCCTTGTTCTTTTATGTTCAACTAAAGTATAGAATATCTGTTCTTGTTTGTCAATAGGATATCAAAAATTTGTTCTGTATTTTTTCCCAGTTTTGCCCACAGATTCCAGCAAGCAAACAAGTTTCGGCAACGGGGAGCACAGGCACTGCGCGGGGTTGACAAGGATGGCGGGACGTGCTATACTGAAACCGTCATCCGGTTACTGCCGGATAAATTGCTGCAAAGAAGGTTAAGGATGCGTAAATAATCTGTTTTAAGCGGAATTGAACAGTCAGCAACAGGTCACCCCTTTGGCGGATGGCTTTTGATGTTTGTGTCCGAAAAAGCAGATTGCGCATTTTTTGATGGCCGGTTTTCCGGTATTTTGGGCTGTGGTATCATAGCCTGACCGCGCGGATAGGACTGCTTTTTCGGCTTTGAAAAGGCAGTCTTTTTTATTGCCGGAAAGAAGGATTTTATGAAAACTTTGCAGGTACGGAATTTGTCGGTTACCCATAAAAAAGACCTCCGCCCGATCATCAGCGGCCTTTCCTTCACCCTTGGGGAAGGGGACCGCTGCGCCGTGATCGGGGAGGAGGGGAACGGGAAATCGACCTTGCTCAAACTGATCGCCGACCCGGAAGCGGCTGAAAGGTATGTCGAAACTGAAGGGACCATCATCACAGGCGGAGCGGTGATCGGTTATCTCAAACAGGAGCTCACCGAAGAGGAAAAACAGATGGAAATTTGCGGGTATTTCTGCCAGAGCGAGGCATTCCTTGACCGGACGCCGCGGGAACTGGCGGACATTGCCCGGCTGTTATCGCTGTCGGGCGGCATCTTTTATGAAGACCGGCCAATGGGCAGTTTATCGGGCGGGGAGAAGGTCAAGATGCAGCTGGCAAGGCTATTGTGCGAATCGCCGGATATCCTGCTGCTGGATGAGCCGAGCGGGGACCTGGACATTGAAGCACTCCAGTGGCTGGAAAAATTTATAGTCAGCTGCGGACGCCCGGTGCTGTATGTCTCGCACGATGAAGTACTGCTGGAGCGGACCGCCAACATGGTCATCCACCTTGAGCTGCTCCGGCGAAGGACATTGCCCCGCTGTACCGTCCGGCGGGTCGGATACCGGGAGTATGTTGACCGGCGGCTGGCTTCCCTTGACCACCAGCGGCAGATGGCGCGGGATGAAAAGGCACAGTTTGACGCCCAGCAGCAGCGGCTGAGAGAGATCAAGGAAAAGGTCAACCACAGCCTGCATTCGATCTCCCGCGGTGATCCCCACGGCGGGAAGATGCTCAAACGCAAGATGCACGCGGTCACCTCGATGGAAAAGCGGTTCCAGCGGGAAAGCGAACAGATGACCCAGATGCCGGATGTTGAGGAAGCGATTCTGCTGGATTTTGAAAAGACCCATCTGCCGGACGCCAAGCGGGTGCTTGACCTGACGCTGGATGCGCTGTATACTCCCGAAAACGGCCTGCTTTCCCGGGATATCCGGCTGAATGTGACCGGCGGCGAAAAGCTGTTTATCGTCGGCAAAAACGGAGCGGGCAAGTCGACTCTGCTCAAGCAGATCGCAGAACAACTGCTGCCCCGCAGGGATATACGGGCGGCCTATATGCCCCAGAACTATGCCGACCTGCTGCCGCTGGACAAGACGCCGGTTGAATTCCTGACCCGTTCGGGCAGCCGGGATGAGATATCCGAGATCAGGACCTTTCTCGGGAGCGTAAAATATACGCCGGAGGAGATGGAGCACCAAATCTCCGATCTCTCCGGCGGACAGAAGGCAAAACTGTTATTTATTCATATGATTCGCAGCGGTGCCAATGTCCTGCTGCTGGATGAACCCACGAACCATCTGGACCTGGAATCCATCACCTCGCTCAACAATGGCTTGATGCAGTTCGACGGCACGATTTTGTTCGCCTCGCACGACCATCAGTTCGTGCAGACCATCGCGAACCGGATCATCGAGATCACGCCCGACGGCCTGAACGATTACCGGATGACCTATGACGAATATCTGGAGCTCGGCGACGGCAGCCGCCGAACCGCATAAACGACTCCTGCCCTGTGCGAATACCGCCGGCCGCTACTGCGCCAGCGGTATTTTTTTGAACGTTTCGTCGAAAATCCGCTTCATCATCGATTCCGGCCCCGATGGGTCGTAACCGTTGCTGATCGCCGGCGAGCGGCGGTTGCGGGAGTCCGAAAACTTCCAGACGTCGCGGCCGCCCTTGGCGTCATACAGGCGGAACGAGGCCTCGGCGCAGTCCGAAATATAATAGCCCGCCGGATGGTGAACGATGCGGGTCCTCGGCACATCCATCCAGCCCCAGCTTTCGCTGCCGTCCCGGTTGTGCTTCTTGTAGCTCACCCGTTCCGTATAGGTTTCCGTTGTCATGTAGGCGTCGTGGTATTCATAGAACCAGCCGTAATCGCGGACGTCCAGGTACATGACCAGATCGATGTGTTTGCCCATTTCCCGTTGCAGGATCGCGCCGAATCCGGGCGAGAGCGGGTCGACCTTCTCGGTCAGCGTGGCATCGGCCTTGATCTGATTGATCACATAGTCCAGATTGACGATGCGGTGGCGCGACAATCCGTTCAGGCGGCCCCGGAGCATATCCGAGATTTTCTCCGCCGCGTAGGGATACTTGTTGAACTTGTTCCGGTCGCTGACATCGTAGCCCTCGTAGGCGAACGACGGCTCCATCAGCAGAATGAATTTCGGCGTGTCAAAATTGTAGGCTTGTTCGCGCCATTCCGCCTGAGCGGCGAAGGCGGTCGTTCCCAGGAGCAGCAGCAATGTCAGCAGCCCCACGATCCGTTGCATCTGTCTCACGAATACCCCTCCCAGCGTGATGTGTCCCCAGCGTTGCCGCACCGGCGCGGCGGCGGCTGTGAAAAGAACCCGGCAGGAATGCCGGGTTCTTTATTGCTTTCAGACAAACTCAGGGCAGCAAATAGAAAATCTGCACGATGTCGCCGGCCTGCAGACAATCGAAACCGAACACGATGTTGCCGTCCTCGATCAGATAGGACGGCCGGTACTGCAGTTTCCCCTTGACAAATACCTGAAACAGGGTGTCCGTCGGCTGTTCGGCCTTGACGGCGGTCAGTCGTTCCGTGGCGATAAAGGCCTGTTCCACAATGCGCATGTTTGCATCCCTCCCGTTATGAATAATTCGGCGCCGCCGGGTTCAAGTCCTTTTTGTCCCGGGCGGAAATTTCGGGTTGCGCGGTACCTTCGGCCGGCAGGCTCTCAGACTCCCAGGGCGCGGGTGACGATGGCCTTCAGATCTTCGGCGTTCAGGCGGCGGGGGGTGTTGGCCAGTTGGCGGTAGGTCGTCGCATCCCGGACGATGCCGGCCAGAGCCGAGGGCGGAACCTGCACGTCGGCCAGCGTCGCCGGAATCCCGACGTCCTGTTTCAGCTCGCAGACCGCGTCCACCGCCAGCCGGGCCGCTTCCCGCAGCGGCAGGCCTTCCACCGGCTTGCCCAGGGCCGCGGCGATGTCCCGGAACTTCGGATAATTCGCCATCAGGCAATACTCCATGACATAAGGCAGCAGAATGCCGTTCGCCACCCCATGGGCCACGCCGAACTGCGCGCCGACCGGATGGGCGATGCCGTGCACGGCCCCCAGGCCGGCGTTGGTGAACGAACCGCCGGCGATCAGGCTGGCCAGCGCCATATTGCCCCGCGCCGCCAGATCCTCGCCATTGGCGACAGCCAGGCGCAGGTTTTCGCCGATCAGTCGGATCGACGCCAAGGCCAGGCTGTCCGTCACCGGGTTGGCTTTCACCGCGATATAGGCCTCGATCGCATGGGTCAGGGCGTCCAGACCAGTGGCGGCGGTCACCGATGGCGGCATGCTGACATGCAGCACCGGGTCGACGATGGCGTAAGCCGGCATCTGTAAATCATGCGACACGCCGATTTTTTGCTGGGTTTCCCGATCCGTCGTCACCGCCGCCGCCGTGACTTCACTGCCGGTGCCGGCCGTCGTCGGAATGCAGATCAGCGGCGCGCCCCGCTTGGAATAAACCTTGCGGCCGCGCATATAATCAAGGATCGAGCCGCCGTTGGCGCTGACCATCGACATCGATTTGGCCGCATCCATCGGACTGCCGCCGCCGAAGGCGATTACCGCATCGGCATTGAATGCGCCGAGTTGCGCCGCGCCCTTCGTTACGGTTTCGACGCTGGGATCGGCCTCCACTGCGGAAAAAACTTCCTGGGCGATCCCCAGTTCAGCCAGTCCGGCCAGCAATTTTTGCAGATGCGGCGACTGGCGGGTCGAGGAACTGCCCGTTACGACGAAGATCCGGGAAAAGCCGTTGTCTTTGCACAGCTGCGGCAGTTTCTGGACGGCGCCTTCGCCGAAGATGACCC
>DCTI01000223.1 GCA_002329525.1 Negativicutes bacterium UBA1444
CCGGTGAACAGGCCGTAGCCGTAGGCGACCTGGATCAGCGACTGCTTGGTGGCGCCGGCGGCGGTCAGGGTGCGGGCCATGACTTCCGACCAGATGCCGAGGTCGCGGTTGGTATAGCCGACGACGGTATGTTTGCCGGTTGTGCCGCTGGAGGCGTGCAGGCGGACGATTTCCGCCAACGGCACGGCGAACAGGCCGTACGGGTAGTTGTCGCGCATATCCTGCTTCGTGATGAAGGGCAGCTTGCCGAGATCGTCCATCGAGCGGATCTCTTCCGGCAGCAGGCCGGATTTTTGCATCTGTTCCCGGTAAAAGGGAACCTGCCGGTAAACGCGGCGAACCTGCTGCACCAGTCGGGCGGATTGCAGTTCGGTCATTTGGGGCCGGGGCATGGTTTCGATCGGTTTGTTCCAGTACAAATTCGTTCCTCCCATCCTACATTACTGCGATTTGGTGACATAAAAAAAACCCAGCACAAAGTTCGCATGGAACTTTCCGCTGGGGCTTTTTGTACCCACGGTGTAGCCGGTCAGGCTCTGCGCCGCTCGGACCTGACGCATTCAGCCGGAACCCCAGGCGCACTTCCATTCATGAAAGAATGTTGTATACAATACCTGACCCTCATTATAGCAGCTGGCGAGCGGCAGCGCAACCGAATCAGGCCAGCCAGCGCCGAAACAGGAGGCTTTATCGAACCGGTCCTCTCCAATCCAGTTCTGTCAAAGCGGCGCCGTTCCAACGCTTCTCAGCAAAACGGCCGGGGACGACACGGGACGGCAAAAAAAATGGCGATTATTTGACAGTTGCCGGGGGATTCCCGGCAGCAGGAAAACCGAAATAAAGTGCGAATTACAATAATTATAATAATTATAATAATGTGAAAAATTAAAGCAACACGCATTTGGCAACGGCGGATCGTGCGTCGCATGAGCGATTTGACGGGCGGGCTGTTTGATGGAAAAGGGGGTGGACGAAAAGGATTGGGCGACAGATTGGCCAGGGAGCAAAAATAAACGATAGGGGGCAAGATGAATGTTCAGAAAACTGGGCCAGGTCATGGCCAATTGGTCATTCAAGTACTTACCCGATCCAAGTATTTTTGCGGTGATGCTGACCTTTATCGCCTTCGGGCTTGGTCTTGCACTGACAAATACCACTCCCATGCAGATGGTCATCAACTGGTACAAAGGCTTTTGGGAACTGCTAACCTTCAGTATGCAGATGGCCTTGATGGTCATCACGGCGTCGGCAGTGGCAAACGCGCCGCTGGTCCGCGGCTGGATCGCCCAAATTGCCGCCACTCCCAAGAACAGTCCCCACGCCGTTTACATGATCGCCTTGATCACAATCATCATTTCCATCATTCACTGGGGGTTGGCTTTGGTCCTGGGGTCCTTGCTGGCCAAGGAAGTTGGGAAATCGCTGCGCAAGCGCAATATTCCGTTTGAATATGGCTTGATGGGAGCCGCCGCCTATTTGGGGCAAATGACCTGGCATGGCGGACCATCGGCGTCCATCGGCTTATTAATTGCGACACCGGGACATTTTCTGGAAAAACAAATCGGGGTCATTCCCATCAGCGACTATATGTTCAATCCGATGAATATCGCGGTGACGATTCTGTGTATCGCCTTGCCGCCATTGTTTGCCTGGATGGTTCATCCCAAAGCGGACGAAATCAAACCGCTGGACGATGATGTCGCCGCCTACCTCGATAAGGAGGATAAGGTCGGCCCCCCTTCGTCGGCAGCTTCGCAGACGATTGGCGACAAGTTGAACAACAGCCGCCTGATCGCGTATCTGCTGGGAGCGCTGGGGACCGTATATATCGTTTACCATTTTATGACCAAGGGGTTTGCGCTTGATCTAAATATTGTCAACACGATCTTCTTCTTTGCGGGAATCTTTCTGCACGGGACCATGGCCAACTATGTGCAGGCCGTGAAAGACGCCACTGGCGGGGTCAGCGGGATCATCTTCCAGTTTCCTCTGTATGCCGGGATCATGGGGATTGTCCGCTATTCCGGACTGGTGGATGTCATGTCGAAAGCCATCGTTGAATTCAGCTCCGAGTACATGTTCTACTTCTGGACCTTTATCATGGCCAGCATCGTCAACCTGTTCGTTCCGAGCGGCGGCGGCCAGTGGGTCGTGCAAGGCCCGATCGCGATGAAATCGGCGGAAATGATGCACGCCAGCTATATAAAAACCGCGCTGGCGGTTGCCTATGGCAACACCTGGACCAACATGCTGCAGCCGTTCTGGGCGATTGCCCTGCTTGGCATCACCGGCCTGAAGGCCCGGGACGTCATTGGCTACGCGACGGCGGTCATGATCCTGAGCTTTATCGTGTTTGCCCTGCCGCTGCTGTTCCTGCCGGCCTGAGCCGCGCCGGCGGTCGGAAGAAGCGCGGTCAACGGGAAAAAGGAGGGTGATAACGGATGACAGTGAAAAACGATCCGGACGTGTTTGTGCTTGAAGAGGCCACCATAGCTGATATTCATCGGGCGATGCAACAAGGAATTTTGAGCTGCCGCAGCCTGACCGAGATGTATCTGAAACGGATCGAGGAATTCGACCAGAAGGGTCCGGCATTGAACGCCGTGATTCTGGTCAACCCGCGGGCGCTGGAGATTGCCGACGAAATGGACGCTGCCCTGAAAACAAAAGGGCTGGTCGGTCCGCTGCATGGCATTCCCCTGTTGCTCAAGGACAACGTGGATACGGGGGATATGGATACAACCGGCGGCTCGCTGAGCCTGAAAGGATTCCGGCCGGACGACGATGCTTTCATTACGCGCAAATTGAAGGAAGCCGGCGCTTTGATCCTGGCCAAGGTCAACCTCCACGAATTCGCGGTCTGGGGCGAATCGGTCAGCTCCATTTTGGGGCAGACACTGAATCCCTACGACCTGACCCGGACTCCGGGCGGTTCCAGCGGCGGCACGGGAGCCGGATTGGCGGCAAACTATGGCGTGGTGGGAATCGGTACGGATACGATCAATTCGATTCGCTCGCCGGCGTCGGCCTGCGGCTTGGTCGGAATCCGGCCGACCATTGGCCTGGTCAGCCGCGATGGGATCATTCCCTATTCGTTTACGCAGGATACGGCGGGGCCGCTGGCGCGGACGGTTGCGGACGCGGTGACGGTTCTCGAGGCGATTGCGGGATATGATCCCGCCGATGCGGTCACTGCCTGGTCGGTGGGGCAGATTCCGGCATCCTACGCCGAGAATCTGGATCCGCAAGGGCTCCGGGGAAAACGGATCGGCGTGCTGCGGAGCTTCTTCGGCACCGGACCGGATCATCAGGAGGTCAATGAGGCCATGGCAAAATGCATCGAAGCGATGCGCGCCCAAGGCGCCGAGATCATCGAGGTGAATGATCCGATCGATTCCAACTATCTGGTTTCCGAGGTGAGCGTGCACCTGTATGATCTCAAGGACCACCTGAACTCCTATCTTGCCGTGCTGGGCGACAAAGCCCAGGTTCATTCCCTGAGCGACATCATCGCTTCCGGCAAGTACCACAAGGGAATTGAGGACAACATCAAAAAAGCCGAGCAACTCAGCACTGCCAGCCCGGAATACCGGGAGCGACTGATGAAGCGGTCGGAACTGCAGACGCAGACAATGAAGCTGTTGGCCGATTACCGGCTGGATGCGCTGGTGTATCCGCATCAGAAGCGGTTGGCTGTTCCGGTGGGCCAAACACAGATCGAGCGCAACGGCGTGCTGGGGTCCGTGACCGGATTTCCTTCCCTTGTCGTGCCGGGAGGCTTTTCCTCGCCCACGGCGTCGGCGCCGATTGGCGTGCCGATCGGTCTGGAAATCCTGGGGAGACCCTGGAGCGAGCCGGTGCTGATCCAGATCGCTTATGCCTTCGAACAGGCCACCAAATTCCGGCGGCCGCCGGAATCGACCCCGTCGCTTGCCTGACGCCGGCGGATCATATTGCCGGCACTTGTAGTTCGGAAGCGGCGCCCACGCCGGTTTAAATCACCGGCTTGGGCGCCGCTTGTCTCTTCCGGCGCTTTGCAATGCGCCGCTGACCTTTTGCCGGGACCGGTTTTGGTGTAGAATCAACAGGAAAGGGAGCGTGGTTTTATGAGAATTACAGTCGTGGGCGCGGGACGAATGGGGAAAATTTTGGCTGCTGCCATGGCCGTGGGCAATGAAGTGGCCTTGTATGACGCCGACCGGGACAGCGCCGCCCACGTAGCCGGCTCGCTCAAACTGAAGGCGTTGGCAACGATGACGGAAACGGCGGCGGACGCAGTGGTGCTGGCGGTTCCGGACAAAGCGATCGCGCCTTGTGTGGCGGAACTGGTCAAGACCGGAAAGTCCTGGAACGTATTCAGCGTGGCGACCAACATTTCCCGGGAAATGTTGGCGGCGATGGCTTGCGGGGAAGTTCGCTGCCTGAATGTAAAAATCATCGGCCATGCCGGGGAAATGAGCCGGGGGTCACGTCCCGTGCTGGTGATTGACCGGGGCGAGGTGGCGATGATCGAGCTGGCGCAGCGGCTGTTTGCGGCAGTCGGCGTCCTGACCGTCGGCGAGGCGGACCAGGTCCAGCGAATCAACAGCGTGGCTACGGCGGAAGCTCTCCGGGCAGCGGTGGCGGTGGAAAGCACACTGCAAAAGGAAGGAATCACCGATCCGGCCGTGATTCGGGGCGCTTTGTCCCAAGTGGCGACGGGAGTTTTGCGCGCCTACGCGGAAGACGATCTGGGGCCGTTTGCCCGTGAGATCGTCGCGAAAATACGCCAAAGCGCTCAGTAAACCGGGCAATCAGCCGATGGACAATGGCGACACGAAAACGCCTCTGCTGTCAAAAATAATGATGAATAGCGGTTTTCGGCGAAATATTGCCGATATATGGCCATATTGAAAAATATTGATTGTTTTCAACAAAATATTTGACATTATCGTTGAACTTCTATAAAATTGAATTAATTAAGAAACTAAAATAAGTGAACTTCACACCTCTCTACCCAGGGAGTACCCAACGACTCAATGGTCACGCAGGGACTTTCCCCCGGTTCTGTAGGCGGCGAAACAGCTGCAGGGAAGACCTCGTTCCATTGGGACGGGTTCTTTTTTTTAGCGGGACGGCGTTGCCGCAAACTGATTGCGGCAAGGCTTTTCATAGAAGACCCGAATAAGTTGAAATGGGAGGAAACCACATGCTTCTATCCGGATCTATCTTTTTGATCACCTTCATCGCCCTGATTTTCGACAAAATTCCCCGCACGATTGTGGCCGTGGCGGGCGCCATTGCCATGATTGCCAGCGGTGTCCTGAGCATCAGCGAGGCGATGGAGTTTGTCAGCTGGGAAACGATCGGCCTGCTGTTCGGAATGTTTTCCCTGGTCGCCATTTTATCGGAGGCCGGCTTTTTTCAGTTTTTGGCGTTGTGGGTCGCCGAAAAACTCAATTACCGGGCAGTATCCATCTTTCTGGTGTTTCCGCTGCTGTCGGCATTCTTGGCGGCGTTCATCGACAGCATCACGGTGATGCTGTTTTTGGTCAGCCTGACTTATGAAATTTGCCGAGTGGTCCGGATGGATCCGGTGCCCCTGGTCATCGCCGAAGTCTGCTCCGCCAATATCGGCGGCGCGGCGACGCTGGTCGGTGATCCGCCCAATGTCATCCTGGGGACGATGCTGGGCTTCACCTTCAATGATTTCGCCACCAACACCGGCCCGATCGCCATCCTCAGCACCCTGGTCTGCGTTGGGCTGTTTTACCTGAAGGAAAAAAATAATATCGCGGCCTCCCAGGCCGGCGCAGTCGCTGCGCAGGAAACGGCCGGATTGCGGCCTGCCGACAAAATCAAGGACCGCCAGTTGCTGAATGTGGGCTTGATCGGCTTTGTCACCGCCATCATTCTGCTGACTACTCATACCTTCCTGGAACACTCCCTGGGCATCAGGATCTCCGTCGCCGAAGCCGCTTTGATTCCGGCGATGATCGCCATTCTGCTGGGTGGCCGGAAAACGCACCATATCATTGAACGAATTGACATCGATGTATTGCTCTTCTTCGTAGCCCTGTTCGTCATCGTCGGCGGTCTGGAAAAGACCCATGTCATCAAGTTCCTGGCCGACAGCATGGTCGCGATATCGGGCGGCAGCCCCTACATTCTGCTCGCTTTCCTGGTATTCGGCGCCGGTTATACCAGCGGCGTCGTTGACAATGTGCCCCTGGCGCTGACCATGGGCGTCATTCTCAAGGATATTTCCCAGGCCAGCAATATGTTGGCGTTGCCGATCATGGTCTGGGCGCTGGCGCTTGGCGTGGATATCGGCGGCAACATTACCCCGATCGGCGCCTCAGCCAATGTGGTGGCGTACAGCAGCATGGAAAAATTCGGCTCGAAAGTCGGCTGGGGGCGCTGGATCGGTTATGCCTTCTGGCCGACCACGATCGTGTTGACCATCTGCTACGCGTTGATTCTGGTGAAACTACACATCGGCTGGTATTGAGCCGCTTTTCCGAGGCCCCCCGATAGCGGCTTGCGGCCTCTCTAGTGTGGCAGGCTTGCGACGATTGTGATATAGTATAAATATATACAGGGTATTTGAGGACGCCGCCGAATTCGCAGGAGATCGGCGGCGTTTCTCCCACTGGAGGCGAGGATGTGGCGGAAGAGTGCAAAATGGCGGATGCGCTGATGGAAGCCTGGCGGGAGTTTACCCTGTCGGCGGAACAGTTCGGGCGGATTGTCGAGGACTTTGCGGCGTCGATCGAGGACGGGCTGTCGCAACGGCCGTCACCGCTGCAGATGTTGCCCGCCTATATCGGCCGGCCGGCCGGCGACGAAGCCGGGGTTTATCTGTCACTGGATTTTGGCGGCACCAACCTGCGGGTCGCCGAAGTCGAGCTGGCGGGGAAAAATAAACCGTCGATCCGCAAGCTTCACAGGGTGTCGTTAAAGGATGCCGACGCCGGTTACGACTACACCGGCGCCGATACCAACGTCCGGGAGTTGTTCGCTTTCATTGCCCGGCAGGTTGCCGTCGTCGCCGGTGGGCAGGAGCGACTTCTCGGCCATTCCTTTTCCTACGCCAGCCGCCAGACGGCTCTCGGTCGGGCCAGTTTTCTGGGCTGGGCCAAGGAAATCAAGGTGTCCGGACTGGCCGGACAGGATATCAACGACCTGCTGGCGGAAGAATTGGCCCGCCAACAAGCCGCAGCGGTCCGTCCCGTCGCGGTGCTCAACGATACGACGGCGACCCTGCTGGCGGCGGCTTATCTGTGCCCGGACGCCGATCTGGGGTCGGTATGCGGCACCGGCCACAATACCGCCTATTATGAACCACAGCCCCGGCACGGCCAGCCTGACCGGGTGATGGCCTACAACCCCGAGTCCGGCGGCTTCGACCGTCTCTCCCGCAGCCGGTTCGACGAGGAGCTGGACCGGGACAGCGATTCCCCCGGCCGGCAGCGGCTGGAGAAGATGGTCGCCGGCCGCTATCTGGGCGAACTGGTCCGACGGATCCTGCAGGCCGGCCGCGGCGACTGCGGGATGCAGTTTATCGACGAGATCCCTTGCCTCAGTCATCCGGACGGCTTGTCGAGCGTCGATGTCGCTTGGTTTGTCGGCGACCGGAGTAAAGAGCTGGAACACATCGACGCCTGGCTGAAGGAAAAGCTGCCGGGACGGCCGGCAAGCCTGGCGGAGCGGCATTTCATCAAAGCGGTGGCGGAGTTGGTGGCGGAGCGGGCGGCGACGCTGGTCGCGGCTTCCTATGCCGGCTTCCTGCGCCGCCTGGACCCGCAGCGCCGGCGGCGGCATGCCATTGGCGTCAATGGATCCCTGTATGAAAAAATGCCGGGATTTGCCGAAGGAATCCAGGTGGCGTTGACGCGATTCGGCGGGTGGCCGGCGACACAGGTCGAGTTTCTGGTGGTTGAGGAAGCGCCCCTGGTGGGGGCGGCTATTGCGGCGGCGATCGCCGGGCGGGAGGAAGCAACGCGATGACGGAGCGGGAACGCTGTCCCTGGTGTCTGGGCGATGCCCTTTATCAGGAATATCACGACCGGGAATGGGGCGTGCCGGAGCACTGTGACCGACGCCTGTTTGAATTTTTGATTCTGGAAGGGGCGCAGGCCGGACTGAGTTGGATCACCGTGCTGCGGAAGCGGGAAAACTACCGGCAGCTCATGCACCAGTTCGATCCGGAGCCGATCGCTGCCTGGGGCGAGCCGGAACTGACCGCCTTGATGCAGGAGCCCGGCATCATCCGCAATCGTCGCAAGCTGGCGGCCACCGGGGAAAACGCCCGGGCCTTTTTGCGTGTACAGGAAGCTTTCGGCAGCTTTGATCAATATATCTGGCGGTTTGTGGACGGAATCCCGGTGCAAAACAACTGGGCCGCGCTGTCGGAAATCCCGCCGCAGACCCCGACGGCCGTTCAGATGAGCAAGGACCTGAAACGGCGGGGTTTCACCTTTGTCGGTCCCACCATCTGCTATTCCTTTATGCAGGCGGTCGGTATGGTGAATGATCACCTGGTCGGCTGCTTCCGGCATGGCGAACTGAAAAACGTCTGAACTTCGCCGCCGTCGGCAGGAATCGGTCCGGCGATGGCGAAGAATTATGCATTGCTACAAAAACGATTTAGGAAAGGAGCTTTGCCCATGATCGCAGGACAACTGGCCAACTGGGACAAGGAAAAACATCTCTACGCCCCGGCGATTCAAAAGGCGGTCGCCTGGCTGCAGCAGGCCGATCTCGCGGCGTTGCCGACCGGACGGCAGGAAATCGACGGCGACAAACTGTATGCCATGGTGAACGAATACACGACCGAACCCAAAGAAAAACGGCGCGCCGAAGCGCACCGCAAATATGTCGATGTCCAGTGCCTCGTGCAGGGCGAGGAAATCATCGGTTACGCCCCGCTGCGGGAGGGACTGGAAGTGTTGGAGGATAAACTGGCGGAGAAAGATGTGATCTTTTACAAAAATCCGCCGGCGGAAGTCGACCTGGTCCTGTGCGCCGGAATGTTCGCCATCCTGTTTCCCTGGGAGGTACACCGCCCGAACTGCGCTTTTGGCGCACCGGCGCCAGTGCGCAAAGTGATCCTGAAAATCAGCCTGGAAACCCTGCGCTGAAGGGGCCGGCTGCAACAGCGAAACGAAAACAGAAATGGACCGGGCGATTTTTTCCTTTCGCCCGGTCCATTCATTTCGACGAGTTGCCGGCAGAACCGGCGATTACTTGAAGATGCCGAACGGCTTGCCCATCGGCAGGAACGGTTTGCCGAAGTGGGTGTTCAGCACGACGGCCGCAGCCGCATAGAACGAGATAATGGCAGTGACCATTTCGGCCATGGCGCCGATCATGTGCGTGGTGTGCGCGGCGATCCCGAAGGCGTTCAGTGACAGGGCCGCCAGCAGGACGCAGATGACCACCATGTCGGCGAAGATGACTTTGTTGACTTCCATCGCTCCGATGGTCAAGAACACGGAGAAGATCAGATAACCTAAAAAGGCGAAGCCCAACTGGTTGACGTCGGCGGCTGCAGCCAACTCTTTGCCGAAGACGCCCATTTTCATCAGCCAGCATGTGGCCACGGCATACCAGAAGAAGGCATACGCGCCGAACGTGGTGGCGCCCCAGATGTTTTCGTGCAGGAAATCAAAGATCGAAGCGATCAGTTGGGCGGTAGCGCCCAAAAAAATTGCATAAACGATGACGAAAGAGAGCCCGGTGGTGATCCCCAATTTTTGCGACGACGCCACGAAAGTCACCATGGCCAGGCCGAACAGGCCGAGGGCGGTGGGATTGGCGACAGAGATTTTCATATGTTGTTTGTCGTTGGCGGACATGAAAGAAGCCTCCTTATATTATAGTGAGTCAGCAGAGGGTATCGCGTGGAAAATTCTGCGTGATATCGGTGCTGGATCGCTCGTATAGGCGCGGCCCCTTTCCAAACTTCTAATTTTTTTGCAGCCTGTATGCAAAAACAGATTGACTCTCATAGTATACTCAATAATGGATAAAATGCGCAATATTTCGGGATAAAATGCTGAAAAAATTATTTCTTGGCGATTATCATAAATAATCTGGCGAATTCATGAATAATTTGCGAATGCTGCAAAGTTTCAGGCGGACAGAAGGACTTTGGGACGCAAACCGAGAATTTTTTGGTACAGGTTTTGCGGCCGGACAGGGAAGGAGCGCGGGGATGAGTTTGCCGACAAATGGAATGGAAATCATGGCAGTCGTGATCGTGGGCCTGCTCCTGCTGCTGTTGTTCCGCAGCGGTGGTCGGGTCGGCGGCGAGCGGCTGGAGCGATTGATCCGCGACGAAGGGGACCGGTCGCGGCAACAGTCACAGGCCGGCGAGCGGGCGCTGCGGGAAGAAATGACGGGGTTGATCCATCAGTATAACGAAGCGATCCTGCGGCGGGTCAACGAAAACTCCGGGACCCAGCTCGCCCAGCTCGATTTGTTTGCGAAGCAGTTGCGCCAGCTGACGCAGTCCAACGAGGAAAAGCTGGACCGGATGCGGGAAACAATGCAGGCCCAGATCGGCGCCCTACAGGAGGACAACAGCCGGAAACTCGAGGCCATGCGGGCGACTGTCGATGAAAAGCTGCACGCCACGCTGGAGCGCCGGCTCGGCGAATCATTTCAGCTGGTGAGCGACCGACTGGAGCAGGTCCACAAGGGCCTGGGCGAGATGCAGACGCTGGCCGCCGGCGTCGGCGATCTCAAAAAAGTCCTGACGAATGTGAAGACTCGCGGCACCTGGGGCGAAATCCAGCTGGGCGTCCTGTTGGAGCAGATCCTGGCGCCGGGCCAGTATGAAGCCAATGTGGCGACCAAGCCGGGCAGCGCCGAGCGGGTGGAGTTCGCGATCGTCCTGCCGGGGCGGGGCGAAGCGGGAACGGTATATTTGCCGGTGGACGCCAAGTTTCCCCAGGAGGACTATCAACGGCTGCTGGATGCCCAGGATGCCGCTGACGTGGTTGCGGCCGAAGCCGCGGCCCGGGCGCTGGAAATCCGGATCAAGGCCGAGGCGAAGGATATCCGCGACAAATATTTGTCACCGCCGCACACCACGGATTTCGGGATCCTTTTCCTGCCGGTGGAGGGTTTGTACGCGGAAGTGCTGCGCCGAACCGGCCTGTACGAAACGCTGATGCGGGAGTACCACGTCACCGTGGCCGGGCCGACGACCCTGGCGGCGATCCTCAATAGCCTGCAGATGGGATTCCGCACGCTGGCGATCGAGAAGCGTTCATCGGAAGTCTGGCTGCTGCTGAGCGCCGTCAAGACGGAGTTCGGCAAATTCGGCGACATTCTGGACAAAACGAACAAAAAACTGCAGGAAGCCAGCAATGTCATGGACGATGCGGCGCGCAAGAGCCGGACCATCGAACGAAAGTTGAGAGGGGTCCAGTCGTTGCCGGAGGAAAGCGCTGAAAAACTGCTGGCGGAAGCGGC
The DNA here is from genome assembly GCA_002329525.1 of Negativicutes bacterium UBA1444. Taxonomy (GTDB): domain Bacteria; phylum Bacillota; class Negativicutes; order UBA1444; family UBA1444; genus UBA1444. Next base: position 11,464 of record DCTI01000223.1, read on the forward strand.
GGAAAAAGACGACGGGGTGGACATTCGACCTCTCGTATAATACAATATGGGACAATGGACCAGAAGATGGGTGAGGTGGACGAGATGAAAAAAGGCGCAGCCTGGATGGCGATGCTGGCGGTGGCGATAGAACTGGGGACGGGCCTGTCGGTGGCCGCGGCAGAAAAAGTGCTGCCGGCCGGCGGTGGGCAGAAAGTGGCCTGTCTGGATTACGGCGTGGAAATGCGCAACGGCAAGGAAGTAAAATCCTGCCTGCTGGCGGTCCCGGGCGATTTTCCGGCGGCAGGCGGGCAGACGATCGCCTGCGCCGCCAAATACAGCATTGCCTTCCGGCCGGATGGCAAGGTGGAATATTGCACGCTCAGCAAGGATATGGAGTTTCGCCGCACCGCGCAAGAAAAGATCGGCTGCCAGGCCGGCGGACGGGTGGCCTTCTATCCGGATGGAACGGTGGAAGTTGCCCGGCTGAAACAATCGGTGCATCTTCCCTACGACAAGAACAAACAGGTAGCCTGCCAGGCGGGTGCGCCGGTGACCTTCCGGACCGACGGCCAAGTGGCGACCTGCATGCTGGCGGAAGCGAGCCTGTTCCTGGAAGGATCGAAGAAAAAGCCGACCGCCAGCGCCTGCCAGGTCGGCGGCCTGATCGCCTTTGACGAATTTGGCGCTTTTAACGGATGTTATCCGCCGCCGGCGCCCAAACCGACGGAGAAACCCGCAAAACAAGGAGGCCAGACGCAATGAGAGAGTTCGTATCCCACAAAGCGGCGCAGTTTACCGAATCGGTGATCCGGGAAATGTCGCGGGTCGCCGCCAAACACAAGGCTGTGAACCTGGCCCAGGGCTTCCCGGATTTTCCGGCGCCGCCCGAAATCAAAGAAGCCGCCTGCCGGGCGATCATGAACAACCACAACCAATACGCCATCACTTGGGGAACCAAGAACCTGCGGGATGCGATCGTAGCGAAGACGAAGCGGGATTATGGCGTGACCTTCGATCCGGAAACGAATCTGACCGTCTGCTGCGGAGCGACGGAAGGGATGATCGCCTCGTTGATGGCGACCGTCAATCCGGGCGAGGAAGTCATCGTTTTTGAACCGTTCTATGAAAACTACGGGCCGGACGCCATCCTCTGCGGCGCCACGCCCCGGTTCGTCAGCCTGCATCCGCCCGATTTCTCGTTTTGCCATGAGGAACTGGCGGCGGCGTTCAACGAAAAAACCCGGGCGATCGTGATCAATTCGCCCAACAATCCGACCGGCCGGGTCTTTTCCCGGCAGGATCTCGAATTGATTGCCCAGCTGTGCCAAAAATACGACGTGCTGGCGATCACCGACGAGATCTATGAGCATATCCTCTACGACGGCGCCGAGTATGTTCCGCTGTGGACCTTGCCGGGCATGGCCGAGCGGACGATCGCCGTCAACAGCGTTTCCAAAACTTTCAGCGTGACCGGCTGGCGCATCGGCTTCATTCTGGCGTCCGCGGCATTGACCGCCAGCATCCGCAAGGTGCACGACTTTTTGACGGTCGGGGCGGCCGCGCCGTTGCAGGAGGCCTGCGCCGAGGCGTTCGCGTTCCCGGAATCGTACTATAAGGAACTGGGCGATTTTTACCGGCAGCGCCGGGACTATATGCTGAAGGCGTTGGAAGATGTAGGCTTCCGCTGTGTGCGACCGGGCGGGGCTTACTATATCATGGCCGAGATCGCGCCCTTCGGCTGGGATGACGACGTGGCGTTCGCGTTCCATCTCGCTTCGGAAATCGGCGTGGCGGTGGTTCCCGGCTCCAGCTTCTACCGGGCCGGGCATCCGGATTCCCACAAATATGTCCGGTTCTGCTTCTGCAAGGAAATGGCGACACTGGAAGCCGCCGTGGCGAATCTGCAAAAACTCAAACGGAAATAACCGGCCGCCGGTTATTAAAAAGATTACATTTTACAAAGAAAATGCAAAAAAAATAGAAGTAGTTGACACCGTTGCCGAAACTTGATACAATGACGCCAATCATTCCAATGGAAAATGAGAGGATGTTCC
>DCTI01000120.1:0-627 GCA_002329525.1 Negativicutes bacterium UBA1444
AAAAGACGCCGCTTTGGAACGGCGATTCCAGCCGGTCATGGTCGGCGAGCCCTCCGAGGAGGATGCCGTCAGCATTTTGCTGGGCTTGCGGGACCGGTATGAAGCGTTTCACCGGGTGAAGATCCCTGATGAAGCGATCAAAGCAGCCGTGAANNCCGGTTTTTACCGGACAAAGCCATCGACGTGATGGACGAAGCGGCCTCACGCGTACGCCTGCAGACTTTTTCCCCGCCGCCGGATGTCAAGGATATCGAGCGGAAATTGGAAGCTGCCCGGACGGAAAAAGAAGCGGCGATTTCGGCCCAGGAATTCGAACGGGCCGCCCGGTTGCGCGACGAAGAGCAGAAGCTGCGCGAAGAACTGGAAAACAAACAGCGGGAGTGGAAACGGGCTGGCAGCGAAACGATTCTGGTGACGCCGGAGGATATCGCACATATTGTGGCAAACTGGACAGGCGTGCCGGTGAAGAAGTTGGCGACCGAGGAGTCGGAACGACTGCTCAAGCTGGAAAGCATCCTGCATGAACGGGTGGTCGGCCAGAATGAAGCGGTCACTGCCGTCGCCAAGGCGGTCCGCCGGGCGCGGGCCGGCCTGAAGGATCCGAAACGGCCGATCGGTTCCTTTATC
>DCTI01000120.1:646-911 GCA_002329525.1 Negativicutes bacterium UBA1444
ATGTCCGAGTACATGGAGAAGCATGCGGTGTCCAGATTGGTCGGAGCGCCGCCCGGATACGTGGGGTACGAGGAAGGCGGCCAGCTGACGGATATCGTGCGGCGCAAGCCTTATGCGGTTATCCTGCTCGACGAGATCGAGAAGGCGCATTACGATGTGTTTAATATTCTGCTGCAAGTTCTGGAGGATGGACGCCTGACGGACAGTCAGGGCCGTACCGTTGACTTTCGCAATGCTGTGATCATCATGACGTCGAACGTGGGTT
>DCTI01000120.1:1008-2396 GCA_002329525.1 Negativicutes bacterium UBA1444
GCCGGAATTCCTCAACCGCATCGATGAAATCATCGTATTCTCCAGCCTGAGTGATGCCGAACTGAAACAAATCGTCGACATCATGCTGTCCCAGGTCGCCAAACGTCTGAAAGACGCCCGGATCGGCCTGGAGGTGACCGATGCAGCCAAATCGGCAATCCTGATCAAAGGGCTCGATCCGGCCTACGGCGCCCGGCCGCTTCGCCGGGCCATACAACATATGGTCGAAGATGTTGTCACGGACATGCTGCTGCGTGAGGATGTCAACGCTGGTGACACGGTGCTGGTGGATGCGTCATCGGATCAGGAACTGGTATTGACCCGCAAACAATAGCCGGCAGGAAATTCGGCCGGAAATGGCGAAAAACACTCGTATTGCAACGAGTGTTTTTCTTTATCCTCAAGAACCGGCATTAGCGTTCGATGGCCGGATGGCCGATGGAAGGAGTCCCGAGTGGCAAAAGCAAAAACGATCTTTGTGTGCCGTGAATGCGGCTTTGATTCGCCGAAGTGGCTGGGCCGGTGCCCAAATTGCAACCAATGGAACACCATGGTCGAGGAAAGGATCCAGGAAACGTCGGCGGCTGTGACGCCGGCGGGGGAGAAAGCCAAGCCGCAGCGGATTCGCGATTTATCCGATTCGGGAGATTTGCGCCGGCCGACCGGGATCGAGGAACTGGACCGCGTACTCGGCGGTGGTATCGTAGCCGGGTCCCTGACTTTGGTCGGCGGAGATCCGGGAATCGGCAAATCGACTCTGTTGTTGTCGGCGGCCGCTCATTTTTCGCGCCATGGCGGTGCGGTGCTTTATGTCTCCGGCGAGGAGTCGGCGGCCCAGACCGGGATGCGGGCCCGCCGTACCGGCGCGACCGACGAAAAATTGTGGGTGTTGGCGGAAACCAGTCTGGAATCGATTTTGCAGGCGACCGCCGATCTGCGGCCGGCCCTGGTGATCATCGATTCGATCCAGACGATGTTCTGTCCCGGCGTTCCCGGCGCAGCCGGCAGCATCAGCCAGGTGCGCGAGGCGACGGGCCGCTTGTTGCGCTTTGCCAAGGAAAGTGGCGTTCCGGTTTTTATCGTGGGACATGTGACCAAGGATGGCAGCATCGCCGGCCCCCGCCTATTGGAGCACATGGTGGACACGGTGCTGTATTTCGAAGGCGAACGGAACTATGCGTTCCGTGTTTTGCGGCCAATCAAGAACCGGTTTGGCTCCATCGCGGAAAGCGGAATTTTTTCCATGGAACGCCAGGGATTGGTGGAAGTAAAGAATCCCTCCCGTTTCTTGTTGGCGGAGCGGGGAGAAACCGCCTCCGGATCGGCTGTCACCGCCTGCCTGGAAGGGATTCGGCCCTTACTGATCGAAATTCAGGCGCTGGTTGCCA
>DCTI01000120.1:2418-19706 GCA_002329525.1 Negativicutes bacterium UBA1444
GTATACGTCAATGCCGTGGGGGGATTCCGGCTGAATGAGCCGGCGGCCGATCTGGCGGTGATGCTTGCCGTTGCCTCCAGTTTCCGAAATTGTGCGGTGGACCGCTCCCTGGTCGCTCTGGGCGAAGTTGGTCTGACCGGCGAGATCCGCATGGTCCCACGGGTGGTGCAGCGGGCCCGGGAGGCTGCGGGCCTGGGGTTTCAAAAGATAGTGGTCCCCGCGGGCAATCTGCCCGAAATGGCCAAAGAAGCAGTAAATATTGAAGTCATCGGCGTGAAAAGTTTGTCGCAGGCGATGGAGGTGGGGTTGCAATGACGTTAATTTCACCGGAAGGGAAATTATGGGATGCCCGCTTTGTCAAGATGCTGAAAAAACTGGCGCCCGGCACGGCGCTGCGCGAAGGCCTGGAAAATATTCTGCGGGCCAAAATGGGGGCGTTGGTGCTGATGGACGATTCGCCGGAAGCGCTGAGCATCGTGGATTGCGGGTTTGCGCTGAATGCCGACTATACTCCCGCAAATTTTTACGAACTGGCGAAAATGGACGGCGCGCTGATATTGTCCAATGACGGCAAAAAGATCCTTTATGCGAACGCGCAACTGATTCCCGACCCTGGCATTGCCACGACGGAAACCGGAACACGGCACCGGACCGCCGAACGGGCGGCGAAACAGACCGGCTCCCTGGTGGTGGCGATTTCCCAACGCCGCAACATTATCACCATGTATTTGGGGAATTTGCGCTATACGCTCAAAGATATTACTTTCATTCTGGCCCGGGCCAATCAGGCCCTGCACACACTGGAACGCTATAAAACGGCTCTGGCCAGAAGCCTGGACAGCCTAACGGTTCTAGAGCTGGAGGATCTGGTCACTTTGAGCGACGTGGCGGATGTGCTGATCAAAGGTGAGCGGGTGGCCCGCATTGCCGCCGAAATTGAGCAGAATATCATTGAACTGGGCAACGAGGGACGCCTGGTCAGCATGCAGAAGGAAGAAGTTATGCCCGGCAATGTTGGTATCTGGGATCTGATTCAGGATTATTGCGTGGATGCGGCGCCTGCCACCCATGAAGCAGTGCTCGGGCAACTGCAGGCGCTGCCGGAGGAGGGCCTGGACCGTTACACAGTTGCCCGCCTGCTCGGTTACGGAATCACCCCCAGCACACTGGACGTACCGGTGATACCCCGTGGATACCGAATACTACGACAGATCCCCCGACTGCCCAACTTGGTGGTGGATAATCTGGTGAACCATTTTAAGACCGTTACGCATCTCTATCGGGCCACACCGGCGGAGCTGGACGACGTGGAGGGCGTGGGCGGCGCCAGGGCCCGGGCGATCCGTGACGGAATCAAACGATTGCGGGAACAGACGATCTTCAACGCACCGGGCTAACCCGGCAACTGCCCAGCCGACCGGCTCGTGCCGCCCCAAAAACAAAAAAGACGCTGCCCAAAGCAGCGTCCCGGACAGGAGAACGGTCAGGAAAGGTTAAAAATGCCAAGAGTACGTACGTTCTTGGTCTCGTGCTGCAGAACGGTCTGCAGATCCAGACCGGTCAGGTTGCACAGAGCAGTCAGATAAAACAACGAATGCCCCATTTCGTTGATCAGAACATCTCGGCAGTTTTCACATAGCTCGCCGGAGAGATGCGAGGACATAAACGTTTTCAAATTGTTGAATTCGGCGTCGGCGGGGATCTTTTGCCGCTCGGCGACGATGGAAATGCAGCCGCATTCGGTCACGGCCTTGGCGACCGCGCGATTGACCCGTGCCGTCGCTTCCTGGTGCTTGGTCAAAACATCAAGAATACTCCGGTGACGAATTAAATAATCCTCGACAGCCATCTGAAAGTCTGCGCATGATTTTTCCTGCAATGAACCGCACCTCACTCTGGAATAATTATATAAATGTGGACAAACTGTTGTCAAGCGGACAGTGACGCCGAAAGCAGCCCTGGTTTTGTTTACAGAATTATTTGTTGACATGCGCAGTGTGAGCGTGTTACAATACCGATTTTGACAAAAAAATAAAATTTGTGCTATAATCTCTTTGCGCGCAAACAACAAATTGAGGGTGTTGGCCAAATTTTGTTTCGCCGCTCGGAGGTGTCACATGCTTGCCGTTGGTGACAAGGTGGTTTATCCCATGCATGGTGCGGGTATCATTGAAGCTGTTGAAGAACACGAGGTCATGGGGGAACGTCGGGAGTATTTTATCCTGACCATGCCTTGCGGCGGCATGCGGGTCATGATCCCGCTGGACAATGTCGAACATATCGGACTGCGGGAAGTGATCTGCGAAGCGGAAGTCGACAAGGTCTTCTGCACTTTGCGGACGGCAGTGCCGCAGCCGTGCATCAACTGGAATCGTCGATTCAATCTCAACCTGGCCAAGATCAAGAGCGGCAATATCCACGAAGTCGCGGAAGTAGTCCGTAATCTAACGCTGCAGGATCGGGTGAAAAAACTGTCAACCGGCGAACGGCGGTTACTGGACACAGCACGTCAGATTCTGGTCAGCGAATTGGTCTTGGTGTGCCGCAAAGATGCCGAGGTGATCGCCAAAAGCTTGGATTCGATTATCGACGAGGGACCAGTGGGCGTATGACGCCCTTTTTTTTTGGGCCGGGGAAGTTCCCGGACTGCCAAAAACCTGTAGGAATTTGGCAAAGCTTATTATATAATATATAAATCAATACCAGTTGTGAAAGGAGGTGGAATCATGATCGAAAAAACATTGCGGATTCTGATTTGTATTCTGGCAGGAATCGCGGGACTACTGGCGGCGGATCGCATCATTCTGTTGCTGCCGCCGGGAATCTTGCCGGAGTTGTTGCAGGTAGGGATTTTTGGCGTTACCGTCGGAACGGTGATTTTTTTCCTGATTGGTGGATTGGTCGGAGCGCTGGTTGGTTATGTGATCGCTCCCTGGCTGATCGGTTTTATCTGGCGCTATTCGGTATGGATGGAAGCAAAGTTGCTCAAAATGCCGCTGAATGATGTGCTGGCAGGTTTGCTCGGGTTGGGCATCGGTCTTATTATTGCTAATTTATTGGGCGCAGCTTTTGTGCCGGTTCCCTTGGTCGGTCGCTATATCCCGATTCTCCTCAGCATTGTGCTCGGATATACAGGGATCAATGTAGCGATCCACAAACGGGAAGAATTGGCGGCGCTTTCTTTCCCCACCTTTTTGGGCGGTCGGGAGAAGCACCGGGAAAAGACTGCTGCCCAACCGGGGCACTATAAAATTTTGGATACCAGCGTCATTATTGACGGCCGGATCGCCGACATCTGTAAGAGCGGTTTCATTGAAGGAACTTTGTTGATCCCCGGTTTTGTGCTGGAAGAATTGCAGCACATTGCGGACTCCTCGGATCTGCTCAAGCGAAATCGGGGACGGCGCGGACTGGATATCTTGAACCGCATCCAAAAAGAAATGGGCGTGTTTGTCCAGATCGACAATCGCAATTTCGACGATGTGGCGGAAGTCGATGCCAAGCTGGTACGGCTGGGTCAACTGATCAAGGGGAAAATTCTCACGAATGATTATAACCTCAACAAAGTCGCGGAGTTGCAGGGCGTGACTGTCATGAACATCAACGAACTGGCGAATGCGGTCAAACCGGTTGTTCTGCCGGGCGAGGAAATGGTGGTTCATATCGTCAAGGATGGGAAGGAGTCCGGACAAGGCGTGGCCTATCTGGATGACGGAACCATGATCGTGGTCGACAACGGCAAGAAGCATCTGGGCGACACGATTGAGGTTCTGGTGACGTCGGTCCTGCAAACGGCGGCCGGACGGATGATCTTCGCCAAACTTAAATAATCGGTTGGAGGTTCGGTTCATGGATTTACCGGCAGGCAGCACATCTACGAATTTTATTCAGAACATTATCAATGAGGACGCCAAAACCGGCCGGCACGGCCAACGGGTTCACACCCGTTTCCCGCCCGAACCGAATGGCTATCTCCATATCGGCCATGCGAAGTCCATCTGCCTGAATTTCGGAATTGCCGCCGATAACGGCGGCCTCTGCAATCTGCGGTTCGATGACACGAATCCCAGCAAGGAAGATGTCGAATACGTGGATTCGATTCAGGAGGACGTCAAGTGGCTCGGGTTCGACTGGGGCGACCGGATGTTCTATGCGTCGGACTATTTCCCCCAATTATATGAATTTGCCGAACAGTTGATTCTGATGGGCAAGGCGTATGTTTGCGACCTGAGTGCCCAGGAAATAAGGGAATACCGGGGAACGCTCACCGAACCGGGACGCAACAGTCCCTATCGCGACCGGTCGGTGGAGGAAAACCTGGACTTGTTCCGCCGAATGAAGGCCGGCGAATTTCCGGATGGCTCCCGCACTTTGCGGGCTAAGATCGACATGGCGTCGCCTAACATTACCATGCGCGACCCTGTCCTGTATCGGATTTTGCGGGCCACACACCATCGCACGGGCGATACATGGTGCATTTATCCAATGTACGACTATGCCCATCCCCTCTCCGACGCGATTGAACGGATTACCCACTCCATTTGCACTCTCGAATTCGAGGATCACCGCCCGTTGTACGACTGGTGCGTGGAGACACTGGAGACCTACCGGCCGCAACAGATCGAGTTTGCCCGGCTGAATCTGACCCACACCGTGATGAGCAAACGTAAGTTGCGGGAATTGGTGGAACAGAAGCTGGTCAGCGGTTGGGATGACCCCCGCATGCCAACGATTTCCGGACTGCGGCGGCGCGGCTATACGCCGGAAGCGATCCGGGACTTCTGTGAACGGATTGGCGTGGCCAAAAGCAATAGCTTGGTTGATTATGAACTGTTGGAGCATTGTATCCGGGAGGACCTCAATGCGCGGGCAGCCCGGGCCATGGTAGTGCTGCGGCCGTTAAAGGTGGTCATTGAAAACTTCCCGGCCGACCGGGTGGAGGAACTGACGGCGGAAAACAATCCGGAGAATCCGGAAATGGGATCGCGCACGGTTCCGTTCTCACGCGAACTGTACATCGAACAGGATGACTTCATGGAACAGCCGCCGGGAAAATTCTTCCGCCTGGCGCCGGGACGCGAAGTCCGCCTGAAGCATGCTTATATCATCAAATGCGAAAAAGTGGTCAAGGACCCGCAGAGCGGAGGGATCCGCGAACTGCGCTGTACCTACGATCCCGACTCCAAGAGCGGCGGCGCCACCAGCGGCCGCAAAGTCAAGGGAACCCTCCACTGGGTTTCGGCGGCACAGGCCGTACCGGCGGAAGTCCGGCTGTATGACCACCTGTTCCGGGATGAGACGGCCGGGGATGTCAACGGGGACGACAGCGGCAACGTTCTGAACCCTGATTCCCTGATCGTGCTGAAACAGGCGATGATGGAACCCGCCTTGACCAATGCCGCGTCGGGGAGCCGTTATCAGTTCCTGCGTCAGGGATATTTCTGCGTGGATCCGGATTCGCGTCCGGACGCGATGGTGTTCAACCGGATCGTGTCCCTGCGCGATTCCTGGGCCAAAGCGCAGAACGCCTGATACTACGCCGCAAATCATACAAGGTAATCTAGTCGCCGTTTTTTGCTGAGTCATTCCCGGGCCGTCGAGAACGGCGAATTTTCCGTTAGGGAACCGATCAAACGCCAAGGCGTTACGGAAAGGAGCCTGACTGATGACAGCGGATGCTCCGACAATCGCGGCAATAATTGCCGCGGCCGGGAGTTCCTCCCGGATGGGGGCAGGCATTGATAAACAGTTCGTACCGGTGGGTGGCAAACCACTACTGTGGCATTCTTTGCGGCAGTTTGCCGAATTGCCGGGTGTCCGCCAGATATTGGTGACGGTTTCAGCGGCCAATGCGGACCGGGTGGCGCAGTTGGTCAAGGACACGGTCGGCGATGTCCCCTGGCAGGTAGTGCGGGGAGGTTCGGAACGGCAATTTTCCGTACTGAACGCATTGCGGCGGCTGGAACCGTCGATCGACATTGTGCTGGTTCATGATGGAGCGCGTCCGTTTGCGGAGCCGGCGGCGATCCGCCAATCGGTGGAAACCGCGGTACGATTCGGGGCGGCCGTGGTCGCCGTGCCGGTGAAGGATACCATCAAAGTGGCCGACGAAACCTTGACGGTGAAACAAACCCTGGATCGCAGCACGTTGTGGCAGATTCAGACCCCGCAGACCTTTCGGCACGAATTGCTGCTAGATGCACATGAACGGGCCGCCGCCGCCGGGGTGGTCGCCACTGACGATGCAGCGCTGGTGGAATGGGCCGGCGGAACCGTACGCCTGGTCCGGGGCAGTTACTATAATTTCAAGGTAACCACGCCGGAAGACCTGGTGTTGGCGGAGGCGGTCGCGGCGGAGAAAGGAGAACGGACCATGCCCAGGGTGGGAATCGGCTATGATGTTCATCGGTTTGTGGCAGGTCGTTCCCTGATGTTGGGGGGAGTCTGCGTCCCCTACGAATTGGGCCTGGAGGGCCATTCCGACGCCGACGTCCTGTTACATGCAATTTCGGACGCGTTGCTGGGGGCGGCGGGCTTGGGGGACATTGGCCGCCATTTTCCCGATACCGACCCGAAATATAAAGGAATATCCAGTTTGATCCTGCTGGCCGAAGTTCGCGACAAACTACGAAACGCCGGATTGGCGGTGTATAATGTGGACGCGGTGATCGAGGCCCAGGAACCGAAAATGGCGCCGTTCATTTCCGCCATGAATGAAAGGATTGCCGAAACTCTTGAAATTGACTGCGGCCGAGTCAATGTGAAAGCGACGACCACGGAACGATTGGGGTTCGTTGGCCGCAAGGAAGGAATCGCCGCCCAGGCAGTCGCCATGGTCGGCTGATCAGCGTAAACACAAGAACCAGGAAAGTTGGGTGATCGAATTGACAGAGAATAAATTCCGGGTCCGGTTTGCACCGAGCCCTACCGGTCCGTTCCATATCGGCGGCGCCCGTTCGGCGCTGTTTAACTGGCTGTTGGCCCGCCGATACGGTGGACAGCTGATTTTGCGAATTGAGGACACCGACCTGGAGAGGTCCAGCCGGGAATCGGAAGAGAACATCAAAGCGGCGCTGCGCTGGCTTGGGATCGAATGGGATGAGGGAATCGACATCGGCGGCGACCATGGCCCGTACCGCCAGACCGAGCGGTTGCCGATTTACGCGGAATATACGCAGCGCTTGCTTGCCGAAGGCAAGGCGTACCGCTGCTATTGCACCGACGAGGAACTGGAGGCCGAACGACAGGAATTACTGGCCAAAGGGGAAACTCCGCGTTATCTGGGAAAATGCCGCAACCTCAGCGCTGATGAGGAGCAGAAACTGATCGACGCCGGACGCAAGCCGACGATTCGGTTCCGGGTGCCGGAGAATCAAAACATCACCTTCCACGATGCGGTTCGGGGAACGGTCAGCTTCGATTCCAACGGGATCGGCGACTTTGTCATCGTCAAATCCGACGGTCTGCCGGTATATAATTACGCAGTGGTCCTGGACGACGCGTTGATGGAGATCACCCATGTCATTCGGGCGGAAGAACATCTGTCGAATACGCCGCGACAGATTCTGGTCTATCAGGCGCTGGGACTGCCGCTGCCGACATTCGGCCATATTTCGTTGATTTTGGGCAAGGACCGCAGCAAAATGAGCAAGCGCCACGGGGCCACTTCGGTCGACCAGTATAAAGCACTGGGGTATCTGCCGGCGGCCGTGGTGAATTTTCTGGCGTTGCTGGGTTGGGCGCCGCCTGGCGAACAGGAGATTTTCTCCAGCGCGGAATTGATTGAACTGTTTTCGTTGGATCACGTGGCCAAGAATCCGGCCGTGTTTGATATCGACAAGCTGAACTGGATCAATTCCCAGTACCTGAAAAAGCTGAGCGAGGAAGAACTGACCGAAATGGCTCTGCCGCATCTGAAAGCCGCCGGCCTGATCGGCGAAGAGCTGCCGCCGGAGCGGCTGGACTGGCTCCAGCAGGTGGTGGGGGCGGTGCGGGAATATATCAGCTTTGTCGCACAGGTTCCGGAACATGCCGCGGTGTTTTTTAACGATGACATCATCATGGAAAATGAGGAGACAGCGGCCATTCTGCGGGATCCTGACGTGGCCCGGGTCATGGACGAGTTCCTGGCCCGCCTGGCGCAATTGGACGCGATTACCGGTGAACAGGTCAACGCTACGCTGAAGACAATCGGCAAGGAGCTGAAACTCGGCGGCAAGAAGGTATTCATGCCAGTACGGGTCGCGTTGACCGGAAAGATGCACGGCCCGGACCTGGTCTCGCTGATTCCGTTGCTGGGCGTGGAACGCACCATGTCCCGCATCCGTCATTCTATGGCGCTGGTCAAATAAAGCGCGCCGGTCATTTTGCAGCAGGAGGGCAGGCAATGAATTTAAAGGTTTATAATACGTTGACCCGGGAAAAGGAACTGTTTGTGCCGGCGGAACCGGGAAAGGTCAAAATTTACGTCTGCGGCGTGACGCCTTATAATCATCCGCATATCGGCAACGCCCGGCCGTTCATCATCTGGGACGTCATTCACCGCTATTTCGAGCGGCAAGGATTGGCGGTCACCCACATCCAGAATTTTACCGACGTCGACGACAAAATCATCGATGCCGCCGCCCGGGAGGGGATTGCCTGGCATGAGCTCGCCGGTCGCTATATCAAGGCCTATTTTGAAGTGATGGACAGCCTGAATGTCCGTCGGGTGGATCTGTATCCAAGGGTTTCGGGGCATATGCCGGAAATTATCGATATGGTTGCGACGCTCGTCGACAAGGGGCACGCCTATGTGGTGGACGGCGACGTATATTTCAGCGTTCAGGACTTCCCTTCTTACGGCCATCTGAGCGGCCGTAGCCTGGAGGATATGAAGGCCGGTGCCCGGGTGGAAGTGGACGACCGCAAGCGCCATCCGATGGATTTTGCACTCTGGAAGAGCGCCAAACCCGGCGAACCTAGCTGGGATAGCCCCTGGGGACCGGGTCGGCCGGGCTGGCACATCGAATGCAGCACCATGTCCCACAAGTATCTGGGCTGTGGTTTCGATTTCCACGGCGGCGGCAGCGATCTGATATTCCCGCACCATGAAAATGAGGTGGCCCAATCGGAGGCGTTCACCGGCTGTGCGCCGTTCGTGCGCTACTGGGTCCATAATGGATTTGTCACTGTAAATTCGGAGAAAATGAGCAAGTCTTTGGGAAATTTTTTCCTGGTCAAGGACATCTTGGCGCATTTTCGGCCCATGGTGCTACGCTTTTTCATTTTGTCGACCCATTATCGCAGCCCGCTCGATTTCAGCGACGAGCGCCTGACGGAAGCGGAGCGGGCCTGGACCCGTCTGGCTTCCGCTGTGCAGGGCGCCCGGCAGCTTCTGGCGCAAACCGCCGAAAAATCGGCCGCACCGGCATCGGCCGAATTGGCGGAGGCGGGTGCCCTTGCCCGGGCGGAATACGAAGCTGCCATGGCGGACGATTTCAATACGGCGCTGGCGATCAGCAGTCTGTTCGCACTGGCAAAGAGCCTGAATGTCGCCTGCCAGGCGGCAAAAGACGCGGCTGCGGTCGATCGGTCCGGCATCGAAGCGGCGGTCGGGGCGCTGGAGGACATGCTGTCGGCGTTGGGGCTGATACCGGAAGAACAGCCGGCGGAAGGCGGTCGGGACGAGGTGCTGGTCGGCTCGCTGATGGAAATTTTGCTGGAGCTTCGCCGTTCGGCCCGGGAGCGGAAAGACTGGGCCACGGCGGATGCGATCCGCAATAAACTGCAGGCGGCCGGAATCGTGGTCGAGGACTCCCCACAGGGCGCCAGGTGGAAACGGGTTTGAAATTTCTGGATTTGCAGGCGCAATTGCAAAGGGATCTGCAGAAAAGCCGCTGCCGGTTGACCGCCGGCCCGGACATTGAACAGCCGGAACAGTTGCCGGCCCTGATCCTGGCCTACATCGGCGATGCTGTGTTTTCCCTGCATGTCCGCACTTCCATGCTGTCGGTGGAAGCCAATAAAGTGCATGTTCTTCATACACTGCTGGCCCGGATGGCATCGGCCGGAATGCAGGCCCAAGCCCTTTATGCAGTGGAGGCGGCGGGGCTGACTGAACAGGAACAGGCTGTAGTTCGGCGCGGCCGCAATGCCAAAGGCCGGGTTCCCCGCAATGCCAAGGTTGCCGATTACCGGGCCAGTACGGCGCTGGAAGCGCTGCTGGGTTTCCTGTATCTGAGCGGCCGGCAAGAGCGGTTGCAGCAAATTCTGGGACAATTGGTGGACTGTATGTGCGAAGCCATGGCGTCCGAAACGGAAGGAAGTCTGAGGACATGAACGTTAAATTGATCTCTCATACCTTGGAGCCGGAACGCAAGGTGGCGATGGCGGCCCGCTTGTGCTACTCGCCGATTGGTGCGGCCGAACTGGCAGAGCGCCTGTCGGACAGCCAGGTGAAGAACCTGGTGGAAAAGATCCTGGCGATGGGTCATTATTCCACGCTGGAGCATGTCAGCTTCACCTTCGCCATCGAGGGGGTTTCCCGCGTATTGACCCACCAGTTGGTCAGGCACCGGATTGCGTCCTATTCCCAGCAATCCCAGCGCTATGTCAAAGAACACGATTTTGAATACATCGTGCCGCCGTCGGTGGCGGCCCGTCCCGAAGCCAGGGAGCGGTTTGAAAAATTGATGGAGGAAATCCGGACGGTATACTCGGAACTGACGGCCATGGGCGTGCATCAGGAAGACGCCCGGTATTGTCTGGCCAATGCCACTGAAACCAAGATACTGGTGACGATGAATGCCCGGTCATTGTTCAATTTCTTTGAACTGCGCTGCTGCAGCCGGGCTCAGTGGGAGATTCGGAAAATGGCGGAACTGATGCTGCAGGAAGTGAAGCGGGTGGCGCCGGTACTGTTTGCGAAAGCGGGTCCCACCTGCATCAGCGGCGGATTTTGTAGAGAGGGGGATTTAAGTTGCGGACGACTCGAAGCAATCAAGGCCCAAGAGACTCGAAAAACCGGCCAATAGGAAAACGCCCGGCGGCGGGTCCGGGAACGGGAAGCGGAACACGCAGCGCAATCGGTCCTTCACGGTCCGGAAAACCTCGGACGGAAGCGGCCCGCCCTTTTGCCGACCGCACGGACAAGGCGCCAGCGGGAAAACCATTGAGACGTAAGGTCGGGAACGAACGACCGGCTGCGGGAAAAGCGCCGGTGGCCGCCAAGAAATCCTCTTACCAAAGCGGTGCCAAATCGCTGCGACCGGTGGAGGTGCCGAAAGACACGGACTTTTTGTCCGGGCGCAATCCGGTTCTGGAAGCTTTGCGCAGCGGCCGGCCCATCAGCAAAATTTATATTTCCGCCGGTGAGCATCAGGGATCCATCCGGGAAATCATTGCCCTGGCCAAGGAAAAAGAAATTCCGGTCCAGACGACGGAAGCAGCGAAACTGGATTCCATGAGCCTGGGAGTACGCAATCAGGGCGTCGTGGCTATGGTGTCGCCGGTAGCTTATTCGTCCGTGGACGAGATGGTCGCCCTGGCAGAGAGCCGGCAGGAAAAACCCTGCCTGGTTCTGCTCGACCAGCTGAAGGATCCCCAAAATCTTGGCGCGGTGCTGCGAACGGTGGACGCCGCCGGCGCGCATGGCGTCCTGATTCCCCAGCGCCGCAGCTGTCAGTTGTCGGCGGCGGTCGCCAAGGCTTCGGCCGGGGCCATTGAATATGTCAAAGTCGCGCAGATCGGCAATGTGGCGCAAACGTTGACGGAACTGAAAAAGCAGGGGTTCTGGGTGATCGGCACCGATCCGGCCGAGGGTTCTTCCTACTATGATGTGGACCTGACCGGTCCGGTGGTTATCGTGATCGGCGACGAAGGGGAAGGGATGGCCCGCCTGACCCGGGAACGCTGCGATTCATTGGTGCAGATCCCAATGCACGGCAAGGTTCAGTCGCTCAATGCCTCGGTGGCCAGCGCGATCCTTCTTTATGAAATGCTCCGCCAGCGCCAGGGCGCAGGGTTGCTGCCGTAGAGCGGCCACGCCTTGACGAACCCGGGGAGGCAATATATAATAATTCTCGAAAGTGGCGGTTTCCGCCATAGATGTGGGCCAGGTTTGCAGCATCTCATGATGGAGGCGATTCAATGCGGTACTGTAATTTTGAGGCCCTGACGGACGAAGAGATCGTCTTGGACGCCAAAGATAATGACAATGAAGACGCTTTGGTATACTTGATCAACAAGTATCGGAATTTTGTCAGAGCCAAGGCTCGGTCTTATTTTCTGATTGGCGCGGAACGCGAGGATATCATTCAGGAAGGCATGATTGGCCTTTACAAGGCGATCCGGGATTTTCGGAATGACAAGCTTTCTTCTTTCAGGGCCTTTGCCGAACTTTGCGTAACCCGTCAGATCATTACGGCGATTAAGACCGCGACGCGGCAGAAGCACATTCCCCTGAATTCCTATGTATCCCTGAACAAGCCGATTTATGACGAGGATTCGGACCGAACGTTGCTGGATGTATTGTCCGGAACCAAAATTTCGGACCCGGAAGAATTGGTCATCAGTCGGGAAGAGTTCATCGACATTGAGGAAAAAATGGGCGAGATCCTCAGCGACCTGGAATGGAAGGTTTTGATGTCCTATCTGGATGGCAAGTCCTATCAGGAGATCGCGGTGGAACTGACACGCCACGTGAAATCGATCGATAATGCACTGCAACGGGTTAAACGCAAACTGGAGCGCTATCTCGACAACCGTTCGGACGACCTGGATATCCGGGGGGTTTACAAAAGCCTGGCCGGACTGAACAAGGAACTGCAGAATGAACTGCAAACCTATGATGACGTGAGTGAATAATTGAGAGTGCTGTAATGACAGGAACGATATCCTTATCCGGGTATCGTTCTTTTTTACTTTTCTGCGGGAGGGGTTTTGGTATCCATGGCGAAATTTTATAGTGAGGGTGTTAGAACCCAAATAAGACGAGGGGGCCGTAGGCGATGATCATCCAAAGAATCGTCGAGACCGTCCGCGAAGGGCAAAAATCAGCCGAACATTTGGTCTTGCTGGTGGGCAAGCCGGGAAGCGGCAAAAGCAAACTGCTTCGGGAACTTTCTACAATTCGCGGCTGGCAGTATGTGAACTGCCGGGCCTTTTTGACCGAGGAACTGTTGGAGATGGTCCCGAAAGTTCGAGCGATAGAGGCACCGACTTTAATTGCGAAGACTCTTGACGCGTTGAAGGCGGACGTGATTGTGCTGGATGATATGCAGGCGTTGTTTGCGCCGGTATTGCAAGTGGATCCTCTTCAACTGCTGCGGCAGCTGGGACGTCGGTTTTCGGTTGTGGCGGCCTGGCCCGGCGAATTCGATGGAAACAGCCTGAAAATTGCCACGCTGGGACCGCTGGAACAGCGTGAATATGATGCCAAGGGTTTAACCATTATTCAGATTGAATGACGCCGGGAATGCCTCGGTTATTCATACAAGGGGGTCATATTGTGCCGGATATCCACACTATCGGGGTTTTGACCGGCGGCGGCGATTGCCCGGGTCTAAACGCTGTAATTCGCGGGGTTGTGCGAACTGCACTGGGCAAGGGCATGACGGTGAAAGGAATCCAAAACGGATTTCANNTATGGTGGTTACGTTGCGGGATAGGGACGTTGCCGGCATACTGCCACGCGGGGGAACGATTCTGGGAACCACGAACCGGGACAATCCTTTTCACTACCGGGTCGAAGAAAATGGTAAACACGTTTTCCGCAATATGTCGGACCGCATCCTGGAAAACCTGAAAAGCAACGGCATCCAGGCTCTGGTCCTGATCGGCGGCGACGGAACGCATGCCGTAGCGCTGGAACTGGAGAAGTTGGGCGTCAAAGTGGTCGGTGTGCCAAAAACGATTGACAATGACATTCCTTTGACCGAACGGACTTTCGGCTTTGATTCCGCGGTCGGGGTCGCCAGCTGGGCGCTGGACCGGCTTCACACCACGGCCGAGTCCCACCACCGGGTAATGATTCTGGAGGTCATGGGCCGCTATGCCGGCTGGATTTCCCTTCATGCCGGGATGGCCGGCGGCGCTGATGTCATTTTGATTCCGGAGATTCCCTATGATATCGATGTGATTGTCCGCAAGGTTCGGGATCGGGTTGAACGGGGCAAACGCTTCAGCATCATTGTCGTTTCGGAAGGGGCGGCGCCGATTGGCGGGGCCATGACGGTCAAACGGATCGTCGAGGACAGCCCGGAAAAAATACGTCTGGGCGGCATTGGCGAAAAACTGGCCAATGAGATCGAACAGCGGACCGAAATCGAGTCCCGTTGCACAGTCCTCGGCCACTTACAACGGGGAGGGACGCCGACGGCCTTCGACCGAATATTGGCGACCCGGTATGGAGTGGCGGCGGTCGAGTGCATTTGCCGGGGTGAGTTTGGCCGGATGGTGGCACTGCAGAAAAACGAGATTACTTCGGTGCCGATTGCGGATGTCGTGGGCAAACCGCACAATGTGCCGTCGGATGACCAGTTGGTGAAGGCGGGACGAGCCATGGGCATCTGTTTTGGCGACGAGGATTAGCGGCAGAGTTGCCTGAAAGAATCGGCGCGCGCTGCCAGAATTGAGCAATGCTTCGATGCGCTGATTTCGCTGCCATGCCGGCTGCTTTCCACCCAGTGTGGCGGCAGCCGGCATTTTTATCGACAAGGGATTCAATATTTTGGGGGAGGAGTGCATATGTTCCGTTCATTTGCGGAGATCATTGCGGCGGCCCGCGGGATGAACCGGGTCAAACTTGCCGTGGCCGCGGCGGCGCATGCCGATGTTTTGACGGCGGTCAACGCCGCCAAACAAGCCGGGATTGCCGATGCCATCCTAGTTGGTGATGCCGAAGCGATTGCCCGGATTTGCCGGAAGGAAGGGGTTAATTCCGAAAGCTTTGAAATCGAGCACGAACCGGATGTCCGCCTGGCAGCCCGGCGTGCGGCGGCGCTCGTGCGTGGCGGCTCTGCGAAGGTGCTGATGAAAGGGCTGGTGGGTACGGCTGACTTTATGCGGGCCGTGCTGAACAAAGCGGAAGGGCTGGGTACCGGCGCCCTGCTGTCCCATATTGTTGTCTTTGAAGCGCCGGGACATCAACGGCTGATGACGCTGACGGATGCGGCGATTAACATTGCGCCGGACTTGCCGCAGAAGGTGCAAATCATTGAAAATGCAATTCAGGTGACGCGGGCGCTGGGGAACCCGGAACCGCGGGTCGCCATGCTGGCGGCGGTGGAGACCGTCAGCTCGGCAATGAAGGCCACGGAAGATGCGGCGTTAATCGCCAAGATGGCGGAGCGGGGACAAATCCGGGGCTGCCGGATCGATGGCCCGCTGGCCCTGGATAATGCGGTGTCCGTGGCTGCGGCCAAGCACAAAGGGATTGGCGGCGAAGTCGCCGGCTTGGCGGATGTATTGGTGGTTCCTTTTATCGAAGTCGGCAATGTCCTTTATAAATCGCTGGTATACTTTGCGAATGCCCCGCTGGGCGGCATCGTGATTGGTGCCGCCGCACCCGTTGTCCTGACTTCCCGCGCCGACAGCCCGCAAAACAAAATGAACTCGATTGCCCTGGCCGTTGCAGTGTCGGGGGCAACCCGGTGAACGACCGGATCCGGCGGTTCTCCTTTTGCCCCAAATGTGGCGGCGTCTTGGAACTACGACACATCAAGGGCAGGGAACGGCTGGTGTGCCGGGAATGCCGCTATATTTTTTTTGAGAATCCCGTTGTCGGAGTGGCTGTGATCCTGCAGACAAGCGACCAACGTATTTTGCTGGCCCGGCGGGCGAAGCATTCGACATATCCCGGACTGTGGTGCATCCCGTGCGGCTACGTCGAATATGACGAGGACGTTCGGGAAGCGGCGCGACGGGAATTTCGCGAGGAAACCGGCCTGGAAGTGGAGCTGGGTCCGGTGTTTACCGTTCTTTCGAATTTTCACAACCCGGAAACCCACACGGTGGGAATCTGGTTTCAGGCGGACATTGTCGGTGGCTGTTTGCAGGCGGGTGACGATGTGGACGCGGTGGGCTGGCACGATCTGGACAATCCGCCGCCCCTGGCTTTTCCTTCGGACTATACGGTGCTGGAATTGCTGAAAAAATGTTGCCGCGGCACGGTTTCGGGTGTATAATGGCGACTATTGGTAAGACAAAAGCCGAAGGAGAAACGGAATCGTGCACGATGTATTCATTGCTGTCGTTGTCGGGATTGTTGAGGGATTGACCGAGTTTTTGCCGGTATCCTCAACCGGCCATATGATTTTGGCAGAGGACCTGCTGGGATTTCACGGCGAAGCTGCTTCCGTGTTTGCAGTTTTTATTCAGCTGGGAGCAATTTTGTCGGTTGCGTTTTTATACCGGGATAAATATCTGAAGCTGATGAACCCGGCAGACTGGTTCCGCAAAACCCCTGGGCTGACCGTATGGCATATTGCCGCCGGGATTGTGCCGGTCGCGGCGGTAGGGTTCCTGGCCCATGGAATCATCAAACGCCACCTCTTCTCTTCTTTTACGGTCATCATTGGCCTGGTTCTGGGTGCCCTGCTGATGCTTGCTGCCGAAAAATGCGGCCGCAAACCGGAAACGACGGACGTCGAGCAAATGACGATCAAACAAGCCTTGATCGTCGGACTGTTCCAGATATTATCCCTGTGGCCGGGTTTTTCCCGCTCCGGTTCCACGATTTCCGGCGGCCTGTTTTTCGGGCTTGACCGCAAGACGGCGGCGGACTTTTCCTTCATTATCGCCCTGCCGCTCATGACGATGGCCTGTGTATATGACCTCGCAAAAAGCTGGTCCCGTCTTTCCGGTGCTGATTTCCAGATGATCGCCATCGGGTTCGTGGTATCCTTTTTCGTGGCCTATCTATCCGTCATCTGGTTCCTGCGTTTTCTGAACCGTTCGACACTGGCCTCCTTTGCCTACTATCGAATTCTGCTGGCGTTGTTTTCCTATTTCTATTTCTTTGGGCATTGACATAACGAAAAGCCTGCTGTATAATTCTCTTTGTCACTGAAGAAGTATCAAGTGTTTGCTGGCGTAGCTCAACGGCAGAGCAGCGGTTTTGTAAACCGCAGGTTGCGGGTTCGAATCCCATCGCCAGCTCCAACGACACACATATGGAGGGGTTCCCGAGTGGCTAAAGGGAGCAGACTGTAAATCTGCCGGCTTCGCCTTCGTTGGTTCGAATCCAACCCCCTCCACCATTTCCTTTATAATGGTTTTCACATCGCGGGGTGGAGCAGCTGGTAGCT
>DCTI01000129.1 GCA_002329525.1 Negativicutes bacterium UBA1444
TTTCGGCGAAACAAACGAAGTAAGTTCGAATTTTTTCAGTCCGGCGGCGATGAGGCCTTCGATGATCGCGATTTTATCGGCGGTAGGAATGAACGTTTTTACGTTCTGAAACCCGTCGCGCGGACCAACTTCGGTAATTGTAACTGACGATGGCAATTGTTTGAACAACTTAAAGAACCCCCTCCTGCTTCAATGCTTCAATTTCCTCTTTGCTCATGCCCAGCATCGTCGACAGAACTTCTTCGTTATGCTCGCCCAGTGCAGGGGACGGGGTGCGAATGCTGGATTTTGTATCGGAAAGCTTGATGTGCGAACCGGTGATTTTAATCGGACCGGCTTTGGGGTGAACGATATCGACGAACATTTCGCGGGCGCCGCCGATATGCGGATCCGCAACAACCTGGGCAATATTGTAGATCGGCGCCGCCGGAACGCCGATGGCTAACAGTTCGTCGACGATTTCCGTGACTGTTTTGGTTTTGGTCCATTCTTCCACGAACTGTTTGACCGCAACGTGATTTTTTACGCGATCGCGCGTTTTGGCATAGTCGGGGTGGTCCACCAGCTCCGGACGACCGATGTGTTTGGCGAATAAGCCGAACAATTTGTCATTGCCGGCGCCGATAATCACCAGATCGTCTTTAGCCTGGAAGGAGTCGTAGGGATAGACCGATTCGTAACGATTGCCGATCCGTTGCGGCAGACGATTTTCCACCAGGTAGATCATATTGATGATTTCCAGACTGGCGACGGCCGAATCAACCAGCGCGACGTCCACAACTTGGCCGAGCCCCGTATGGGAGCGGTTGTAAATGGCGGCTAAAATACCGATGGTGACGGACAATCCTCCCAAAACGTCGCCCATGGCNNGGTGGTGCTCATCAGACCGCTCATTGCCTGGCTGATGATGTCGTAGCCGGGCCGTTTGGTATACGGCCCGTATTGGCCAAAGCCGGAAACCGCCGCGTAAATGATTCCGGGGTTGATTTCTTTGAGCACGTCATACCCTAAGCCGAGTTTGGCCATTGTGCCGGGGCGATAGTTTTCCAGTACGACGTCGGCCTTTTTCACAAGATCCTTAAAAATCTGTTTTCCCTTTGGCGACTTCAGGTTCAGCGTCATGCCTTTCTTATTCCGGTTGAGATTCATGTAATAGGCGCTTTCCCCATTTTTAAAAGGCCCCATTTGCCGACAGTCGGCTCCCTTTCCGGCCTCCTCAATTTTGATGACATTGGCCCCCATGTCCGCCATCATCATGCTGGAAAATGGCCCGGCCAGCACGCGTGTCAGGTCGAGTACGGTGATCCCTTCCAAAGCTCCCAGTCGTTGCATTTTGTTTTCCTCCTTTGAGTAATATTATCGTATATTTGAAATATATTATGCAATTTTCGTGCCATAATTTTGCGAAAAAAGCTTGGCGTTCCGGCCGGGAATGGTTACAATCAGAGAAGACGGTTATGCTGAAATAACATGAGGATGAGGATGCGGGGAAAATGAGTCGAATTGTTATGATTTCACCGTTCAAGGATTTGGAAGATGCGGCGCTCGAGATCGCCCGGGAGCTGAATGTTCCGCTGGAAGTTTACAAAGGCGGAATGGATTTGGCGGGAGAAGCGATTGATCGGCTCACGGGCCCGGAAGTGGATGTTTTTATCAGCCGGGGGGGGACGTCGGATTATATTGCCCGGCACTATAGCGCGCCGGTGGTAAATATTAATACCGGCTTGTACGACATTATGGAATCGTGTGAGGAAGCGCGGAAAATCTCGCGCCGAATTGCGATTACCTCTTTTGGCAAGCCATTTGTTGGCATGCGATTGCTGGAAAAGGCCATGGATATTACGATTACCGAGCTGGTGTTCCATAGTCAGGCCGACCTGGAAAAACTCATTGCCGATTTGTCGCAGGAAGGCGACTATTGTGTTGTCGGCGGCGGACAAACTGTGCCGGAAGCTCAAAAAAACGGCTTGCCCGCCGTTTTTCTACNNCGGGCGAGCCGGGACACGATCCGGGAAACGCTGTTGCAGGCGGTGGAGGTGGCGCGGCTCCGACGCGAAGAAAAACGGCGGGCTTATCGCCTGAAAGCGATTTTGGACAGCGTTTACGACGGCATCATTGCGGTGGACGCGGCAGGAAGACTGGAAATTTTAAATCCGG
The DNA here is from genome assembly GCA_002329525.1 of Negativicutes bacterium UBA1444. GTDB lineage: Bacteria > Bacillota > Negativicutes > UBA1444 > UBA1444 > UBA1444. Next base: position 2,158 of record DCTI01000129.1, read on the forward strand.
CCGCCGAACGGATGCTGAATGTCAAGGCCAGTCAGTCCATCGGCAAGCAGGCGAAACAGATTATTCCCAATTCCCAACTGCATGAAATTTTACACACCGGAAAGGCGGAGATCGGCGAGCTGCAAGATTTGGGCGGCGGCGTGCAGATCGTTACCAACCGTGTGCCAATCAAGGACGAAACCGAGATTATGGGCGCCGTCGCTACCTTTCAGGATGCTTCCCGCCTGATCCAGGTTGAGCACCGGCTGCGGCGGGAAATGGTGAAAAACCGTTTTGCAGCCAAATACCGGCTGGAAGACATCGTCGGCGAGTCGCCGCGACTGCTCGAAACCAAGGAGATGGCGACCAAGTACGCTTTGTCGGATCTGACTCTGCTAATTTATGGTCCGTCAGGCAGCGGCAAAGAGATGTTTGCGCAGGGAATCCATGCGGCGGGGCGGCGGAAGCGCTATCCGTTCGTGGCGATCAATTGCGCGGCGTTGCCGCCCACTTTGCTGGAAAGCGAACTGTTCGGCTATGATGAGGGCGCCTTTACCGGCGCCAAACGAAAGGGAAAACTCGGCCTGTTTGAGATGGGACACGGCGGGACGGTGTTTCTCGACGAAATTGATGCGTTGCCGATCGAATTGCAGGGGCGTCTGCTGCGGGTATTGCAGGAAAAAGAAGTCCTGCGGGTGGGCGGCGACACGACCATTCCCGTCGACATCCGCGTCATTGCCGCCGCCAATAAATTGCCGCATGAATTGGTGATGGCGGGGAAATTGCGTGAAGATCTGTATTACCGCCTGAATGTTCTTTATCTGGAAATTCCGAGCCTGAAAGAACGTGTTCAGGATATTCCCCTGCTGTGTCGGCATTTTCTGGCGACGCTGCAATCCGGGCCCAACTGGCAGTATGTTGAGGAAATATTGCCATATTTGCTGCGGTACAACTGGCCCGGCAATGTGCGGGAATTGGTCAATTTTTGCCAACGGTTGTCGTTTTACCGGGAGGATGTTTTGCAGACGAATGATGCGGAGCAATTGCTGCGGCGGATTGCTCCCAACATGATGGCGGCTCTGGCGGCCCGACCGCTGGCGGAAGCTCTGCCGGCGCGGGTGAATGAGTTTGAAACACGGATTATCCGGGATGCGGTTCAGGCGGCGGGAAGTCTGCGCAAGGCGGCAGAAAAATTGGGGGTGCCCAAATCGACACTGGCGCGTAAACTAAAAAATCAAACAAATAGTGATGTTGGTACATAAACCGTCCCAAATCCGGTCCGATGTGGACCGGGTACGGGACAAAAATAACGGTTCATGTTGAAGGTCCAAACCGTTTTGCGCCGAATACAAACAAATAATGGCAATTTATTGCTCAAAGTTAGTTGCGAGGGAGAAGGATGCTGTGAAAGCGGAACCCAATAAGAGCGTGGAACTGTCGGCTTTGCTGACGTCCAAGCCCAATGCATCATCAGTGGACTATATTGTGAACAGCATCAAGGAATTGCTTTTGACAAAAAAAGTGTTGCCGGGGGACCGGTTGCCGCCGGAAATGGAGTTGGCCCGGATGCTTTCCGTCAGCCGGGGATCGGTGCGGGAAGCGATGAAAATACTTTCGGCGCTTGGCATTATTGAGATTAAACGCGGTGATGGCACGTATGTATCCAATCGGGGCGGGGAAGTTTTATTTGATCCGCTGTTGTTCAACTTGATTGTATCCCAGCCAAGTTTTGACGAATTAAAGGAATTGCGGCTGATTTTGGAAGTGAATGTAATTCGTCTGGTCATTCGCAATGCAGGCGAAGAAGACATCCGGGAATTGCGAAACTGTTACGCCAAAATGAATGAGCTGAAAAATAAAGAGAAACAGGAATACGACGAACTATTGGCCTATGATCTGGAATTTCATAATATTTTGGGTCGCGCCAGCAAGAACCGTCCCCTGGAAACAATCTACAAGTTTGTTATGCAGTACTTCAAACCGTATATTGCGCAAAGTTTATACAAACATACCAATTTCAGCCTTGAATCTACGGAGACCCACCAAAAAATATTGGCGGCCGTCGAAAAACGCAACTTTGCGGCCGCCGAACGGGCTGTGATTGATTCCATGGAAGTATGGGAATATCTCGTATTCAAGTGATTTTGCGGGGACTTCGCCGGCGAGGATCTGCTTTTGGACACTCACTTACCAAGCGGGAAGTGAGTGTCCAATTTTTATGTGAATTTGATTTTTTCCGCAGAATTTTCAAATTAAATCTTGACAGGGAGAAGCTGGCTATGATAATTTTTGATTAAACATCAAACGTCATACCTTTTGCCAAGATAAATGCAGGGTGCATACGATCAAAAGATGGAAAGAGGGAGTATGGTTATGCTTGATACCGGAAATGTGGCGCAATTGTCGATGACGGCGAATCAATTGCGACTGGATGTCGTAAGGATGGTGCATGACGCGAAGGATGGACACCCGGGCCCTGCGCTTTCCGCCATGGATATCATCACAACTCTGTATTTCCGTGAACTGAATATTGATCCGTCCAATCCCCAATGGTCGGACCGCGATCGCTTCATCCTTTCCAAAGGGCATGCCTGTCCGGCGTTGTACGCCGCACTGGCTCGGAAAGGATATTTTTCTGTGGAAGAATTCAAGGGACTCCGGGGACTGGGTTGTCTCTTGCAAGGTCATCCATGCATGAAGAAAACGCCGGGAATCGACATGACTTCCGGATCCTTGGGAAATGGCCTTTCCATCGGGGTTGGCATGGCACTTGCAGCCAAGTACCGAAAAAAAACGTATACCACTTACGTTGTTCTGGGGGATGGCGAAATCCAGGAAGGAATTGTTTGGGAAGCGGCCATGTGTGCTAAGAAGTATAAATTAGGCAATTTGATCGCTTTCATTGATCACAATGGCTGGCAGAGCGGTGGAGCGGTTGAAGAGGTCAGCGGTTTGCTGCCAATCCTGCCAAAGTGGGAAGCCTTCGGCTGGCACTGTCAGACAATCGATGGGCATGACTTTTCACAGATTATCCACGCCATCGAAAACGCCAAGAAAACGCCAGAGCCTTCGGTTATTATCGCCAGGACCATTAAGGGTAAGGGGCTTCCTTATATGGAAAACGATAATTCCTGGCACAAACGGGTTCCTACGGATGAAGAACTGGCTGTGGCCGTAGAAGTTTTGGGAGGGAATGCCAATGCTTAGTTACAAAGGCACACGGGAAGCATTCACCAAAGCGCTGATGGATTTGTCAGTCGATGACGACCGGTTTATGTTGGTGTCGCCGGATTCTTTGAAGGCCATGCGGGCCACTCCGTTTGCGGAAAAATATCCGGACCGGTATATAGAAGTCGGGATTGCCGAACAGAATGCCGTCGCGGTCGCCGCCGGCCTCGCCAGCACCGGATTGGTTCCCTTCGTTGCCACGTATGGCGGGTTTATCACGATGCGGGCCTGTGAGCAGTTGCGAACATTTGTGGCGTATCCGCACCTGAATGTGAAGTTTATCGGCATCAACAGCGGCGTTTTCGGCGGTGAACGGGAAGGTGTGACGCATCAGTTTTTTGAGGATCTGGGGATTGTACGCAGCATTCCCGGGATCACGGTAGTGGCGCCGGCAGATGAACATCAGGTTTACCATGCGGTCAAGGCCATTGCCAACATCGATGGACCCGTGTATCTGCGGGCAGGCAGCGGGCGTGAACATATCGTTTACGACCCGGAAACACCGTTTGAACTCGGGAAAATCAGAATTCTCAAGGAGTACGGCAACGACGCAGCCCTGTTCGCCAACGGCTTCATCATGAACCGGGCTCTGGCAGCGGCGGCGCTTCTCAATGAACAGGGAATTAAAGTCACCCTGGCGGATGTTCATACCCTAAAACCGATTGATACGCCAGGAATCGCGACGATCCTGGAAAAGTGCAAAGCTGCCGTTACGGTGGAAGATCATAATATCATCGGCGGGCTCGCGGATGCGATCGCCAAAATTAGTACGGATCACTGTCCTGCGCCGATCGGCCGGATTGGTCTGCAGGATGTATTCCCCGGTTCCGGGCCGGCGGAAGCCGTACTCGACTGCTATGGCATGGGCGTGCGGGACATTGTGGCCGCGGTTCAAACCGTTATGGACAGAAAACGATAAAGAAGGGGTGTTAGCGTGACAAAAAAAATGATTGTCAGTGTGATCGGCGCAGGCGGTAAAATGGGAACCCGGGTTACGAACAACCTGGCCAAACATCTGGACACCGTGGAATTGAATTTTTGCGAAACGTCGCCGGCGGGCGCTGCGGCGATCCGGGAACGGGGATTTGATACGGTTTCTGCCGAAACGGCAGTGCCGCAAAGCGACATCGTAATTCTTGCCGTGCCGGATACCATTATCAAGATTGTGTCCGTGGGGATCGTGAAAATGATGACTGCAGGGTCGACGCTGATCATTCTTGACCCGGCGGCAGCCGTGGCAAGAGAGCTGGCGCTTCGGGATGATTGCACCTTTGTGGTGACGCATCCGTGCCATCCGTCTTATTTTCTGGATCAAGACACCTACGAATCGCGGCATGATTATTTTGGCGGAATTGCCGGCAAGCAGGATATCGTGCTTGCGAAGATTCAGGGCGAGGACGAAAATTTCGCCAAGGCCCGGAGTGTTTGCGAAATGATGTTCGCTCCCGTGGAAAACAGTTATGTCATGGGGATTCGGGATATCGCGTTTTTGGAGCCGACATTAGTGGAACTTCTCGGGGCGACGACATTGTACGCCATGGCTGAAACCGTAAAAGAAGCCGAACGAAGGGGAATTCCCCGCGCGGCGGCCGAATCGTTTCTGACCGGTCATGTATATAATTTGACGGCGAACTTTCTGGGCAAGATGGGGCCCAATGTCAAAGTGTCGGATGCCTGCATGGTCGCCATCGATCTCGGAAATCGACTGGTGCTGCGGGAAGACTGGAAAAAGATCTGGGAAGATGAAGTGTTGGACAAAGTAATCGCTACTATGCTTCATCCCGAAAATCCAAAAATTTAGGATTCTTTGGTTGGCGGCAGGAGAATCGGCAAGCAAGGACGTAGTAAATCAGAAGGGAGGGACGGTTTTTCTTTGTGAGGTAAGTCCGGAAAGAAAAAACAAAAAATGAGGTGTGGGAATGAAACGGGTCATTACTTTTGTGCTGGTATTGATGGTTGCATTGTCTCTGATCGGCTGCGGCGGGAACAAAAAGCCTGCCGATACGGCGAAAGATGCGCCGAAGGGTGAATACAAAGCGAATCTCAAAGTCACAATGACACAGGTTGCCACACATCCCTACGCAGTAGGGGCAAAAAAATTCGGTGATTTGGTGAAAGAACGCACCAACGGCCGTATCCAGGTCACGGTATACACGGACAGTCAACTGGCAAAAGGTGAACGCGAAATGCTCGAAGCCCTGCAACAGGGAACCATCGACATTTATGTCGGCTCGACCGGCCCTGTCGGCAATTTCAGCCCGTCAATGCTGATCGTTGATATCCCGTTCCTGTTCCGCGATTTCAATCATGTGGATAAAGTGCTGGATGGCTCCATCGGCAAACAATTATTGGCCGACATGGACAAAACCGGCCTGAAAGGGCTGGCTTTCTGGGAAAACGGTTTCCGTCATGTTACGAATAATAAGGGGCCGGTTAAAGTCCCGGAAGATGCCAAAGGGATGAAGATCCGTACTATGGAAAACAAGGCGCACATGCTGGCGTTTAAAACGGCCGGACTGAATCCGACTCCGATGGCCTGGAGCGAAGTATACTCCGCTCTGCAGCAAAAAGTTATTGACGGGCAGGAGAATCCGGTTGCCGTATTCTATGGCTCCAAGCTATATGAAATTCAAAAATATTTCTCTCTGACCGGCCATGTATATTCGCCTGCATTATTCGTTGTCAGCATGAAGAAATGGAATCAGATTCCGAAAGCGGATCAGGAAATCATCGAGAAAACCGCCAAAGAAGTTGCTGCGTTTGAGCGAAAACTCAACCGCGACGATGAAGACAAAAAACTGAAGGAAATGGAAGGCAAGGGCCTCGTTGTCACTCGCGACGTGGACAAAGCGGCTTGGCAGAAAGCCATGCAGCCAGCCTTCGATGAATTCTCCAAGCAGTTCGGCAAAGATAAAATCGATGCGATCATGAACACGAAATAACACCAAGGATCGTCAGACGCTCCGTCCTGTTGGATGGGGCGTCTGATCCCTGTTTTTCAAGGCTTGCTGAGGGGGAGGTTTCTGTGCAAATCCTGCGTCAATTCAATGGAGTGCTGCTTACGCTGGCCGGCTGGGCGGCCATGGTATCCTTGGCTGCTATTGCTATCTTGGTTCCTTACGAAGCGTTTGGACGATACGTAATCGGCAGAATGTCGACCTGGACTAATGAATTTTGTCAATATGCGGTAGTTTGGGCTACGATGATGGGAGGCGCCGTCGGTTTGAAACGAGGGATGCATGTAGGAATCACCTCGCTTACAGATAGTTTGCCGCCCGGAGCATGCCGATGGGTGCAAGGAATCGGCTATGTCTGCATGCTGATTTTTTTGGGTTTGATGACCTATTATGGTTTTGATCAGACGATCATGAATATTCACCAAATGTCATCAACTGTGGGAATTAGCATGAGTATTCCCTATGCGGCGCTTCCGATCGGTTTTTTGATAATGTTGTTGATCACCATTGAGCAGCTGGTTGATTTTTTGGCTGCCGGGCCGACGGGGAGGGAATAAGATGCTGACTGCATTTGCTGGAAGCTTTGTCATATTGCTGGCAGTGGGCATCCCCATCGCAATCGGACTGGGTGGCTCCGCCATGGTCTATGTCCTGCTGCAGGAAGATTTGTCGTTGACGATGTTGATACAGACAACCTTTGCCGGCATGGCGGCGTTCCCGTTGCTGGCGATTCCCTTGTTCATTTTGTCGGGCAATTTCATGAACGAGGGGGGACTGACGAATGATTTGGTGAAGTTTGCGCGTCTGCTCATGGGACACATCAGCGGTGGATTGGGGTTGGCCACAATTCTTGCCAGCGCGATTTTTGCCGCTATTTCTGGTTCGGCCGTAGCTACGGCGGTAGCTATCGGTATGGTCATGATCCCGGCGATGAAGCAAGCCGGTTATGACGAAGAGGTTGGGGCGGGGGTAACATCGGTGGCCGCCTGCATGGGGCCGATTATTCCGCCGAGCATTCCATTCATTCTATATGGCGTTATTGCGAATGTATCTATCGGCGCCTTGTTTCTCGGCGGGGTGGTGCCTGGACTGCTGCTTGGGGCAGGATTAATGACATATATGTATTATGTTGCGAAAAAGCGACACTACCCGCTGGAAAAGAAAGCAACGCTGAAGGAAGTCATGACTGGAGCCTGGAATGCCTTGCCGGCTTTGTTTATGCCGGTCATTATCATGGGCGGCATTCTTGGCGGGGCTTTTACTCCCACCGAAGCGGCAGGCGTCGTGGCCGCCTATGCTCTGATAGTCGGCGGAATATTCTACCGAAAAATCAAGTTGCGCCGTATTCCCGATATCCTTCTTAACTCAAGCGTTGAGTCGGCCATGGTGATGCTGTTGCTCGGACTGTCGGAACCTTTTGCCTGGATTATAGCCGCCGAGCAGCTCCCGCAAATGATCATTGAAGCCATTGGTCAAATCAGCACCTCCCCCATGGTCGTGCTGCTGTTAATCAATCTTTTGCTGATTTTGGTGGGTATCCCACTGGAAACCGCGCCGGCCATCACGATTGTCACGCCGGTTATCGCGCCCATGGCTGCGCAACTTGGCATAGATCCGGTTCATCTGGGGATCGTGGTTTGCTTCAATCTGGTGCTTGGTTTGGTCACGCCGCCGGTCGGTGGTGTGCTGTTCAGCATCTGCAGCATTTCCGGATTGAATATCGAGCGACTGTGCAAAGGGGTTTGGGTTCCCTTTTTCATTGGGTTGGCTGTGCTGGCCCTGATCACCTATATTCCGGCGTTAACCACCTTCCTGCCCAAAGCGTTGATGTAGCAGAATTTTTCATGGGTATAGAACAAGGAGTAAGTCCGTTTTCGAATGGAGGAATCAATAATGAAGAAACCAAATGTGTACGTTACCCGGATGTTGCCGCAACCGGCAATCGATTTGTTGCAGGAACATTGTGATATTGAAATCAACCCTGATGACAGGGTTCTGGAGCGGGCCGAACTGCTGGCGAAGGTCCGGGGACGGGATGCTGTGCTGTGCCTGTTGACAGATACCATCGATGAAGAGGTTTTCGCCGCAGCAGGACCACAATGCAAAATATTTGCCAATTATGCCGTGGGATTTAATAATATTGATGTCGCGGCGGCGACGCGGCACAAGATTATGGTGTCCAATACGCCGGATGTGCTGACGGATGCGACGGCGGATCTTGCCTGGACGTTGTTGTTTGCCACGGCCCGGCGAGTGGTGGAAGCCGACAAATATTTGCGGGACGGCAAGTATAAAGGATGGGGTCCCATGCTTTTGCTGGGGCTTGATATTACCGGCAAGACGCTGGGCGTTATTGGAACGGGGCGCATTGGCGGCAATTTTGCGGCCAAGGCCAAAGGTTTCAAGATGAAAATCCTATATAATGATATTCAGCCCAATCCAGCATTCGAAGCGGAAACCGGCGGGGTACTGGTTGACAAAGAAACGCTGCTCAAGGAAGCGGATTTTGTTTCCGTTCATGTGCCGTTGATGCCATCGACGCATCACTTGATCAGTACGAATGAATTCAAACTCATGAAGAAAAGCGCGGTCTTGATCAATACATCCCGTGGTCCGGTGGTTGACGAAAAAGCCTTGGTGAAGGCCCTGAAATCCGGCGAAATTTGGGGAGCCGGGCTTGACGTATATGAAAATGAACCGGCAGTGGAACCGGAGTTGCTGGAATGTGAAAATGCGGTCCTATTGCCGCATGTCGCCAGCGGAACGATTGAAACCCGAACCAATATGGGATTGATTGCAGTCCGCAATATTCTCGCCGCCATGAACGGCGAAGTTCCGCCGACTGTCATCAACAAAGAAGTTTGGGGCTGATCAGCACAAAAAATTGAAGGGATGCCATTTTGCAGAAACCGCTTTTATAAGCGGTTTTTTCATATATAGAAAAGCCACCCGCGCGGACGGGTGGCCGGAAACATTTTATTGGTTGTGGGGAATCTCAACCCTATCTGCCAAATACCACGGAAGGCAGCCACAAAGTGACTTGTGGGACATAACTGACGAGGAGCAGGACCACGAGGCTGATGCCGATGAATGGCAGCAGCGCCCAGGTCAGTTTGCCGATGGATACTTTGGCGATTGCGGAAGCAACAAACAGGCACACGCCGACCGGCGGCGTGGTGAGGCCGATGACCAGATTCAGAACGCACATCAGCGCGAACTGAATCGGATCGATGCCCAACTCGATGGCTGGTTTCAGCAAGATGGGCATCAGAATCATCAATGCGGCAATGGTTTCCATGAACATGCCGACAAAAATGAGCAGGACATTGACCAACAAGATATACACCATGGGATTTCGGGAGATATCCAGCATGGCGGTGGTAACCATCAGGGGAATTTCTTCGCTGGTCAGGATCCAGGCAAACACGTTGGCGAAACCGACCAGTACCATTAGGGAAGCCGTTGTAACAGTTGATTCAAAGAAAATCTTCGGCAGCATGGACGGTTTCAGTTCCTTATAAACGAAAAAGCCGACGATAATGGCATAAAATACGGCAACCATGGAGGCTTCGGTGGGAGTGAAGATGCCGCCCATAATTCCGCCAAGAATGATCAAGGTCATGAGAATTGCCCAGAATGCACCGAAGAAACTATGAACGATCTCCTTGAACGGGAGTCGCTCGTCTTTGGGGTAGCCCCGCTTGGCCGAAATGAAATAGGCAACCCCGCCGATGCCAATACCAAGCAAAATACCCGGTATGATGCCGCCTACAAGCAGACGGCTGACGGAAAGGCCGGTTACGGTGCCGGCGATGACCATCGGCAAGCTGGGGGGAATGATCGGGCCCATCGTAGAGGCGGAAGCGGTGACGGCGCCGGAAAATTCCTTGCCATACCCCCGCTTAACCATGGCCGGGATCATGATGGTGCCGATGCTGACCGCATCGGAAACGGCAGTGCCGCTGATGCCGGCAAAGACCATGGAGGCGCCGACATTGGCCAGGGCCAGCCCACCCCGGATATGGCCGACGATGGCCAGACAGAATTTGATGATTCGTTCAGTAATTCCGCCGACGTTCATCAGGTTGCCGGCGAGAATAAAGCCGGGAACGCACAGGATCACAAAGCTATCAATACCGGAAAACATGCGCTCGGGGATGATGCTGAGCGGAATATCGGAAAACGCGATATACACAAAAGAAGAAAAACCCAAGCTGAAGGCGATAGGCATCCGCAGCATGACACAACCGAGGAAAACGGCAAATAGAACATAGACCATCATAGTGCTTCGCCTCCCTTGACGCCCGCTTCTTCATTTTTGATGCTGCCGGTTTGAATCATACGGACAACGGAACGGGCGAGGTACAAGGTAAGCATGGTGGTTTGCAGCCATACCGCAGCATAAAACACGTTCATCGGCCAGATCAAGGCGGCAGAAGTTTGACCTTCCACGGCGATGGTCAACTTTGTCGATTCATAGGCCATGACGCCGGAAAAAATTGTCAATGTTGCATCGATTAAAATGGCCAGCCATAATTGGACTTTTTCCGGCAGATGCAACGTAAAAGAATCCACGTCGACATACGCTTGTTCACGGACGGCCGGACCGGCGGCGAATCCTACGGCCCAGATGAAGAAGAAGCGGGAAGCCTCTTCCGTCCAGGCGGGGACCTGCGGCAAGGCGACCCGGGCAAATACCTGCAATAACACGACGCCAACCAACATGAACATGTTCAGCAACGAACCCAGCCACATGAATTGGTCGAGAACCTTAAACAACTTATTCACGAGAGACCTCCAGATTAAAGAGGGGAGGATGCCCTTTATTTCGGACATCCTCCGCTCGGATTCATGTCGGACAGGGTTACTTCATGCTGACGATTTTGTTGTACAACGCTTTTTGGTCTGCATCAAACNNCCGCGTCAAACTTGGCCAGGACCGCGTCTTTCGATTTGGCCTGGAACGCGGCGATGTCCACGTCGACGAAGGTCATCTTGGTCTTCAGGAAAGCTTCCAGCGCTTTTTCATCCTTTAAGAACAGTTCATTTTCATATTTTTGCATTTCTTTTGCAGCGTCCAGAACAACTTTTTGCAGATCTTCCGGCAGCGATTTGAGACGTTTTTCGCCGATGCAGACATAGATCCAGGAACGGACGTGGCCGGTCTTGTTCAGGAATTTCTGCACTTCAAAAAAGTTGGCGCTCTTGATCAGTGCGTAAGGATTTTCCTGCCCATCGATGGCGCCCTGCTGCAGGCTGGTGAAGACTTCCGAGAACGCCATCGGGATCGGTTTGGCGCCCAGAGCCTGCCAGGTGTCGACAAACAGCGGTACGTTGGGAACGCGGACTTTGAGGCCTTTCAAATCATCCGGTGTCTTGATGGCCCGGTTGGAGGTCAGGTCGCGGGGGCCTCGTTCAAAATAAGCGATCGGCCGAATTTTGACTTTTTCGAGAACCTGGGCTTCGATCTCCTTGCCGATCTCGCCGCCGGCCACTTTGTGCAGTTGAGCGGAATCGCGCAGCAGGTAGGGAGTTGCCATCAAAATGGTTTTGCTGGCGCCGAACGTGGTTAGCGTTTCACCGAAGATGCCGATATCGGCGGTGCCGTTCTGAATGCTGGTGACCAGATCTTTTTCTTTGCCGAGTTGCTCATTGGGATACACTTTTACTTCAAGACGGCCCTTGGAGTTTTTTTCAACGATTTCTTTGAATTTCAACGCGCCGAGATGCCAGGTGTTCTTTTCATCAGCCAGGTGACCGAATTTCAGGGTGATTTTTTCCGGGGCCTTGGGAGCATCCGCTTTTTTGGCGCCGCCGCCGCAGCCTGCGGAGACGAGCAGCGCGAGGCCGAGTACAGCTACGCCCGCCAGTTTGACCATCTGTTTCATGCGTTCACGGTCCTTTCGTGTTTTAAAATTTCCCCGTACGTATCGTCACACTGCCGGGCAGTGGACCGGGCTGATTTTAGATACCTACCATAATTCGATTTAGGAGCGAGGATTCCTGCTAGCGAAACCGAAAAAAATACGCTATTTTCGATTGCCTGTATCCCATATCCGGTAACGCCGGCAGATATGTCCTATTAATGCGGCTCGTTGAAATGATATAATTAATCCTAATGAAGCCTTTCGGTCAACACGCAAACCGATTATCAACTTTTGAAGGAGATTGCATGCAAACTTCATTTGAACAGCTTGGCCTTGACAAAACGCTGATTGCGGGGCTCGCCAAAGCAGCGATCACAGTCCCGACACCGGTTCAGGCGGCGGTGATTCCCGCGGTTCTGAGTGGTCGGGATGCCATTGGGGATTCCGCCACCGGTACCGGTAAAACCCTGGCCTACTTACTGCCCCTGTTTCAGAAAACAGATGTCGCAAGGCCGGAAGTTCAGGCGATTATATTGGCGCCGACCCATGAATTGGTGCTGCAGATTTTTCGGGAAGCCGAGTTGTTGGCGAAAAATTCGGGTGTTCCCGTCAGAGCGGCCGCCATCGTCGGCAATGCGAATGTGACCCGGCAAATCGAGAAGCTCAGGGAAAAGCCACAGATATTGGTTGGCTCGGCCGGGCGACTGCTCGAACTGATCGGTAAGCGCAAAATCAACGCCCAGACGGTCAACGCCATTGTGCTGGACGAAGCGGACCGGTTGCTGGATGAAAAGAATCTGTCGACCGTGGCCGCCGTGATTAAAACCACCAGGCGGGATCGCCAACTGCTGCTGTTTTCGGCCACGATCAGCGCGAAAACGCTAACCGCGGCCGAGCAGTGGCTGAAAGATCCGTTTCATGCCGAACTTGCCCAGACATCGCCCGTTCCGGCCGGAATCAGTCACATGTATTTTCTCGTTGAAACACGGGACAAAATTTTGATCCTGCGTAAACTGCTGGCCAGCATCCAGGCGGAACGGTCGCTGGTGTTCGTCAATACGGCGCCGGCCATCGCGGAAACCGTTGCGAAGCTGAATTTTCACGGAATAGCCGCGGCCGGGCTCCATGGCAGCGCCGACAAGCGTGAGCGCCAGCAAGCCATGGCCGACTATCGCGCCGGGAGGGTACAGGTACTGGTCGCGTCGGATCTGGCGGCCCGCGGTTTGGATATTCCGGGGCTGGATAATGTCATCAATCTGGATTTGCCGGAAAATCCGGAAGCCTATCTGCACCGGGCGGGACGGACCGGCCGCTGCGACTCGCCGGGGCGAGTCTTCTCGATCGTCGACCTCGGTGAACTCCGACAAATCCAGCAACTGCAAAAAAGATTGCGGATCGAGATCGCTGCCAGGCAAATGTCGTTCGGCAAAATAGTGGCAGCGCCGCCACCGCCGGCGAAAGGCAACAATCAGCTGAAAAAATAACGAGAAGGGGTGGCGAGGGGATGTATTCCCGGCCACTCCTTCTTCTTTCACTCAGTGGTGAACCAACAAACGAGTGAAGGTTTCCACCAACCCCGGATCGAACTGGGTGCCGGCGCACCGTTCGAGTTCCGACGCCGCCACCGCCGGCGGCAGGGCCTTGCGGTACGGACGGTCGTTGGTCATGGCGTCGAAGGCATCGACAATCGCTAAAATCCGGCACTCCAGCGGAATGCTTTCGCCCTGGAGTCCCAACGGATAACCTTTGCCGTTCCACCATTCCTGATGCTTGAGAATCCAGTCGGCAATCGGTATGAGATCAGGCGTGGAATTGGCAATGCGGTGACCGATTTCACAGTGTTGACGCATGATTTTCCATTCATCTTCGGTTAATGGACCGGTCTTGAACAGGATCTGGTCAGGAATGCCCACCTTGCCGATATCATGGAAATGGGCCAATAGGCGCAAGTCCGGCAGACTATATTCCGGCACTCCCACCATCCGGGCAAATTTTTCGACCAGATTCTGCAGTCGATCCCCGTGCCCCTCCGTGATAAAATCGCGGGCTTCCAGAGCTTTGACCAGTCCCTGGACAATGGCGCTGCGGGCGCTGTTTTTTTGATGCAGTTTTTCCCGGTACATATTGTTGTCGGCTTCCTTGAACAACGTGTTCATATCGACCAGCGCCTTTCGAGCGACGGCGTAGCCCAGGGAAAGGCTGATGGGCCGGGTAGGATGGTTGGTGTTATAGTCATTCAGATTCTGCTTGATATGGGAACAAGCGGTTGTCATGATCTTTTCTGAACCGCAGGGAAGCAAAACGACAAATTCGTCGCCGCCGATCCGGGCGATGAGGTCGCTGGGGCGGAAGGAGGCCCGCAAAATATTGGCCACGCTTTTGAGAATCTCATCCCCGGCATCATGTCCGAATGAATCGTTGACGATTTTCAGCCCATCGACATCACACATCAACAGGGAGACTTGCGGGTCCCGCAATTTGCCGAAACGACGCATTTCTTCCTCGAAGAACGTCCGGTTGTAGCAATCCGTTAGGGCGTCATGCAGACTCAGATGCTTCAACTGATCTTCCATTCGTTTGCGGTCCGTAACATTGCGGCAGATCACCAGTGCCTGGCGGTTGCCGCTGACGGCGATCCGCGTTTCATAGTATTCAATTTCGCCGCCGACGGGCAGCAAATATTCGACCTGCTGTAGCACCCCGGTTTCAATGGCCCGGTTTATGTGAGAGCGCAGGGAAGCCGCGATGGCGGACGGGAAAACCTGGTCGATGTTTTTGCCGATGAAAAAAGTGCGCGGCAAGTTGAAAAAGCCTTTGCCGGTATTGCAGTCCAGAAAACTGCCGCTTTCATCCAGCACAAACATGGTGTCCGGAATGGCATCGATCATAGCCTGCAGCGACTTTTCGACGCTGCGGCGTTCTGCGAGCTCGTGTGAATAGGATTGGAGAAGCGTCGCATTGTCGAGGGCGATGGAAGCCATTTCCGCAAAGGGAAGCAGCGTTGCCAATTCTTCCGCGTCGAATTTTTTGTTGGGATCGCAGTACGTTACGCCAATGGTGCCGATCACCTTCGAGCCGGATTTGAGCGGAACCTGCAGCACGGCTGTGATTTCATCATATTGGACAGAATCGGGATTGCGGGCTTTCCAGGCCGCATAATCATTGATCGCCGCAGGTTTGCCGGTTCGGCGGACCAATCCGACAATGCCGCGGGACGCGGAAATCTCCCGGCCGATATCGTGTGCATAGATGCCGAGGCCATGTGTCCGGCGAAACACTTTGCCGGTCGAGTCCAACAGATAAATGAAGCCATGGGCGGTTCCGGTTAATCGGGTGGCGTCAGCCACGATGGCGGATAACACCTCATGGGGGTTCTTGCGTTGCATCAGACCAATGGCGGTTTCCTGCAGGGAGGAGAGAATCGAGTTTTGCCGTCGGATCTTGGCCTCCTTTTCAAACAGTTCCTCAAACTGCCGGCGCAGGTTTTCTTCGGACTGAATCAATTCTTCGTTCATGGCCGTCAATTCCTCGTTGACCGCCCGCAACTCCTCGTTGAGACATTGTTCCTGCTGTTGACTTGCCAATAAGGAATTTTCGGCGGCAACCGTGTCGGTGATATCGCGGACAATGCTGACTACTGCCTCGAAATCGGCCGCATGCAGCTTTTGCGAACTTACTTCCACCGGAAACTGATCGCCGTTTTTGCGTTGATGGATCGAACGAAAAGAAATTCCTCTGGAAAATGCTGCGGTTAACTGGGATTGTACCAGGGGCATCTGGTCCGGCACCCGCAGATCGCGAACCGACATTGCCGGAAGCTCCGCGTCAGTATACCCGTAGGCGTCCGTTGCGGCCTGATTCGCATAAAGAATCCGCGTATCCGCGGCGACAACCAAAACGATGTCCCGGGCCTGATCCAAAATATGCCGGAAGAGCGCAGGATTGCCGAGAACTGCGAACGCCGCGGGTTGGTTTGGCTGGGAATTCATTGTATCACCCCGTCAGGCAAACTTTCGTCGAGGGGAAACGGTTTCGGCGCGATGGTGATTTTGAGGGAATGATTCGACAAATCCTGCTGCATCCCCTGCCGACAGGAATTTTTCTGCCAAATAAAAAAGGAGTTTTGCCGATAAAAGTCAAATAAAAATAAACAATCAATCGTGATATCCGAAACGTCGCAGCGGAAAGGGGAAAAGCATATGTACGCCATGGGAAACGTGACCCGCAACACCATCGCGATGGTATTGGCCGGAGGCAAGGGCGAGCGCCTGGGGCAGATTACCACGAACCGGCCGAAACCTTGCGTCGACTTCGGCGGCAAATACAAGATCATTGACTTTGTCCTCAGCAACCTGTTTAATTCCGGCATCAAGCGGGTATATGTCCTGACCCAATACCGGGCCTATCCCCTGAATAAACATATCAAGGAGTTCTGGTCGCGGATGGTGGGGATGGGCGAGTTTTTCGACACCATTTCGCCGGAGACCAATAGCGAGAGCGAGGAATGGTTCAAGGGAACGGCGGATGCCATTTATCAGTTCCTGCGGTTTGTGGAATCGACCGACGCCGATTATGTGGCGATTTTTGGCGGCGATCACATTTATAAAATGGATATCAGCCAAATGATCAGTTACCATATCATGAACCGCGCCGATATCACCGTCGCCGCGCTGGAGGTGCCGGTGGCCGATGCTTCCCGGTTCGGCATTTTCGCCGTGGACGAGGACTATCGGGTCAGCTCGTTTGAGGAAAAACCGGCGAACCCCCAGTGCATTCCGGAACGGGATACTTGCTTCGCCTCAATGGGGAACTACATATTTTCCACCCGAAAATTGATCGAGGTGCTGAAGGAAGGCAAGAAAAAACACGCGGATCTGGACTTTGGCAAGCATGTCATTCCGATGATGCTGGCCAATGGCGACCGCGTGTTCACGTATAATTTCACGGACAACATGATTCCCGGCATGAAGCCGGAGGAACGGGGCTATTGGAAAGACGTGGGAACCATCGATTCCTATTACGAGGCCAATATGGACCTGGTGAATGTGGCCCCGCAATTGAATCTGTATAACTACCGCTGGCCGATCCTGACGAACCAGGGGAATCTCCCGCCGGCAAAAACCGTTTTTGACGAAGAAGGGCGCCGGGGTGAAAATATTAGTTCGTATGTCTGCGGCGGCTGTATCACCAGCGGCAGCACGGTGCGCCGGTCCATTATCGGACCACGCTGCAAGATCAACAGCTTCAGCTTGGTGGAAGATTCCATTCTGTTCAACAGTGTGGAAATCGGGCGGCATGTCAGAATCAAGCGGGCGATCATCGATGAAGGCCTGCGGATTCCGGAAGGCACGGAGATCGGCTACAATCACGAAGCCGACCGGGCCCACGGGTATACAGTCACGGATTCGGGAATCGTGATCGTGACTAAACCGTAAGGTCGTTCAGGAACGGTTGCGGATCGCTGCCAATAGAGCTGCCGCCGTTTCTTCGGGACCCCGCTGTTCCCAGCCCGAAATGCTCAGACGGGTTCGCATCTGGCCGACGAAAATTCCGGCAGCCGCAAAGGCCTGGAAGTATCGCTCGGCCAGTTTGTCATGTATGGATTGATACTGCATGGGGCCGAAGACATTGGCGAAGTAGCAGTGAGTCAGGCCGGTTGACGACGTGGTTCCCTTGCTCATGGAGGCGCCGGCGCGGAAGATCGGCAAAGCTTGCTCCGTGGATTCGAATTTTTGCAGGACCGGCGTGGTCGGGCCGACTTGGTCGAAGTTGTTGCAATAGAGCACGATGTCAATGGGATAGCCCCGCACCACATGGCGATAGGTGGTCACCGGCACCACGATGCGGGCATTGACCTGCCCCGCGTTGAGCATGATGGTGCGGTCGATCTGGCCAAAAGCATAGCCGGGCTGAAGGTCGTCCAGACGAACGAAGGCGCCGACTTCGGTACCGTAGCCGAGCACCCGGCCCTGTTCGTCGATATCCAGCGAACCCATGTCATCGGCAATCACGATGATATCCTGGATTTCGTCGGCGCCCAGGATGCGGAACGCCTCCAGGGTTTCGGACTTACCGGCGCCGGTGTCGCCCATGACCAGGATCGTCGACCTCTTGCCGCCTTTCAACGTGATTTGGAACAATGCGCCATGGAAAGGCAGGCGGTTTTCTTTCATGACACAAATGTTGTGCAGGGTCAGGGCCATTTTTTTCAGGTAGCCGAAATATCCGAACTCCGGTCGGCCGGGAATGGCTCCGATCAGCATGCCGGTTTCTTCATCGTCGTAAAATACGGTGGGGAAGACGCCGAAATCATCCAGATGCTGTCCCGGCACTCCGTAAAGAAATACCGCGTCAGGCCGTTGCCGTTCCAGCGCCTGGTCGTCCGCCAGTTCGAACAGGTTGGCGAGTGTAAATCCCAGTTCATAAAACATTTCGTGAAAGTAAATGTTGACGAGCAGTTTGCCGACTCGGGCCGGATAACACAGCCATTCTTCCGGCGCCAACTCCATGCCGGCGAGGGGGTTGCGGAAGACCCGCTCAAAACTGCCGGTGCGTTTATTCATCGGCGGATTGATGACGACCGGCGGGTACATCATTACATTCCGGATGAGCGGGATTTGGTTCAACACCTCATACCCGTCCGGATAGGCAAAAGCTTTTTTTTCGATGATGGCGGAAAAGCCGGCGCCGGCGGTGACCTGACGGTAAATGTTGGGGTGCATGCCGCTGATGTTGGCGTCGACATCCCGGAACGTATGCCGGATGACGTGCATCAGCTGCTCGGCGCTGGTCTGAAAGGTGCGGTATGGTCGGCTGTTTAACGAGTCATCACTGGAATCGCAAATCAGGAAGCGATCGAAACTGCGCCAAAAGTCATAGACATAAAACACGAATTCCGCCAGCAAGTCCGGATTTTTGGTGAACTGACGGGAACCGGGGAGCAGTTGTTCCACCTGATGAATGGGCATTTTGGTCAGGTATTGTATGGTTTCCAGCAACTGTGAAAATTCTTCAGCGGAAATATTCCGCTTGTCCGGGAACATGTCCAACAGCCGGGATTGGCGGCGGCCCAGTTCGGCCAGAACCTGCTTCAGAATCCGGCGGAACAGCTCGCTGCCCAACAGTTCTTCCGATGTTTCGCAAACCCGGTCCTTTAAACGGATCACGACTTTGCGGTCGAAAACTTTACTTGATACAATGTTGATGATACTCACGCCTTTTCTCTTAAAAATTACCGCAAGGATGCCTTGTGTGAATATTTACATTTTGCCATAAATATGGCCGCGATTTTTGCGGCATTGTTAAGTATTGGCTGTTGGTCCGGAAAATCCTGTCGGTTTGAAAAAAATAATTTACTTGAATTTTGGAGGGATTGTATGGCCGCGTCCCGCTCGCCGCTCCGGCTGCTCGGAATCACATTACTGCTTTTGTTGTGCTGCGGGAGCATCGCCGCCGCGCTGTCGGCTGAGCCCGACCATGTTACCCTGACTTGGGCGGGTGATCCGCGAACCAGCCAGACCATAACCTGGCGCACGGACGTGTCGGTGCCGGCCGGGCAGATTCGCCTATGGGAACCAGGCCCGGGTCAGACTGTTTTGGCGCCAGGGGTATCTTTGCCGGCGACAACTCGGCTTTTGTCAACCGATGCCGTTGACATGAACCTGCACACGGTTACCGTGTCCGGCCTGAAACCCGCCACACTCTACCAGTATCAGGTCGGCAGCGGTGGTGCCTGGACCGGCCCCTATTCCTTCAAAACGGCGCCGTTAAAGGCCGAACCGTTTTCCTTCGTGATTTTTGGCGATTCGCAAAGCCTGGATTACCGTGTATGGCGCAAGACCCTGTGGCAAGCTTATCGGGACAATCCGGCGGCCGCGTTTTTTGTCAGCATGGGCGATCTGGTGGATGTGGGACAGGACTATGCGGAATGGGAAGACTGGTTCGAGGCGGCGGCCGGCGTAATCGAATCATGGCCGATTCTGCCGGTAGTTGGCAATCACGAATGCTATACTCCCGAACGGATTTTTTCCCGTCCCCGGTATTTTACCGCGCAGTTCAGTGTGCCGGAAAATGGCCCGGCCGGACTGGAGCGGCAGGCGTATTCCTTTGATTACGGCGAGGTTCATTTTTCCGTACTGGACTCACAGGCGGGAGAACAGAAACTGTTTGTGCCGGACCTGCTGGAACGGCAGCGGCAATGGCTGGCGCAGGATCTGGCCGGTACGGACAAGAAATGGCGGATTGTATTGCTGCATCGGCCGCTGTTCGGCAACAAGCCCGATGGCGTGAATGAATACCTCCGGCAGGTGTTTGCACCATTGTTCGACGAATATAAAGTGGACGTGGTTTTTACAGCCCACGACCATGTGATCGCCCGGACTGTGCCGATCAACGCGGACGCCGCGGCGGCGCCGCCGGGTTTTGGAACGATCCATGCGGCGACCGGTCGCAGCGGCACGAAAACGTATCAAAATGTCGAAGCCAAAGAGTGGAATGCCTTTTTCGAGAACCCGACGGCCGAGCCAAACTATCTGGTGGTGGCGGTGACAGGAACCGCACTGAAAGTCCGGACGGTAAGCGTAAACGGCTCGGTGGTTGACGAATGGGCTGTTGAAAAGATTGTTCCTAAAGCAACGGAATGAGCGCAAGGAGAGACAACACATGGATTCGGCAATTATGAACAATTTTTTGAGTCAACTCTGGCATGACCAGGCCTTGTTCATCCTGGCGCTGGATGTCAATGGCCGGGTGACGTATGCCAATGCCAAGGCGCAACAGCGATTCGGCGATACGAAGGGAATGCTGGTCGGCGCCGATTGGTTCGATCTGGCCGTTCTGCCGGAAGACCGGCCAACGGTCCAGGCACGGTTTCTGGCCATGATGAAGGGCGAAATGGAAAATTTGATGCAGATCAGCGATGTGGACGTGGTGGCTGCTGATGGAGCACGCTTGCGGATTTTGTGGAGCAATCATCTGTTACGGGACAGCGGGGGAGTCGTCACGGGCCTTCTCAGTTTTGGCCAGGATATCACCGAACAGCGACGGACCCAGTTCCGGCTGGAACTGCAGCAGGCTACGGCAAGGATTGTTGACGAAAGCGAGACGTTTTCCGCGGCTGTGGAAAAGTTTTTGCGGTTGGCCTGCGAGCAATTTGACTGGGATTTTGGAGAAGTCTGGCTGTACGAGAAAAGCCGGCAGGCAATGGTCTGGCAGTCCTGTTTTGAACATGGAACCGGCGATTATCGGCGGTTCTGCGAACTCAGCCAAAACTTCGAATACGCAATGGGACATGGAGTTCCCGGCATTGTCTGGCAGTCCGGCAACCCGTTGTGGATTGAAAATGTCGCCGACAATCCAACTTTTCTTCGTCGCGAAGAAGCCAAGCGAATTGGTCTGCACTGCGCGTTTGGCTTTCCTGTCCGGGTCGGCGATACTATTGCCGGCGTGATCAATTTTTTGAGCCACCGGATTCAGCCGCCCGACGAAGGTCTAATCAAGCTGTTTGACAGCATCGGCAGTCAGCTGGGGAATTATTATCAACGCAAGGCAATGGAAGCGCAGATGCAAATCTGGACCGAGCTGTTCCGCAACAGCGGCGAGCCTATCATGGTCCTGGATACCGCCACGCGTATTTTGGCGGTGAATGAAGCCTTTACCCGTCTTACCGGCTATCCGGCGGCGGAGATCGTCGGCGAGAATCCCAGCCGGCTTTGGGTGGAACAGCGACAAGCCTTTGCATCGCCGGAGTTTTGGGCCGATCTGAACCAAACCGGCAGCTGGCAGGGCGAACTGCGCTGCCGCCAAAAAGACGGTACGGAATATCTGCGGGGAATCAGCGCGGCCCGGATTCGGGACGCGCAGGGCTTGCCGGCACATTACATTGTGACTTTTATCGATGACCGGGAACGTAAGGCGGCCGAGGAGCGCATCCGCTATCTGGTCTATCACGACACTTTGACGGGACTGCCCAACCGGGCCTTGCTGTTTGAGCGCATTAACATGGCGGTGGCGCAGGCGGGCCGCAGTAAACAGCTGGTGGTTCTGTTTTCCATCGACATCGATCGATTCAAAGTGATCAATGATTCACTGGGGCATCAAATCGGCGACGAGCTCTTGCGGCAGGTGGCGCAAGGGCTTCGACAATGTTTGCGGGAAGAAGATACCTTGAGCCGGCCGGGCGGCGACGAATTTGTCATCCTGTTTCCCAATATCGGGGAATTGAATGCGGTTGTTCCTATCGCCGAAAAGGTGGCCCGGACCGTACGCCAGCCCATCCGGGTCAATGGCCGTGAATTCAATCTGACCGCCAGCATCGGCATCAGTGTTTATCCCAACGATGGGGCGGACCGGGATGCTTTGCTCAAAAATGCCGATGCCGCGATGAACTTCGCCAAGGAAACCGGCCGCAACCAGTATCATTTTTTTACCAAAGATTTAAGCCGGATTGTCACCGAACGTCTGAAAACCGAGATCAATCTTCGTCAAGCCTTGGAACGACAGGAATTCCTGCTGCATTATCAACCGCAGATCGACATCCGGACCCGGCAGGTGGTCGGGCTGGAGGCGCTGATCCGTTGGAATCAGCCGGATGAAGGCTTGATTCCCCCCGGAAAATTCATTCCGTTGGCGGAAGAAAGCGGTCTGATTTTGCCGGTGGGCGACTGGATTTTGGGCGAAGCGGCCCAACAGTGGCGGCAATGGAGTCAGGCCGGACTGCCGCCGGTGACCATGGCGGTCAATATTTCCGCCATTCAATTCTACCAACACGATTTCCTCGAGAAAATTTCCCGGTTGGTCAAAGAATGCGGACTGGAATCATATCTGGAAATCGAAGTGACGGAAGGCGTCATGATGAAAGATATTGCCGTTACGCTGGATATCATGCACAAGCTGAAAGCGATCGGCTGCAAACTGTCCATTGACGATTTCGGTACCGGTTATTCCAGCCTGGGCTATATCAGCCGGTTCCCCCTGGATAAACTGAAAATCGACCAATCCTTCGTCCGGGCAATGCTGACGTCGCAAACCAACATGGCGATTGTCGACACGATCATCAGGCTGGCCAACAACCTCCATTTGCGCGTCATCGCCGAAGGGGTTGAAACCGCTGAAGAAATGGCGGCTTTGGCGGCGAGACGCTGCGACGAGGTTCAGGGCTATTATTTTGCCAAACCG
Source organism: Negativicutes bacterium UBA1444 (assembly GCA_002329525.1). Taxonomy (GTDB): domain Bacteria; phylum Bacillota; class Negativicutes; order UBA1444; family UBA1444; genus UBA1444. The sequence continues at coordinate 25,364 of DCTI01000129.1, forward strand.
ATGCCGGC
>DCTI01000167.1 GCA_002329525.1 Negativicutes bacterium UBA1444
CGGCGAACGGTATCTGTCGACTCCGCTGTTTACCGAACCGGCGGAATAGGCGGCTGCTTTTTCGGCCACGACTTTGTTCCCCTTGCACAATTTGCCAATTTATATTATTTTAATGAAAGAGGGGGGAGTTATTATGAAAAAAATCATTGCTCTATTGGCGGCCGTCTTGATGCTGACCGTCCTGACCGCCGGCTGCGGCGACAAGAAAGCGGCGGCGCCGGCGACGCCAGCCGCTGACAAAAAGGTGGTTCTGAAGGTGGGTGCCACGCCGGTGCCGCATGCGGAGATTCTGAAAGCGATCCAGCCGCTCCTGGCGAAAGACGGCATCGAACTGAAGATCGTTGAATTCACCGACTATGTCCGGCCCAATGTGGCGCTGGCCGAAAAAGAGCTGGATGCGAACTTCTTCCAGCACCTGCCATATCTGCAGCAATTCGCGGCCGACCGCAAACTGGACCTGGTCTCGCTGATCGCGGTCCATATCGAGCCGATGGGCGTGTATTCGAAGAAAATCAAAAGCGTGAACGAAGTGCCGAACGGCGGTATCGTCGCCATTCCGAACGATCCGACCAACGGCGGCCGGGCATTATCGATCCTGGCGCAGGCCGGCCTGATCAAGATGAAGGACGGCGTTGGCGTCAAAGGCACGGTCAAGGATGTGACCGACAATCCGAAGAAACTGGTGTTCAAGGAACTGGAAGCGCCGCAGCTGCCCCGCTCGCTGGATGATGTGACACTGGCCGTCATCAACTCCAACTATGCGCTGGAAGCCAAGCTGAATCCGACCAAGGACGCGCTGTTCATCGAGAAGAAGGAGTCGCCCTACGCCAACATCCTGGCGATCCGCAAAGGCGACGAAAAACGGCCGGAACTCGTGAAGCTCGCCAAGGCCCTGACTTCGCCGGACGTGAAGAAATTCATCGAAGACAAATACAAGGGCGCGGTAGTGCCGGCGTTCTAAAATTTCTGCGTTGACAAAAGTCGCCGCCGGGAAGTAAAATCATATCAACACAATTTCATATTCATCTCTTATCAAGAGAGGCTGAGGGACTGGCCCGATGACGCCCGGCAACCGGCAGAAATGCAGTGGTGCCAATTCCAGCAGGAGCAATCCTGAAAGATGAGGGAGCGGAAGCGCGGCATGTGCCTCTGTCCCCTTGGGACAGAGGTTTTTTGTTGATCGCGGGAGGAGACGAAGATGGATACACAGACAGCTTTGCCGGATCGATTCCGTTGTTTGCCGGGATTTCAGATCATGCCGTATCTGCGGCTGCGGCAGGTGGCAACGCCGGATAATCCCCTGGAGCTCGTCAAGGGCGGCCGGCTCGATCATGTGGAAGTCGCGTATGAAACCTACGGCAGCCTGTCGCCGGAGAAAGACAACGCCATATTGCTCTGCCACGCCCTGACCGGTGACAGCCATCCAGCGGCGCATTATGTGGACGATCGGGAAGGCTGGTGGGAGGACTTGGTCGGGCCGGGGCAGCTGCTGGACACGGAACGGTTCTTCATCATCTGTCCCAATGTTTTGGGCGGCTGTCGCGGCACCACCGGCCCGGCCTCGCCGAATCCGGCCACAGGCAAACCGTATGGCGCTGATTTTCCGCTGGTGACGATCCGCGACATGGTGCATGTACAAAAACGTCTGCTGGATCAACTCGGCATCAGCAAGCTGGTCATGGTGGTCGGCGGCTCGATGGGCGGCATGCAGGCGCTGGAATGGGCGGTGACCTATCCGGAGATGGCGGCGGGGGTGGCGGTGATCGCAGCACCCGGCTACACGACGGCGCAGGCGATTGCCTACAACGATGCCGGCCGGCGGGCGATCCTGCTCGATCCCGAATACCGGGGCGGCGATTACTATGGCGGGCCGGGACCGGTACAGGGACTGACGGTGGCCCGGGCCGTAGGGATGATCACTTACCAGAGCGAGGAGTCCATGACCCGAAAATTCAGCCGCCGCATACGCGACGGCCGGTTCGAAATCGAGCACTATCTGGATTATCAGGGCGACTGCCTCGTGAAACGGTTCGACGCCAATTCCTATCTCTGCCTGATTCGGGCGATCGATCTGTTTGATCTGGCGGACGGTCGTCCCTCCTATCAGGCGGCGCTGGCGGCGGTCAAGGCCAAAATGATGATCGTGGGCGTGAGCTCGGACATCCTGTACCCGGTCCACCAACAGCGGCAATTGTCTGTCGAGTTGGCCCGCCAGGGGGCGCGGGTGGTGGTGTTCCGGGAGATCGAGAGTGCGCACGGCCACGACGGGTTCCTGATCGATTTTCCGAAGCTGGCGGATATTCTGGGGCCGTTCATCGAGACGGTGACCATCAAGTCACGACCCTGGTACCAAAAACGATTCAGCGCATCCCGGATGGCCTNNTACGGCGCGGTCATGCCGGCCGACCGGGAGTTCACCAGTCTGGACCGCACCGGCGCGTTTCCCTGAGCTGTCTGGCCCGGTCCGTTATTCAATAATATTGGGGAGGTTTTCCGATGTCAGAAGCAAAACACTACGCGGCGGAGACGCAGGCGCTGCATGCCGGCCAAAAACCCGATTCCGCGACCAATGCCCGGGCGGTGCCCATCTACCAGACTTCCTCCTATGTGTTCAACGATACGGACCATGCGGCTCGTCTGTTTGGTCTGGNNGAATCCGACCACCGACGTGTTCGAACAGCGGGTGGCGGCGCTGGAGGGCGGCGTCGGTGCGTTGGCGACGGCTTCGGGGCAGGCGGCGATCAGCCTGGCGCTACTCACGCTGGCGCACAGCGGCGATGAGATCGTATCCTCGGCGAGTCTGTACGGCGGCACCTACACGCTCTTTCACTACACCTTCGCCCAGCTGGGCATTCAGGTCCGGTTCGTGGACGCGACCGACCCGGAGAATTTCCGCCGGGCGATCACGCCGAAGACCCGGGCGATCTATGCCGAAACCGTCGGCAATCCGAAACTGGACACACTGGATATCGCGGCAGTGGCGGCCATCGCCCATGAGCACGGCTTGCCGCTGGTCATCGACAATACGATGCCGTCGCCGTATCTGGTGCAGCCGCTGGCGCACGGCGCGGATATCGTCGTGCATTCGNNTCGGCGGGCACGGGACTTCCATCGCCGGCGTGATTGTCGACGGCGGCAGATTCCCCTGGAACAACGGCAAGTTTCCGCAATTGTCCGAGCCGGACCCCAGCTACCACGGCGTGAATTTCTGGGCGGCGCTCGGGAATCAGGCCTACATCACGAAAGCCCGGGTGCAGGGGTTGCGCGACCTCGGTCCGTGCCTCAGCCCGTTCAACTCGTTCTTGATGCTGCAGGGACTGGAAACGCTGCACCTCCGGATGGAGCGGCACAGCCAGAACGCTTTGGCGGTCGCCGAATTCCTGGAACGGCACCCGAAGGTCGCTTGGGTCAACTATCCTGGGCTGCCGTCGCACCCCAGCCACGCCATGGCGAAAAAATACCATACCCGCGGTTTGTACGGCGGTATGATCAGCTTCGGCATCCGCGGCGGCGTGCGCGAGGGCAAGACCTTCATCGACGCGCTGCAACTGTTGTCGTTGCTGGCGAACATCGGCGATGCCAAGTCACTGGTCATCCATCCGGCCTCCACGACGCATCAGCAGCTGTCGCCGGCGGAGCAGCTGGCTTCCGGCGTGACGCCGGACCTGATCCGGCTGTCGGTGGGGATCGAGAATGTGGAGGACATCATGGCCGACATGGACCAGGCGCTGCAGAAGATATAAGCAGTTTCGCGAAGGGATATGCCCGCTACTGAAATGCCTTGCCGGGCAATTTATTTACCTTGAATTGCCGCCATTCGCTTCCTGCCTGTGCCAGGGGCGACCAGACCTGCACTCGATATTCTCCCGCTTGGCTGATCTTTAGGGTCCCTTCGGTAACATACGTATTCGGGACATACTGAATGATTACGCTTGACGAGTCCGCCATGCTCCAGGCAGAGGTTGGGGTTGCCCGGTAGTTTACCACGAAGGAGACCGTTTCCCGATAGTTGTGCTCCGCTTTGATCGGCACGGTTACCGCTTTAATGGCGCCAAGCAGCGGCATCGTATATGTCGCACCGATGGCCGGCTTACTCAGCGCGGGAGGCCTTGGCTTTATCGTCAAATTGAGCCAGACGCTGGGTGCGGCTCCGGTGACATCGGACTTTGCCTGGACTCGCCAATCGCCGATGAGGAAAAACGCTACATCGGTGGAAAAGGTGTCGCCCATTGAAACTGTGTTGGCAGTATTGGGCGGAAACGCAGACTCGAAGTCCTTGCCTGGTTCGCGGTATTCGTAATACAGTTTTACGGGATGCTCCGGATGTTTCTGATAAGTGATTTTAACGGCCGATAACGCCGTGAATTTCATGCCGTCGGCCGGGCTGCGCAGGATCGGGGGGCACTTGGCCAGCTCCGCCCTCAGTTGGGCCTTGGCGGGGGAAAACAGCTCCGCCGACTTAAAGCCGTTAAAACTGGCCAGCGGACTGGCAAACTCCCAAAAGTTCTGCTGCAAATACGGGGTGTTTTTTTTGCAGATTATTATAGACCGGGTTTTCCGTCATCCAGGGATCCTGGGGACAATCCGCCGTCTTGATCATCTTGAACCTTGTTTGGCCGACATTATCGATCGCCGTCGTAGTTTCCGTCGCTTTGCCGTTGGCCCATTCGCCAACGACATTTATCGTGCACCACCACGGGCCAGTATAATTGCCGGATTGTTCATCCGCCGGAATCCGAAGATGATAGACATGCTTGGCAAGGGACAACTCGTATTTTTCCAGAACTGGCGAATGATAGTTCACTGTCATGGCGTTTGCGGTCATTGTTCCCATTAGCAGCAGACAAAAAATCAACATGGACACAAGCTTTTTCAAACTCGATACCCCCTTCAGAATTTTTCATTTGGCTAAAACTATGGGTGCCCCTCCTTCGCCGTCGACTCTTTGGGCATCTTTTATTACCGACTTTCGGCAAGTCTTATAAAAATCCTGCCGAGAAGCCTGCAAAACAAAAGCGGTTGCCGATGTACCGGCAACCGCTTTTGTTCAGGCTTTATTCACTTTCACGCCGCGCTTTTCCATCTGCACCTTTTCGGCATCGAGCAACGCCAGAGCGCGCTCCAGGTCGGCCTCGGCGATCTTCGCCGCCAGTCCCTGACAGGAACTGCTCAGTTCCCGGGGTACGGGAATCAGCGCACACGTCAGGCTGGCGCCTTTAAGGATTTTTTCCGCCCGGAATGCGTGCCAGACCGAGGGAAAGGTAATGATCCGGATCTCTTCCGCCAAATTGATTCTCTCCCGTTATGCTTTTACGATATGCAGCGTCCACTCATCCTGGCCGCCGCTGCATTCGGCTTTGTAGTTTTGGGATGCCGCGAACTTGAGGATGTTCTCGCGGGCCGCCGGTTCGTCGATCAAGACTGTGAGATCATCGCAGGTCATCAGCGCCTCCCGCGTCCGCAGCAGCGGAATCGGGCAACTGTAACCGCGTAAATCCAGTGTCTGTTTCATGAGCATAATCTCCTTTCACTGGGTACGAAGTTTATTTTGTCACTGTCGCCGGAATCTTTTCCCGGAAGCGCATGCCGACGGCGTAGGTGATAATGATGCTGAAGCCGACCGCGACCTTGCCGTCAAACGGTACGCCGGCGCCGCTGGCCGCCATGTTCAGCGTATGGGCCATTCCAGCTCC
>DCTI01000150.1:0-6472 GCA_002329525.1 Negativicutes bacterium UBA1444
TACCGGCATGGGACGCATCGGTGTACAACCGGAAGATGCGGTTCCGTTTGCCCGGCAGGCGCAAAGTATGTCGGGAATAAAAATTCAGGGTCTGTTCACCCATTTTGCGACCGCGGACGAAGCCGATTCCACGTTCACTCTGACGCAACTGGATCGTCTTCAGCAGGCACTGGCCGGATTGCAGGAGGCCGGTCTCAATTTGCCGATCGTTTCCGCCGCCAACAGCGCGGCGACAGATTCCTATCCCGCCGCCTTCTTCAATGCGGTCCGTCCCGGCATCATTCTGTATGGATTGCCGCCCGACCCCGCAATGAAACTTCATCTGGCCTTGAAGCCCGTCATGTCGCTGGTGACGCGGATCGTTTTCATCAAGCATGTACCCGCAGGAACACCCGTGAATTACGGCTGCACCTTCCNNCTTCCGCACGGCAACGCCTACCTGGCTCGCGACCCTTCCCATCGGCTATGCCGACGGCTACAGCCGTCACCTCTCCAACAAAGCGACGGTTCTCGTCCGAGGGATCCGCCGCCAAGTCGTGGGACGAATCTGCATGGATCAGACAGTCATCGACCTCGGACCGGAATGCGATGCCACCGTCGGTGATGNNTCGGCCGGCAGGGCGACGCTGAAATCACGCTGACCGAACTCGCCGGTCTGGCCGGTACCATCAATTATGAACTGGCCTGCGGCATCAGTCCCCGGGTCCCCCGTGTCTACAACAGTTAATAATCCTTACGCTGACAGGCCGTGCCGAAACGTCATGTTTCGGCACGGCCTGTTCTTTTCTGTCAAATCTCCTCTGCTTCACACAACAGAAGTTACCGCTTCAAAATTTATAACCAATCACAAACTGTCCGTAATCGCCGCGCATGCGGTTATGGTCATCGATGTCGTGCATCCATTTAAGGACTACCGAAAGGTCCCCCTTACCGAACTTGGGCAGCCAAAGAATGGCCGGACCAAAACCGAGCGACCGTCCCTGAAAAGCTCCCAGTTTGGCGCCAGCCCCGCTGTCGCCGGAAACCTGCTTGTAATAATAGCCATGTAAGCCAGCCGCAAACTGCTTGTTAAAAAACTGGTTCACGGCCACATCGACGTGCAACTCGTTGCCCGATTGATAGTCGGTCGCGTGGTTGCGCCCGTTGAACATGATCCCCGGCGTGACGGAAAACTCCAGTCCCCGTTTATTGAGCCAGGTCATAGCCAGAGAAGTGTCAAACGACCAATAGTTTCGGGGAGAATTCGCCATACTGAGCGGGTTGTAATACCCTGTCGGCATAAACACGGCTTCCGTCAGTTTATAATGCGTGTGTCCCTTTTTCCAGTACAAAGAAGCCGATGTCATCACCGCGCCCAGTCCGCTGTTGTATGAAGAAATGGTCCGCGACCCCAGGCCGGCGGATGCACTCGCCTGGATATCGACAAAGCCGGCCGGCACCGCCGCTCCAATCTGCAGCCTGCCCCCCCACACCGGTTTCTTGAAGGTATAAAAACCGGCCAGGTAATCATAAACCGCATTGGCCTTGAGATCCAACTGCACGCGCCCGCCAAGGACCGCTTGCCTGGCCGATCCCTGATAGAACAGCAACTGGTTCGCCACCATGAATCCCGGCGCTGGCGAAACCGCAACCCCAAATGCAGTATTGGAACCCGGAAAATAATAACTGGAAGCGCCTTCCGAAGCTTCGGCGATCGGCCGGCCCAACCCCAAAAAAATCAGCATCAGCGAACAAACCAAGCACCTTCGTAGCAAAGCAACCCCTCGATCCATCCATAAATTTTCCGATAGCAACGAATCAAGTCACAACCTTAGTCGCCGACGGCAGTACCCGCATTGCGTAGCTTTGACCGCATTCTCGGCGTCAGGGGGACGACCAGTTCCGCGTTATAGGCTCCCGTCGGCAGATACGGCATCGCGTTGTTAAATATCTGCTGCGCGCCAATGGCATAAGCCCGGGATTTCGCAGCCGGCGTTCCCTCTTTGACAACAGGATCTACGTTGGTCGCACGAATGGAAATCGTCTCGTCACTATTGCGCACAATCTCGAAAAGCCGCAACTGCTGAGGAAAATCCCGCAAAGACGCGGTTTCTACTTGCCAGAAACCCAGTTCCGGCCGAGTCGGATCCGGAGAAGGAAAAGCCGTAACCGTATTGCCATGACGGTGACCTGCGGCAAACAGAATCAAGTTCGGATACTCCTGCAATTTGGCGATGAACTGCTTTTCCGTCACCGGGGCGGCAGGATTCCAGCCCATCATGGACGGCCAGGGTTCCACGCCAATCGGGATGTGCGCGGTAATAATCATCAATTTGTCCTCGGCCTGACCCCGGTCCAGTTCGTTTACCAGCCAGTCATACCGTTTCTGATCGAGCGAGGCGTGACCGTAGCCGAGGGATTGGGGATTATTGGTGTCGTCCTCCCGCTGGGTATTGTCAAAAGCGATCACTTTGATCGGAATATTTGATTTTGGCTCGAAGCTATAGCAGGCAAAATCATTGTCAACATTGCTTTGGGAGAATCCATGGCCCAACGGCGCCGATGAAGTGGCAAAAAACTCTTTCATCCATTCCTGGCGCGACAACGAACGCCGATCCGGGTCGGCGGCCCGGACCTGCGGTGGCGATGCAAAATTTTTCTCTGGACCGACGCCAATCACATCTCCATAGGGAGTTCCGCCGTCGATCGCGCCCATGTAGAATCCGCGGCTGTCCATCCCGCGGGGATCGGCGAACACATTGCCCATATTGATGATATCCCTGCCGACCAGAGTTTGCCGGCTATACTCGTTTTGTGGCAGGAAGCCGATAAAGAAATGGTCATGATTCCCCAAAGTCTGGTACCAGGGGATTGTCCGGTCCAATCCCGCCGCCTTGTATGGCTTCTGGAAATCAAAGCTGTCTTCCCCGGCATGCGACCCGGAACTGGGCCGAATGGCTTTTCCGTCGAGGACATCGATGTACCAGCGCAGCTCATTATATTGTGTATTATTGCAGGCATCCCCCAGGGACATTCCAAAATCAACCGGGGTATCCTTGTGAATCTCATTGACCGTTTGAATCGCGGCGTCGAGAACATGCGTGGTATAAAGCATGACCCCCGAATAGGCGGAGGAAACCCCGCCTTTAACTCCATACAATATTGCCTGCGCCGGCGTTTCCTTGTCGGAGATATGGATGTCGGTANNTAAAGAACCGCAGCAACTCCGCCACCGGCTTTGCCGACCCAACAGGCTGGCCGCCCTTCACCAGATCCAGCCTTTTTTCACAGGCGAGCCCCGTTCCGCTCTGCCACCGACCATACCCGAACTGTGAGTATTTGGCCAGTTCCGTCGGCAACAATTTGGGAGAAGTTGCTGGAATCGGTACCGGCAAAACTGTGCGCGCGGTTGTCCGCAGTTTTTTTGCCACGGCGGCCGCGGTCACCGGGCGAATCCATTTGGCGGGCAGATTGCCGCAAGCCACCAGAACAGCGCTGGACAATCCGACTTTGAGGAAACTTCTGCGAGAAATTTTCATGTACTTTCCTCCATCCCAAATATTTGTGTTCAAACACAGGTCTGACTCCCAAAAGCAGTGGATCGGCTGACAGAATCCGTTCCAAGGCCTTGATGGAACAAACTAAACGGACAGGGCCATTGAAAAATTAGCCTGCCCGTTCAAATTGTGGAAGCAGTATTGTTTTTCCAGACACCACTAATACTGCTATCACCTATTTCCCTCTGATTAGCCCCGGCGAACGGCTCAAGGGATCATACACATCAAGATGTCCGAACAACGTACTGACCCGTTTTCCCTCCACCAGGATCTGTACCTTTTCCACTTCCGGAAATTCCGTCAGCGTATTCACGATGGCGCCAACCGCCAGAATCTCCGTTGCCGACCCGGCAAATCCCCGTTTGGCGATTTCTCGGGAAAAATCGACATAAGCCGTCTTGTCGATGACGGCAACGCTCCGGACTTGGGTTGCCTTGGGCAAAACTGATACCAGGTCCGGACTGGTCGGCCCGGCCACCAACGCTTCCATCGCCCGTTTCATTAGCGCAGCGTCATTTTTCAGCTTGTGTGTTTCCGCTACTATATACTTTGCGTCGTGCGTTCCAAAATATACTTTGACCGGAACGGTATCTTCGACAGCCGTTTTAGGCGGCGTTGCCGGCTTCTGAACCGGTGAACCGGACCCATTGCCGCCGGTAGCGCCACCGCCGATATCCGCAGCGCATCCTGTCAATGCAAGAACCGCTATGACTGCGATCATCAAGGCCCATCGACATTTCATCACTGCTCACCTCGCATCTTCGCCGCCTGACTGAAGAATTGGTCGATCCCGGCTACGATCGCCATCGCTATTTTCTGTTGGAAAGCCGGACTGCTCAAAACCTGCTCCTCCTGCGGATTGGAGATAAAACCGATTTCCAGCAAAGCCGCCGGCATCCAGGTATTCTTCACGACGAAGAAATTAGCGGTGCGTATGCCAATATTGTCCAGACCGCCGCCCCGAACCATGGTTGACTGCAAACATTGCGCCAGCAGGGCGTCATAGCCCGACTTGTGGTAGTAATAAGTGGTCGTGCCGGTCAAATCCGAATTGGCCGACGAATTGTGGTGAATGCTGATGAAAATATCCGCTTTGCGGTTGTTGGCCACCATGGTACGCGCCCGGAGTTCATCCCGGTCCGACATGTCCGGCGTCGATAAATCGACATCCGTCTGCCGGGTCATGACTACCTGGGCGCCGGCTTGTTCCAGAATCGCCTTCACTTTGAGTCCCAGATTGAGATTCAATGTTTTTTCATAAGACCCTCGCGGCCCGATCGCTCCCGGATCCGAGGCTCCGTGGCCGGGATCGAGTACAATCAGCTTCCCGCGGAGACCGGCGGAAAAGCGAATATCGGAGATCGGCACGGCTTTTTCCACATCGATAACGACCCGAAAAGGTCGATTGGCTTTCGGGTCGGCTTTCACTGTAAATACTTTGTATTGATCGTCCTTTAGTTCGCCCGGCAACTCAATAATGGCGTGAACCGTATCTTTGGTGGATTTGATCACACTCATTCCCTTGACCACCGACACGTCCGGCGAAGGCGGAATCGCCAGTTTATCAACATTGGCGCCACGCAGGGTGACTACCAGCCGCCAATTGGGTTTGGCGGTGATGAACTGATCCACCTGGACCGGTGAGTTGGTTTCCAAAACCAGCCTCACTTTCAAAGTACCGGTTACGGCGTCCATTGTGCGACCCCAACGTACACCGACTATTTTAGCGCTGGCTTCGGCAGGAACAGCAGAAACCAGCACCGCGAAAAAGCTGAAAAAAAACAGCAAGGCCATCATTCCCCAATGACATCGGCAACGCAACCGGTTTCACCTCCCCATTCCCCGTATCTCCAATGATAACTTGTTTCATTTCGTTTATTATACCATAAGAGAGCGCATCGTTGCGGGAATCTGCTCGGCCAAATCCATGGCCGTCATCCCGGCTGGCTGATTCGCGGCCACCCTGTCGCCGGCAAGTCCGTGCAGATAAACGCCCAATACGGCAGCATCGTGGCTGGACATGCCTTGCGCTATCAAAGCCGCGATCATGCCCGCCAATACATCGCCCATTCCGCCGCTGGCCATTCCGGAATTCCCGGTTGGATTGACATAGATTTCGCCATCGGGAAAGGCCACAACCGTATGCGGCCCTTTCAGCACCACGATACTCTTCCATTCCATGGCAAACCGCCGGGCAACCCCGATCCGGTCCGACTGGATCTGCCGGACGGACAATCCGGTCAACCGCGCCATTTCACCAGGGTGTGGTGTCAAGACCGCCAAGGCCTCGGAAGCAGACAACAACTCCAAATGTCCGGATAGGGAAAACAACGCGTCGGCATCCAATACCAACGGACGATCCATCATAGTCACCAGCTCACGCACGGCATCCATGGTTTCTTCCTGACGCCCCAGCCCCGGCCCCGCCAGGACCACCGATGTTCTGGCGGAAAAATCGTGTGCCAGCTTTACAGCCTCGTTTCCCAGGCCGCCCGCCAAAGTCTCCGGCAATTCCAGCGTCATCGCTTCCGTTGTTTTGATTTCCATGACCTGGCCAATGCCCGCCGGAACCGCGACAGTCACCAGGCCGGCGCCCGTTCGCAGCGCCCCCTGCGACGCCAGAAACACGGCGCCGCTCATTCCGCGCGAGCCGCCGATCACCAGTACATGACCGAAACTACCCTTATGGGAATCCGGAAGCCGCCGCGGCAACAAAGAAGCGGCATACTCTTGCGTCAACAGGGTCTGCCGGATTGTCGCCGCCGTCAACAGCTCGGCTGGAATGCCGATTGGCGCCACTTCAATTCTGCCGGCGAAATCCGCCCCCGGATACAGCCACAAACCCAATTTGGGCAGGCCAAAGGTAACCGTGCAAAACGCCCGGACCGCTTTTTCCCGAACCATGCCGGTATCCGCCTCCACCCCGGAAGGGATAT
>DCTI01000150.1:6502-8918 GCA_002329525.1 Negativicutes bacterium UBA1444
CGAGAAGCGCGTCGATGACCAGATCGGCGAACGCGGCAGCGATCCTGGCCTTTTCCATGCTCCGGGGTTCGGTGATGTCGAAACATTCGACACCCATACGCAATGCCGTCTCCAGATGGATCAACGCATCCCCCTGAATCATGGCGCGATCCACCGCCAGGAATAATTTCACCCGGGCACCGCAGTTATGCAGCCAACGGGCCGCCACGTAGCCATCGCCGCCGTTGTTCCCGCCGCCGCAGACAATGAAGACTATCTTGCCCCGCGGTTCGCCGAGAAGGGAAATCGCTTTTTCCGCCACAGCCCGACCGGCATTCTCCATCAAGGCGACGCCCGGCAGACCGAACCACTCAATCGTTGACTTGTCGATGTCGCGCATTTCCTGCGCCGAAGCAATTTTCATTCCTGTTCACCCCTCCAGAGCAATACCTGGGCCACCGCATATTCCTGCGCATGCGACAGGGAGACGAAAATTCGCTGCACGCCCGTTTCGCGGGCCAGGCTCCCAAAATATCCTGTCAGCGTCATCACCGGTTTCCCCAACGGGTCCGGCAAAACCTCCACATCCTGCCAGGTGCCGCCATTCGCCAGTCCGGTTCCCAAAGCCTTCATGAGCGCCTCTTTGGCGGCGAAGCGGGCCGCAAATGACGCCGCGCCCTGCCTGCCCCGGCTACTGCAATAGGCTTGTTCGGCCGNNGGCCGGCGTAAAGACTCGCTTGACGAACAGGGGATTCTCGACCGCCCTTTTCATACGATGGATTTCCACCAGGTCGATCCCGATGCCCATAATCACGGACAAGCACCTCCCGATTCAGGCGAGAACGAATTTTTCGATGGCCATCGCCACCCCATCTGCGGTGTTGGCCGCTGTCACAAAATCAGCCGCCGCCTGGACCTTTGCCTGGGCATTTCCCATTGCAACGCCACAGCCGGCGAATTCAATCATATCGACATCGTTCATGGAATCACCGATCGCCATGACCTGGCTTTGGTCAATTCCCAGCCGCTGTGCCAGAAAAGCCACGGCCTCGCCCTTGTTTACGCGGATGTCGACCATCTCCAGGTATCTTTTCTTCGAAGACGCCAGGTAAAGCCGCTCACCGTAAAGAGCGGACACTTCGGCACGTATCGCTTCAAGCTCGGCGGAATCACCCATGCTCAGCATTTTGGTCGGTGACTCTGTCATTTGGAAGAACTCATCCCCAAGCGGAATCGCTTCTACTCGGGCATAATCGGCATAATAGCGGGCGTTGTCGTCTAATTCCGCCACATAAAGCGTGTCGTCGACATATTTCTGCAAGTACCAGCCCCGCCGTTTGAAGAGATCGGCCAGTTCCTGCGCCAGCTCCGCGTCGATGGGACGATGGAACAGTGTTTTGCCACTGCCTAGCTCCCGGATCATGGCGCCGTTATAAGTGATCAGCGGTAACCGGATTCCCAGTTCCACGGCGAATGGCAGCGCCGACCGAAACATGCGGCCCGTGGCGATCGCCACCTGCACTCCGTTCTCCATCGCCTGCCGGATGGCCCGTTGCGTCCGCGTCGTCACCTGCTGCCGGTCATCCAGCAACGTATCATCCATATCGATTGCAATCAGTTTTATCGGCATACAATCTTCCTTTTTATATTTGTTTCAAGTACTCTTTGTTACTTCTTCTCAATCGCCAACAGTTCCTGCTTCAGGGTCAAGCCGCCACCGAAGCCGGTCAGGCTGCCGTCGGAGCCTACAACCCGGTGGCACGGCACCACAATGGGAGTTCGATTCGCATGCATCGCACCGCCGACAGCTCGTGCCGCGCCCGGGTGGCCAATTGCCGCGGCGATCCCGCCATAAGTGGCCACTTGGCCGTAAGGAATGGCCGCCGTGAATTCAAGAGCCTGGCGGCGGAAATCCGTATAGCCCGACCAATCGACCGGCACGGCGAACGCTGTCGGAATTCCGGTAAAATAAGCGTCCAACTGATCCAGCAATTGTTGTTGCCACTCCTGTTGCTGCTCATTCAGATCGGCCCCCATCAGCCCGACGGTAGTCAGGCGAGTCCGCGCTTCTTCCAGCGAACCGTAGGGAAAAGTCAGTTCATAGAGTCCCTGGCCGGACCAGACGGCCGCCAGAGTTCCCCGGGGTATTTTAATAAAGGAAAGTCTCTTCGTCATGATCATTCCTCCGGCAAATTTGCATTTGCTGCTTTCCAGGCTTCTTCACGGATTAAATCCAGAACATCGCGTTTGATGCCAAGAAACTCTTCCGAAAGTTTCAGATCATAGGTCCGCTTGGCGGGCAGGTTCACTTCGATCTGGGCCTTGATTCGGCCCGGACGCGCAGTCATGACATAGATGGTGTCCCCGATGAACACCGCTTCCTCGACATCATGCGTCACAAACAAAATTGTCTTGTGCGACTCGTCCCACACCGACA
>DCTI01000069.1 GCA_002329525.1 Negativicutes bacterium UBA1444
TTTGCCCTCGCCGGCCGGCGTCGGTGTGATCGCCGTCACCAGGATCAGCTTGCCGTCAGGCCGTTTGTCGATTTCCTTCCATAAATCCAACGAGAGTTTTGCCTTGTAGTGTCCATAGTTTTCCACATACTTGCCGTCTATCCCCAGAGCGGCGGCAATTTCGCCAATGGGTTTCATTTTTGCGGCCTGGGCAATTTCGATGTCACTTAACAACGGTCTATCCCTCCCACTCCCTATGATCAGAACATCGGATCTCTCTGCGAATAAATTCGTGAAAAACACCGTGGATTCCTGCCACAGCCTATTGCTGGCTTTTACGTTTGCGCGACAATAGTTCCGCCACCGCCGCCGTCGAATGCGTGTTCAGAATGTCATCCGCCGCCAGCCAGCCCTTGCGGGCAATCCCCACGCCATAGTCAACGACGGACAGCTCGGCCGCCGAGTGGGCNNCCTGCCGGCACCAGCGCCAGTCCAGATCGAGCCGGTAGGGGCTGGCGTTGATTTCGATCATGGTTTCGGTGGCCGCCGCAGCCCGGATGATCTCATTCAGATTCACCGCATAGCCGTCGCGGGCCAGCAATAGCCGGCCGGTCGGGTGCCCGAGCATGGTCAGATACCGATTTTGCATGGCCGTCACGATTCGCCCGGTCATGGCGGCTTCCGTCATGCCGAAGGAAGAGTGGACCGAACCGATGACAAAGTCGAATCCGGCCAGGACAGCCTCATCGTAATCCAGCGAGCCATCGGGCAAAATGTCGCTCTCGATGCCGGCAAAAATCCGAAAATCCGGGTGCGCCGCGTTAAAGGCGGCGATTTCCCGCAACTGCTCCACCACGGCATCGGCTTTGAGGCCGCCGGCATAAAAAGCCGTCCGGCTATGGTCGCTGATCCCCAGATAGCTCCAGCCCCGCTGTCGGGCCGCTGCCGCCAGCTGCACCAGCGAATCCCGCCCGTCAGACCGGGTGGTATGAATGTGGAAAGCCCCCCGCAACTGTTCTTCCCGAACCAGAACCGGCAGTCGGTGCTCGCGGGCGGCCGCTATTTCATCGCCGCCTTCCCGCAGTTCCGGCTCAATGTAGTCCAGATCCAGCAGTTGGTACAAGGCAGCTTCATCCTGTACCTGCATGATCGAACCATCCGGACGTTCCACGCCGTATTCGCTGATTTTGAGCCCCTGGTCCCGGGCCAGCCCGCGCAGCTTGATGTGGTGTTCCTTACTGCCGGTGAAGTGATGCAGGGCGCTGGGATATTCCGCCGCCGTCACCAGCCGCACATCCACATTCAGCCCGTTTTGCAGTGTCACGCTGGTCTTGGTCGGTCCCCGCGCAATCACCGCCTGCGCCTCCGGCAGCGTCGCGACCGTTTCCATCACCGAACTCGCCGGGTTCGCGCCCACCACAATGTCGATATCGCCGACGGTTTCCTTCCGGCGACGAAGGCTACCGGCCACGGCCGTCGCCGTCACCCCCGGCAACCGGGCCAGTCGGTCCGCGATCGCTTCGGCCACCGGCAGCGCGTCGCTGATCAGAAATCGGCCCTGGAACCGCCGCAGCGACTCGATCCCGGCCAGAATTTTCGTTTGCGTCTTGGCGCCGAATCCCGGCAATTCCAGCAATCGATTTTCGCGACAGGCATACTCCAGTTCGCCGATCGACTGGACACCCAGCTTTTCGTATAAAACTCGGGCCTTTTTGGCGCCCAGGCCGGGAATCTTGACCATTTCGAACAGAACGGCGGGAATTTTGGCTTTCAGCTCATCATGGTAGGCAATGCGTCCGGTTTCAAAGAACTCCCGCGTCTTGGCGGCAATGGCCTGGCCGATGCCCGGAATCTCTTCCAGCCTGCCGTCACGCGCCAAGGTGGCGGGGTCCTCATCCAGTTGTTCAAAAATCCGGGCGGCCGTTTCGTAGGCACGAATCTTAAAGGGGTTTTCCCCCTGGAGTTCCAGCCACTGGGCGATTTCCAGAAACAAATCCGCCAGCTTTTCCTTGTCGGACATCGTCTCGCCTACCTCGGTTCAAACCGAACCATGATTTCTGTTCCCGGACTCACCGGCGCCTGCGGCGCCACGCTTTGTCGGACGGCCACGCCGCTCCCCTCGGGGATCAAGGATAGTCCATGNNTACTTCCCGGATCGTCCGGCCCCGGACATCCGGCATCGGTATTTTCCCCGCCGTTATTGGCGCCGGCGCGGCCGGTTGTGGCGTCGGCGGCCTTGGAGCAGGCGGTTTCGATGGTTGCGCCGATTTGGGCGGCTGAAACGCCGCTGGTGGTTGCGACGGACGTATTCCCAAAATCCGGACTATTTGCGTCATTGCGTCCGCAAACACCGGCGCGGCGACTTCCCCGCCGTAATATAGGCCCCGGGGGCTGTCAATGGCGACCAGCGCCGCCAACTGGGTGTCTTCCAGCGGTCCGAACCCAACAAAGGAGGCAATATACCGGCCCGGATCGTAACCGGCCCCATTGTCCCGCAACCTTTCCGCAGTGCCGGTCTTGCCGGCAAAGCGATAACCTTCGACCTGCGCCCGTTTGCCGCCGCCTTCGGTCAAAACCTTTTCCATCAACCCCACCACTTCGTGGGCGACTTCCGCCGAAACGGGCTGGCGGACAACCTGCGGCGAGGAATAGCTGACCAACAGGCCGTCGCTGTCCCGAATCTCCTTGATAATGTGGGGTTTCAACAGTTTCCCGTCATTGGCCAGCGAACATACCGCCGTCAGCAGTTGCAGCGGCGTGACGGCGACAGCCTGACCGATCCCCATCGTGGCCACGTCGGCGGGCTGCATGGCGTCCAGGCTGAGTAAAATTCCGTCTTCCTCCCCTGGCAGCTCGATCCCGGTCGCCTTCCCGAGCCCAAAGTTTTCGGCATACTGGAGCATCCGTTTTCCGCCCATGCGTTGGGCGACTGCGGCAAATCCGGTATTGATCGAGTATTTGACGAAATCGGCGAACGGCATTACTCCGTAGCTGCCGCCGTCCCAGTTTTGAATGACCCGGCCGCCGACGTCGATGGCGCCGGTATCATTCATCATTTCCTGCGCCTTGACCACTTTTTCCTGAAAGGCGGCCGCCGTCACCAGCGATTTGAACGTCGATCCCGGCTCGTAGATGGTTGCGATCGCCCGGTTGCGCCAATCCTGTTCCCGGAAACGGAAAAAAGTGTTGGGATTGAAGGTGGGACGACTGGCCATTGCCAGGATTTCCCCCGTTTTGGGGTTCATCACGATCATGGTCGCGCCTTGCGCCTGCGTCCGTTGAATGGCCCGGTCCAGGGCCTGCTCCACGGCGAATTGGACAGCGCTGTCGATCGTCAGATAAATGGATTGGCCGGATTTCGGTTTTTGAAACGCAAAAATGGATTTGAAGATGGGTGTGCCTTTGCTGTCGGTGTCGAGAATCTGTTTATGCGTCTGCCCCCGGATCGTGGCGTCCATCGCCATCTCGATCCCAGTCAGGCCTTTGTCGTCGGTCCCCACGAACCCCAGAACATGCGCCGCCAGCATATCGTTCGGATACACGCGCCGGCTTTCCTCCAAAAAGTCCAGTCCCCGAATCTTGTCCCGCTCGATGACTGCCGCAATCTGCTGATATTCCGGCGGCTCCAGCGTCCGTTTCAGCCAAATGAAGGCTCCTTTGACCTTGAGGCGGTCCCGCAGAACATTTTCATCCATCTTCAACAACGGGGCCAATTTTTTGGCCAGGCCATCCGGATCCTTCACTTCCCGGGGATTCGCATACAATGACTTGGCCATATGGCTGATGGCCAGTTCTTTGCCGCTGCGGTCGTAAATGGCGCCGCGGGGGGTTTTCAGACTGCGGCTCTCCTGCAGCTGTTCCCGGGCCCGTTCCGACCAAGTGCCGCCGTCAACCAGCTGAACCCACGCCAGACGACCGGCCAGGACCACCAGCAGCCCCACCATAAGCAGGCAAAACTTCTTAAAATTCCTGGTGGATGGAAAATTCGTACCCGACAAAATCCTTACTTACCTTTCTCATGGATTTGTTTTCCCATTTCGCTCACAAGCCCGGCCGCAATTTTGCGGTGAGGCCCGGCCCAGTTCAGCGACTCGATCCTGCCCAGGGGCAGCCAGCGGCCGGCGTCGACCGATCCGGGAATCGTCGCTGCCCGATCCCGGCAGAAAAATGTCCGCAGCTGCCATTGACGGTGGCTGAAAATGTGCGTTAACGACTGTCCTGCCGACAGCACCGTAATTTCTCGTCCCAGTTCACGGAAGCGCTCTTGCAGCAATCGTTCGGCATCGGCCATCGTTCCCGGTGAATCCGAACTTTCCACGGAAGGAAATTCCCACATTCCGGCGAGCAAGCCCCGCGGCGGTCGCTGTACCGTCAGAACTTGACCGTCCCGCAGCAACAAACCGGTAACCACATGGACAATCCGGGGCAGCGCCGGTGCCTTGCGGATCGGCAGAGCATCCTGCGCGTTTTCTAATCTGGCCGCACAGTGGCCTTGCCAGGGACAGCTGTCGCAACGGGGATTTCGCGGAACACACACCAAAGCGCCCAGCTCCATCAGGGCCTGTGTCACATCCCCGCAGCGGGAGATTCCAGCCATCATTTCCCGTACCGTCGTCTCAATCCGCCGTTTTACCGGCAGCCGGTCGATCGGCTCCCGGATCACCAAAAGTCGGCTGAATACGCGCAGGACATTGCCGTCAACGGCCGGTTCCGGCTTATTGTGGGCAATGCTGAGAATTGCGCCGGCAGTATACGGCCCAATGCCGGGAAGTCCGCTGATTTCCTCGCGGGAATCCGGCATGCGGCCGCCATAGCGGGCCTGCACTTCCTGCACGCCCTGCTGCAGATGACGAGCCCGGGAATAATAGCCCAGTCCCTGCCAAACCGACAACAGTTCCTCAGGCTCGGCCGCCGCCAAAGCCCGCATATCCGGAAATCGTTGCAAAAATCGCCGGTAATAAGGAATGACCGCTTCCACCCGGGTTTGCTGCAACATTACTTCCGAGACCCAGATCCGGTAAGGATCCGTTTCTGTCCGCCACGGCAGCTCCCGCCGGTTCCGGTCGTACCAGTCCAGCAGTTGTGTTGTCAGTTCTTTAAAATTCATCATTTATCTATCGGCCATGTTGGGCCAGTCGCTCCGACAGCCGCAGTTTCGGCCGGAACGAAGTGTCAGGCGCCGGGAGGGCTCCGCCTTTTCGGCCGCGGCGGGCGGATTCCGCCGCTACGCTGAACAAAAAACCCATGGCCCAGATATTGACGATCAGCGCCGATCCCCCATAACTGAAAAACGGCATCGGCACACCCGTCACCGGCAGCAGGCTGAGCACCATGGCGACATTGCCGACGGCCTGCCCCACGATCATGAAAATAATGCCGATGGCCAGAATGCGGCCCCTTCCATCATTGGATTCCAGCGCGATTCGAATCCCGTAGCAGGTCAACGCGCCAACCAGCAACAATACGATGACCGCACCGACAAACCCGGTCTCCTGCGCCCAAATGGCGAAGGCAAAGTCTGTGTGGGCCTCCGGCAGATAGTAGAACTTGCTGGCCCCCATGCCCAAACCGGTTCCCTTAAGTCCGCCCGAACCGATGGCCAGCAGCGACTGCAGCGGCTGATAACCGCTGGTCTGCGAATAACCTTCCGGATTGACCCAGGCCAAAATTCGCTCCGCCCGGTAGGCGGCGCGCGAGATCAGCAGCACAACGCCGCCACCGCCGACGAGCCCCAGCACCGCCCATTCGCGCCGGGGAATCCCCGCCACCAGATAAGGCACCAGACACATGGCGAAAATGATCATGCCGGTCCCCATATCCGGCTGAATGATCACCAGCGCGGCCAACGCGGCAGTGATCAGGATCGGATAGGAGAACAGGGAAACCGCGCGTCGGTCCAGACGCGGACCGATGTAAGCGGCGGCCGCCAGAACCCCGACCAGCTTGGCCGGTTCGGACGGCTGGAAGGTTGTGAAGCTGCCGACAGCCAACCAGCGGCGAGCGCCATTCGCCTCCACGCCGATGAAGAATACGGCGATCAGCAGAACCATGGTCAGCGCGGTCCAAATCGTGATTCGTTTCAGAAACCAGGAGTAACCCTGGCGAATGATAAACGCCATCCCAGCCAACCCAATCAGGGCCGCCGCCAAATGCCGTTTCAGAAAATACAAACTGTCGCCGAGCAGTTGCGACCCCAAGACGAAGCTGGCGCTAAAAACATTGATCGTTCCCACCAGAAACAGCAGGATGGTCACAAACCCCAGTCCTTCCAACGGACTGGCCCAAATTCGCATCCCGATGCCACTGCGCGATCTTGCTTCTGAATCAGGCATCGGCCGCTACCTCCCCGACATTGTCGAAACGGGCTTCACAATAACAAATGGGCAGACCGGCCGCGTGAAATTTTAGCTCATATTCCGTCATCACGGCAGAAAGGTTGGCGTCCTCTGCATGAACATCGCGGGAAACCCGCACCAGTTCCATGCCGGACGCCGTGAACGAGGCCAGGGAATATTCAAACAGTTCCCGGTTGTCGGTTTTGAGCCGGATGCTCCCGGCGGAAGTCAAAATGTGCCGGTAGCGCCGCAAATAATCCGGATGTGTCAACCGTCGCTTCTCATGTCGACTTTTCGGCCAGGGGTCGCAAAAGTGGATGAAGATCCCGTCGACCTCCGCCGGAGCAAACATTCGGTCCAGCCACTGCACATCCCCCAGGATGAACTTCAGGTT
This sequence comes from Negativicutes bacterium UBA1444, assembly GCA_002329525.1. Lineage (GTDB taxonomy): Bacteria > Bacillota > Negativicutes > UBA1444 > UBA1444 > UBA1444. Next base: position 6,709 of record DCTI01000069.1, read on the forward strand.
TGTCAGTTCCAGTTCCCGGGTTTTGCGAACAGCCTGAATCAGCACGCCCGGTTCCTTTTCCAGACCGACAAAACAACAATCAGGATGTAGTCGGGCCATTTCCTGCAAAAACCGTCCTTTGCCGGTTCCAAGTTCCAAAAACAGCGGGCCGGAAACTGGAAATCGCGCTTTCCAGTTTCCATTGCCATAAAATTTCTCATCAGTTATGACCACCAGTTCGGGAAACAGGCTCAAAGCTTCCACCATTCCCGGTTTTCTGCGCAACCGTCCCATCCGGAGGGAAACACCTACTTTCGATTTCGTTCCAGTCCATATTTCTCCAAATACCGGTACAAAGTAACCCGGCTGACTTCCAGGTTGGCCGCCAGACGGCTGATATTGCCGCCACAGGCTTTCCAGGCGTCAACAAATACGTTACGGTCCCGTTTCCAGGTTTTTCCCCAACCGCTGCCGCCCGGCAGCACCAAATCCGTCGGTTGGATCACGGCGCCGTGCGCATGGAAAAACCCTTGTTCCAAAACCCCCTGCAGTTGTTTCACGTTGCCGGGCCAGTCATGGTTCATCAGCAGGTTTACGGCCGCCGGCGACAATTGTTTTCGTTCGGTCGGATGCTGCATGGACAACTCCTGCAGAATGTCCGCGGCGATCAGGGGGATATCCGACTGGCGGTGCCGCAGGGACGGCGTCCGGATCACCGCCTGGGCGATCAGATAATACAGATCTTCGGAAAACAGTTCTTTCGCGACCAGTCGTTTCGGGTCGACATCCGCCGCCGCGATGACCCGGACCTCTTTTTCCGGCTTCAAGGCCGCCGCCAGTTCGTTGCCCAGCTCCACCGGCATTTTATCAATTTCATCAATAAACAGGGTACCGCCACGGGCCAACTCGATCTTGCCGGGCACATTGGGTTCGCCGGCGGCCGCCGCCCGACCAAACAGTTCCTGCGGCAGCAATTCAGCCGGAGTATCGCCGCAGCGCACGGTGATCAACGGTCCCGCGGCATGCGGGCTGGCCTGGTGTATGCCATGGGCGAGGCGTTGTTTGCCGGTTCCTGGCTCGCCCAAAATCAGTAGATGTTCAAGGTGCCGGGCGCACCGGGCCGCCTTGTCCTTCATCGCCGAAAATCTCGGCGCTTCGCCCACCAAACTGGATAGGCTGTATCGCGCCTTGTATTGGGACGCATACGCCAACAGCGTCTTCATATCCTCGATCGGCGTGGAGATGACCGTGGCGCTGCGAACCTCCTCGCCCAGCTGGTCCGGCCAGACGCTGGCGATATCCTCATAGGTCTTGCCGCCAATAATCCAGACCAGTTCCCGGTTAAAGGAAGGAACCCCCAAAAACGCCCGTGGAATCTGCGTGTGCCGGTAATTGAGAACCGTTTCGTTTAGATTCAACCGGTGCTCCATGCTGTGGCTGCGCTTGATTCCCCGAATCAACCGCTCGTTGCCCAGCCGATTCGCATATAGCACCTCGCCGGTTGGATCGAGCTGATAGATCACCATCGGCACCTTATCCAACAGGGATTCCCGGTCGGCCAGCTTTTCCTCCAACGTCAGCGTCTGCTCCAGCAAATGTTTCGCCGACAACAGCAGCGCCATCAGCGCATCCATGGATATCTGCTGCTTTTCAGTGCCGTCCATGACCACCATGGTGACCAGGTAGCGGATTTGATCATCAACAATGATCGGCGCCGTCGCCGCATCGGAATCGTGGCAATCCTCGATCCAGATCTCCGGCCCGAATAAAACGAACGGCGTTCGATGCGCCGCAGCAATGCCGACACTGGAAGCGCCGATGTCACGCTCCGCCAGGCGCGCTCCTTCCAATTCACCGGGAGTGCGCTGATAAAACGACATGGTGTAGCTCTTCAATACGTAGCTCTCGGCGTCCAGCAACAAAATGCTGATATTGTTCCGGCTGAGAAAATCCCGGATGCTGTCATAAAACGCATCCAGCTGGCGGATCACGGCGCGGGCTGCCGCGAGTCGTTCCCCCCGCTCCGTTTCGGTCAGACGAACAAAGGGACCAAAATTTTTGGCCGGTACTCCCAGACTGCGGCTTTTTTGCCAAGCCTCGCCCACCCACGGATGAACATTGGGGTCCAGGATTCCTTGCGCCATGAATTTCTGGTAATACGTTCGCAATTTTTCCCGGTTTCGTTGTTCGCGGATCATTGCGCACCCCCTGCTTGTTGTATTTTTTATTTAAAATTTATAAAATAACATCAATATGTAGAAGGAATATTTATTATTCTATAGAATTAAATTAAAGTAAATTATTTCTCGGAGGTGCTCCATGTTCATTGACGGGGTGAAAGTCATTGCCGATCCAGTCCTCAGCACGGAGGAGATTCAGTATTTTGTCGCCGAAGAAAAACGCCTGTGGCAAAGTAAAAACAAGCAACTGGGGCAACTGGAGCTGGGACTCGACGGCGAGGAAGTCATCCTGAAGGGGACCGAAAAATCGCCGATTCGGCGTATCCGCCGGATAACCGGCTACCTGAGTTCCATCGATAATTTCAATGACGCCAAGATTGCCGAGTGCCGGGCCCGCGTAACCCACGGGGCGCAGTGATGGCTCCGCTTTTTGGGGTTGGCGCTTGATTGTAAACTGCCCGAAAAAAAACTTTAGAAAAAATCCGTACCGGCGGCTGCAGCCGCCGGTTTTTCATACAATCACCAGATAGTTCGCCTGAAGCAAGTCCACCTCTTGTCCCGGCGCGACCCGCTTGCCGGCGGCGTCTTCAAAAATCCGCACAACCGGCCGCAGCGGAAAGCCTTTGTTCTGGGCCACCACTACCGCTTTCCGGCCGTCATTCAGAAGCACGGTTGTGCCGGTGGGACAGGCAGGAATGCAGTCAACGAACAGCTTGACCAGTTCCCGGTCGAACCAGTCCCCCGCTTTGCTGTTCAGGATCTCGAGCGCTTCCTGAATGCTCAGACGGCGGGAAAAAGGATGTCCGCCGGCCAATTCCTCCAGACAGTCCACCAAGCCGACGATCCGCGAAAACTCGTGAATATCGCCCTTCAATAAGCGCCGGGGATAGCCCGACCCATCCGAGCGTTCGTGGTGACACAGTAGCACGCCGCGCGACAGCGGCGAAATTTCCCAGCTGTCCTTGACCCGGTAGTAGCCAATGACTGCATGTTGTTCATACAGCAGCTTCTCTTCCACGGTAAACTCCTCGCGGTTTTTCAACAGCGAAGATGGCATCCCCGCCACGCCAATATCGTGCAGCAGCGCTCCCATTCCCAGCTTCTGCATTTTTTCATCGTCATATTCCAGGCGACTGCCCATAAGTAGCGACAGAAACGCGACATTGACGGAATGGCTTAAAAAGTCGCCGCCGCAACATTGCATTTCGTACACGTTGACCAACATGTCCGGGTTGTCCAGGATTTTCCCAATCAAAATTCGAACCGTCTGTTTAATCTGCTGATAGTCCGGCCGCTGGTCCAGTTCGCACTTTTCATAGATCCGGTCCAGCGCCTGCTCGGCGCAGATCCGGGTCTCTTCGGCAATGGCCGCGGGAATCTCCACATCCCCTGCGATATCGTCCTTGACGTACAGATAATGGATCCCGATTCCCCGCAGGCGGTCCGCGTGATGCACCAGGCCGCGCGCACCCTTCATGAGCAAAATCCTGCCGGTATCCGGGTCGAGCACTTCCCGGACCAGCTCCATATCCGCCGTCAATTCTTCAACTGCAACAATCCGCATGAAACATTGCTCCTTTTTTGTCTGGACATCAGTAATCGCCGGCGATAATAAAAACCGATACACATTTTATAAAAATTCGACATTTGAACAGTTTTACCTTCCAAATATCAATAATCCGGTAGACAAATATTAATAAATTCACAGGAAAAACGCCGGAAAAATCAGAAACAGGTATACCGCCGTCGACAAAACGAACGCGCCGACCGACAGATGCAGATTCAGACCGAACAATTTCATCGCGATCACCGCGTTGACGGCCGTTGGCTGCGCCGCCAACAAAATCACTGTGCGAAAGGCGATCTCATCGCGGATCAGCCACCTGGCCAGACCACCGGCCAAAATCGGCGTGATGACGCACTTGATGATGGTGATGTCCAGGGCGTCCCGCCAGTATTGCCGTACTTCGCCAAAATCCATGGAATATCCCACCGGCACCAGAAAGGTCCAGGCCGAAAAATGCACCATAAAATCAAACACCGGCAAAAAGCCGTCTGGTCGCGGCACAGCCAGCCAGTTCAACAGAATCCCGACCATCAGGCCGACCAGCGGCATCTGATTGCGATTGAAAATAATCTGCCGAAAGTCCAGCTTCACCCCCCGGCCGTGTTCGTGGCAGTTGCGGTAATGCTGGGCCAGCGGATAAGCAAATCCGAACATCAGCAGACTATTGAACAGAAGTGCCATCTGCGTGTAGGCATAGCCGATTTCGCCATACAGGATATAGGCGGACAACGAACCCAGCGTGACATGATTCGACAAAAATCCCGCGATGGTATAACTGCCGTAGTCCAAACTGCTTTGGTACTTGCGGCGCCCCCAGAACAAGGCCAGGCCGCCAGGCAACAAATGCAGCAATACCCCGAACACCGGCAGCCAGACCAGATCAAACACCGGTTTCAATCCCCAGACACTGAACGCCGTAAGACCAGGAAACAAAATAATGATTCCCAGCGAAATCAGCCAGTTGAACACCCAGGACCCCGCCCAGTTGAACCGGCGCCACAGATAGCCGACGACCAGGGGCAGAATCATATCCACAAAAATGGTTGTAAACTTGGCGAAAATATCCATCGGCCACCCCTGGCAGTTTTCTTCCGACCGCAATGGCTTGGACGGACAAAAAAGAACCTTCGCGTCTTGTCCGCCAGCTCATGATTATTATACATGCTGGGGAACAAAATGCGAAGGTCCGATGTTAAGTTTACAGAACCTGGCTGATATGCAGCGCCTTAAACTTGCCGCTGGCCTTGGCGGCTTTGTTCAGTTGGATCAGGCAGCCGGGACAGCCGGTGACCACTACGTCCGCACCGGTTGCCTCGATATTTCTCCGTTTCTTGTCGATGATGCTGTCGGAAATATCCGGATAATCCATGAAGAACGACCCGCCGCCGCCGCAGCAAACATCCGAATCCTTCATTTCCTTATATTCCCCCGCGGCCGCCAGCAAGGCCCGCGGTTCTTTTTTGATTCCCTGGCCCCGACAGAGATGGCAGGGATCATGATAGGTAATCTTGGCTTTGCTCTTCTGACGGGGAGTATAACCGGACTTGACCAGATACTCGGACAAATCCATGACCTTGGCGCTGAACGCGGCCGCCCGGTCTTTCCAGTCCGGGTCATCCGCCAGGTAGGAGCCGACATGTTTTAGCGTACCGCTGCAACTGGCGCAGTCGCTGACTACGATATCCACATCTTCGAACTGCCGGATGTTCTCCCTGGCCAGTTCCCGAAAATCCGGCCCCATGGCATGGGCCAGATGGGGCAGACCGCAGCACACGTTATCGCGAGTCACCGGTTTCGTGAGCCGCCCCAGGATCTCCATGGTCTGCTCAGCCGCCTCGGGAAACAGAATCTGCATGCCGCAGCCCTTGAAATAGGCCACCTTGCTGTCTTTGGTCACCGTCGTTCCGGATGGGGCTGTTGCAGTCCCCAAAGCGGCCGGGCCGGCAAACGCCGTCAGGAAATGGGTGCGGGTATACTCATCGGGTGCGGCGCCGAACGGCGCCAGCGAATTCAGGCCCAGTTTGCGGGCCAGCGCCAGTCCCACGGCCCCCAGCTTGATCAGCCAGGGCCGGCCCATCACGCCGCCAACGAAACGATATTTCACCGAAGCGCCGCCGGCATTGTCCGCAAGATACTGCCGGGCCAGAATCATGGCCTCGTCGGTTTTGACCTTGGCCGGGCAATTTTCGACACAACGCTGGCAGAGGATGCAAAAATCCAGCGCCGCCCGGACTTCCGGCGTAGCCTCCAGCCCGCCGTCCGCCATCGCCCGCAGAATCGAATTCTTGCCGCGGGCCGCCGAGGATTCAATATCCCGGCTGCCGAACAGGGGACAGACCGTTAAGCAGTTCCCGCAGCGGTCGCACTGCGAAACCAGTTCCCGGGCCGCCGCCAGCTTTTCTTGAGATTTATTCATTCGGAGGTTCCTCCACTACCAAATCTTTCCCGGGTTCAAAATGCCCTTGGGATCCAACGCTTGTTTTACCGCTTTCAGCGCGGCCACACCGGCTTCACCCAACGCTTTGTAGATATAGGGCTTTTTGGTGATCCCGATGCCATGCTCGCCGGACAGGGTCCCACCAACGGCCAGCGCCGCATCGAAGATTTCGCCGACCACTTCGTGGGCCAGTTTCTCCTGCGCCGGATCGCTGAGATCGCACAACACCGAGGGGTGTAGATTGCCATCACCGGCATGGCCGAATACGGCAATGGGCAGACCCTTGCGCCGCGAAATTTCTTTGAGACGCCGAACCGCTTCCGGGAAGGCGTCGCGGGGAACGGAAATATCTTCGCCCAGCCGATTCGGCGCGGTGGCGGCGACCGCCGAACTCAACCCGCGCCGGATCGCCCACAGTTCGTCCGTTTCCGCCTGCGATTGCGCCACGCGGAAGGAAACAGCCTGATGCTCGGCCACCACTTGACCGATGGCGTCGGACTGCAATTTGAGCGATGCCTCGTCCGGTCCGTCGATCTCCAGGATCAGGCAGGCCTTCGCCTCCGGATCGAACGGTTTTTTCTTCTGTCGGGCCACGGCGTCCAAGCTTACGTCGTCAATCAATTCAGCAGCCGACGGCACAATGTTCCGTTGCAGCATGGTATGGACAGCGGCGCAGCCGTCGTCCAGCGACCGGAAAAACACCTGCATGACTCCCCGCTTGGCGGGCATGGGAATCAGGCGCAGGATGGCCTTGGTCACAATGCCCAAGGTTCCTTCCGAGCCGACCATCAGCTGGGTCAAGTTGTAGCCGGTGACATTTTTGATGGACTTGCCGCCGGTGTGGATGATGTCNNGACGCCATATTTGACGGCGCGCATTCCGCCGGCATTTTCGGCGACATTGCCGCCGATGAGCGAATATTTCCAACTGGCTGGATCCGGGGGATAGAACAGCCCTTTCTGTGCGCAGAAATTATACAGGTCCATGGTTCGCACTCCAGCTTCGGCGGTAACCATCATGTTTTTTTCGTCCAGTTCCAGGATATCGGTCATCCGGTCCAAAGTCAGGACAATGCCGCCCTGCAGAGGGACGCTGCCTCCGCTCCGACCGCTGGAGGCGCCACGCGGCGTAACAAAAATTCCGTTCGCATAAGCGATCTTCATCACCTGGGAAACTTCCTCAACCGTGCGGGGACGCACGACAACCTCCGGTTTATTCGGCGGCGTCAGCGGCACCGGTGACGAATCGTAGGAATAACCGAATCGGTCCAGTTCCGAAGTCAGAACGTGTTCTTTACCCACAATCGTCCGCAATTGCCCGATAATAGTTTCGGTGACGTTCAAACGCTCCACTCCTCTCCATCTGCAGAAATAATTCGCAATCAAAAACCAATCTTAATAATTGAATTATAACACACCGATCCATTTCCAGTATGTATAGACCACGACGCTGAAAAAGGCGGCGGCCAGAATGCTGACGCAGGCCCCGGTCCGCATGAGTTCGCTGGATTTCACATGACCGGTGCCGTTGATGACCGCGTTCGGCATGTTGGACACAGGCAGTAGGTACTGATGCTGCATGTTCATGCCCAAGACCAGGGCGAACACCATCGGATTGGCGCCAATCGCCGTCGCGTGGGCGATCACAATCGGGGTAAGGGCCGTGGTTTTCGGACCGCCACCGGTAAAGAACACCTGCAGGGCCGTCGCAATCCAGATCAACAGTACGATCTGCAAAGAATGATCCAACGCGGCGATCGGCTGCAGCATCGTGCCGGCCAGCCATTTCGCCGCGCCGGAGGTCACCAGCGCGCCGCCCATGGAAAGTCCCGCGCCGTACAGGACGAAGATGCTCCAGGGAACTTTCGTCTGTGCTTCCTTCCAGGTCATCACGCCAATTCCCGGCCAGATGAGCAGAATAACGGACAGCAGTCCGACAATGGCCACGTTGATTTTATGGATGGAATCGGTGGCCCAGAGCGCCAGGGTCAGGGAAAACACCAGCAGCGTATAAATTTCTTCTCTTTTGATACTGCCCAGTTTGGCCAGCTCTTCTTTTACATAACTATGGCCGGCGCCCAGGCTTTTGACTTCCGGCGGCCACAGGAAGCGAATCAACAGTACCGAGACGAAGGCCAGCGTGAAGGCCGGCGGTGCTCCGACCTTGAACCATTCCGCCCAGGAAATCGTCTGTTTGGTAGCCGCCTGAATGAGGCCCACGGTAATCGGGTTGCCTACATGGGCGGTCAGTACGCCGATGCTCATGGCCGTTCCGCTCATGGCCACAATGAACAGCAGGGCTTTCACGATGTTGCTCTGCCCTTCCTTGGCATTGAAAGCCTGCCCGATGCCCAGAACGATCGGCAGCATCAGCAGGGTCCGGGCGGTAATCGAGGGAACTAGGAACGTCATAACCAGCATGACCAAGGCAATGGCCCAATAAATCTTGTTGGCTTCGCCACCCGCCAGGTTGACCAGATACAGGGCGATTCGCTTCGACAGCCCGGATTTCTCCATCGCCGCCGCCATGATGAATCCAATGACAATCAGCCATAATGCGGTATTGGAATACCCGGAAAATGCTCCCGCCAAACTGGTCGCTTTCAGCGCAGCCAGCAAGAACACGATAATGAGACCGCTCAGCGCATCTTCCACGGCCTGGGTCACCCAGATGATGATGGCGAATACCGCCACCGCCAGCGCCATTTTTGCTGCCGCCGGCAATCCGGGCACCGCCGGAGTTCCGAAGGCAATCAGCAACAGGACTGCAATGCCTCCCCAAAGACCCAGCTTCCCTTTTGTCATAGTTTTTCCCCCTTTGTTTACAGAAAAATTCAACTTAATATTACGGAATTCCGCCGGCAAGACCAACAAACTTTCGACGAACGACAAAAAAAGACGCCCAAGCCGCCTTGCGGCGGCACGAGCGTCTCTACATCCCATGGTTTGTCTTGGTAATGGTTTCGCCTGGTTTATTATCCCTGTTTGGCCAGCTGGAATCCGAGGTCAAGGGCCTTGCGGTTCTTGTCTTCTGTCCCCTTCGGTACCCGATCCAGCACCGCCTTCTCCAGCGAGTCCCGGCTCACGGTCCCCGTCAGCCCCACGATCGCCCCCAGGGCGATGATGTTGGCGAACATGTCCCGGCCCAACTCTTCCCGCGCCGCTTTCGTGATCGGCAGCGCGATCAGCTGCGCCTTCGTCTCTTTCAGTTCCCGCACGAACGTCGAGTCCACGATCAGTTTCGCGCCCTCGCCCGCTCCCGCGCTGTATTTGTTGAACGCTTCCTGGCTCATCGCCAGCACGGTGTCCGCTTTCTGCACTTTCGGGTAGTCGATCGGCTCGTCGGCGATCAGCACTTCCGCCTTGCTCGCCCCGCCCCGGGCCTCCGGCCCGTAGGACTGGGTCTGGATGGCCTGCTTGCCGTCAAGCACCGCCGCTTCCGCCAATATGATTCCCGCCAGGATCAATCCCTGGCCCCCGGTGCCGGTCAGTACGATCTGTTTCATTGGTTCGCCCCTCCTTTGGCCGCCAGCCGGGCGATCAACTTGTCGTACTCGGCCGTGTATTCCGGCGCTTCCGTTTTGTGCAGTTCGCCGATGACGAATTTGCCCGCCAGTTCTTCCGGTTTCATTTTCGACGCCGCCTGGATCATGACGGCGTTGTCTTTTTGCCACTGCATCATGGCCGCCGGCGAGCCCATTTTGTTTTTGCGCCCGTAGGAGGTCGGGCACTGGGTCACGGCGTCGATGACGCTGAAGCCTTTGCTGGCAATGCCCTTGGCGACGAGGTCGGTGAGCTGCATGGCGTGGTACGCCGTGCCCCGCGCCACGTAGGTCGCGCCCGCCGCGATGGCCAGCGCCGCGATGTCGAAGGAGCGGTCGGTCTGGCCGTAGGGCGCGGTGGTGGCGAATGCTCCCATCGGGGTCAGCGGCGAGGCTTGTCCGCCGGTCATGCCGTAGATGCTGTTGTTGAAGATGATGGTGGTCAGGTCGATGTTCCGCCGGCAGGCGTGGATGAAGTGGTTCCCGCCGATGGCGATGGCGTCTCCATCNNATGAAGTGGTTGCCGCCGATGGCGGTGGCGTCGCCGTCGCCGGTGAGGACGATGACGGTCAGTTCCGGATGCGCCAGTTTGATGCCGGTGGCAAACGGCAGCGCCCGCCCGTGGGCGGTGTGCACGGTGTTGAAGTTCATGTAGCCCGACGCCCGCGAGGAGCAGCCGATGCCGGAGA
>DCTI01000271.1 GCA_002329525.1 Negativicutes bacterium UBA1444
AGAACTGGCGATGCTGACCTGGATTTCGCTGGCGACAATTGTCACGGTATTGCTGGTTGCAGCGATCATCATCGTCTGGTTTTCAAGAAAGATCACCAAGCCGATTATTGTTCTGGAAGGCGCGGTCAAGAAGATCGCCGCCGGCGACCTATCCCAGGTCAATCTGTCCATTGAGTCCGATGATGAAATTGGCCGCCTAGGCAAGAATTTTGAACAAATGTCGCTGAATATGCGGGGATTGATCAAACAGATTCATTCGGACGCCGAGCAATTGGCGGCTTCCAGCGAGGAACTCACTGCCAGCGCCGAACAATGCGCACAGGCAACCAACCATGTGGCGATTGCCATGACCGAAGTCGCTGGCGGCGCCAACGCGCAGTTGGCGGCGACGGTGGATGCTTCCGCGGTGGTCGAGGAGATGTCGGCGGGACTCGAACAAATTGCCGCCAATGCCAATTTGGTTTCGGGACAGTCCAACCAGGCGGCAGGGCGAGCCCTGGAAGGCGGCGCCGCTGTCGACAAGGCCATCAGCCAGATGGAGCGGATTGAGCAGACGGTAAATTCATCGGCCGGCGTCGTTGCCAAACTGGGGGAACGATCCAAAGAAATCGGTCAGATTGTGGACACCATTTCCGGAATCGCCGGCCAAACCAACCTCCTGGCGCTGAATGCCGCGATCGAAGCGGCCCGGGCCGGGGAGCAGGGGCGAGGGTTCGCGGTTGTGGCGGAAGAAGTCCGGAAGTTGGCGGAACAGTCCGAAGAGGCGGCAAAGAAAATCGCCGATCTGATCGGTGAAATTCAAACGGATACGGATCAAGCGGTGATCGCTATGAATGCGGGAACCCGGGAGGTGAAAACCGGCGCCGATGTCGTCGACGCGGCGGGTGCGGCATTCCGGGAAATCGCCAACCTGGTAACGGAGGTTTCGGAACAGGTCAAGCAGATGTCGGCTGCGATTCATCAGATGGCGAATGGTAGTCAGCAAATTGTCGGGTCGGTTAAAAAAATTGACGACTTGAGTAAAAAATCCGCCAGCGAAGCGCAAAATGTGTCAGCGGCGTCGGAAGAACAACTGGCTTCCATGGAGGAAATATCCACTTCCAGTCGGGCGTTGGCGACGCTGGCGCAGAACTTGCAGACGCAGGTCGCAAAATTCCGGGTGTAGTCGTTGTCGGGACGTAGCGAAAAAAGGGCAGCGCTGAAATTTTGGATTTCAGCGCTGCCCTTACTCTATTCTGGAACTGTTACTCTGAAGCAGGTCAAAATGTTCATTTTGGTTCCGACAGTGTGACAAGGCGATTAACTTAAAATCATCTTCAGCCCCAGGACGAACAAAGCTACGCACAGTAGACGCGAGATGCTGCGCGGTTTCGTCTTGGGGGATAGATGGGCGCCGAGCTGGGCGCCGATGGCGGCACCGCTGCCGACAATCAGGGCGGGCATCAATAAAATGTTGCCGAGCAGAAAATGGGACACCACCCCGATGCAGGCGGAAATGGCCAGCACAAAATGGGAGGTTGCCGTCGCCACATGCGGCGTGAACCCCAGCAAGCCGATCATTGCCGGCACATGGATGATGCCGCCGCCAATCCCAAACGTGCTGGACAGGAAGCCGACCACGACGCTGATGGAAATCCCCAGACCCCGGTCATAATTGACCGGGAAATCGCCGTGCCCCTTGGCGCTGCCGAGTTCGTGCCTAGTCCGCCAATGCAGGAGCCCGGCAATCGACATCAGTAGCAGACCGAAACTGATATAGAAAATGCGGTTAGTAAAATAATGCGCGGTATAGCTGCCCAATACAGCGCCGGGCAGGGTTGCCAGCGAAAAGCGGATCGCGGCGTCATAGTATACTTTTTTTTGCCGGACATAGGCGAGGGTGCCGGATACCGCGTTGGCAAAAACGACCGCCAGGGAAGTTCCCACGGCATATTGCGGGGTAAAGTGGAACACAAACAAAAATACGGGCACCAAAATGAACCCGCCGCCCACGCCGATCAAGGTGCCAAGGGCCCCGACGCCCAGGCCGACCGCGAATAATTCCAAATTCATTAACATGTTGATCCCCCTGTTTCCATAGCGCCGCTCCGTTGACCAATCCGCCAGAAAGCGGCTGGATAATATGCAAAATACATTCTAACATAGAATCCGGATTACCGAAAGGCGGGGGTGTTGCCGACGGCTTTTCCCCCAAAAAAATAACGGGCCGTTTTGTGGAAAACAGCCCGTTGTGGCGCTCACGACCAGCATTTTTGCACAGCAATCATTCCGGTAAGGCGACGCCGACCTTCAGTTGATGGCAACCGCCGCGCCGGATTTCACTATAGCCAACTGCCGGGATTGTAGGCCGGCGCAAAACCTTCCGGCAATACGCCATTGAATATGTAGTCGCGGACCAGATTCAGAAATTGGCCGAAGTTGTTACAGGGAACGTCGTCCCAGAAGGGCTCGCCCACCGGGGGATAGTAACCGGGCGGGTAATGCCGCGAGGGATTGTTGGAGGCAGGATCCGCCGGCGCCGCCAAAGCCTGGCCCACGAAAAGGATTACCAGACAAACCGCCATTAACCCAACGATTTTTTTCTTCATCGTCAACCCCTCCTTCGTTTGTGAATGATTGATCCAACTCGGCACATAAGGATTGCAATGGTCATTTCCACCTCCGTTTCTCCCGATTCCGCGCCGAACAGCGCAGCTGGCGACGAGATTCGATTTTTCGGGCGGCAAGGAGGATTCCCCGGGTCGGAAGCGAAATCAATGTAAGGAAAAGGAATCGTATTCCGACGGGCGATCCTGCCAGCCCGACGAGAACAATATTGCCGATGGGAGATGCAGCATGGACGAGGAACGCGTCAGACAAATCAACAAGTGCAAAGCGATTATGGACGCCGTATTCAGTATGGGTGCGAGTTACCAAATTGCCAGTTCTGTGATCGAAATGCAGGGAACGGACCCGGATACCGCCGACCGTTATGCGGAAATCGCCGCCCAGCTCATGGAGTATTCCAAGCCGCTGGGCAATGCGGACGATGATTTTAATCTGGTGGAATATTTGATGGGGATTATCAAGATCATCAGCAAGGATGATTTGGCTCCCTATGTCCAGAACTATTTCAATGTGGAGAGTGCCTATAAAAATTAAACGAAATATCCGGGCGCCTGGCGCCTGGCGTTTGTGCTTTTGGAAACGGGGATTGGTCGTTGCGGCCAATCCTCTTTTTTCGTAGGCGTCCGCTTTACCACGTACTGGTTAAAGGCCATCGGTGGCCGGCAGGCTTTTCCATAGCGTGATTTTGGAGACGGCCCGGTTGCGGCCGCTGTTTTTGGCGGCGTACATATAAACGTCCGCCATCCGGATCAGGTCGCTGATAGAGGTGTGATTGGGTTCTGCCGCGGCCACGCCGATGCTGACCGTGAAGCGAATGCTGCCGGCATCCGTTTCCACCGTTTGCCGCTCGATCACTTCCCGAAGGCGTTCGGCGGCGATACAGGCCGTTTCGAGAGTGGTATCCGGCAAGATGACCACGAATTCCTCGCCGCCGAAGCGGCCGCAGAGATCGGCGGTGCGGAGTGTGGACCGGCAGACTTCGGCGAGTCGGACCAGGACAAGATCGCCATTGGCGTGCNNAACGGTCGTTGATGCGTTTGAAATGATCGATATCCATCAGGCATAAGGCTAATGGTCGCTGATGCCGCCGAAATAGCTGAAATTGCTGTTCGCCGGCTTCCAGGAGGCTGCGCCGGTTGCTGAGTCCGGTCAGGGGATCGGTGGCGACCAGCCGCAGCAGCTCTTCCTCCATTTGACGGCGTTCGGTCACATCCACGGCGGAGCTCAGGATGCCAACGATATCGCCCTGCAGATTGCGCAGGAGGTTGGTGATCCAGGAGAGGGTGCGCCGTTTGCCGTCCCGGGTCAGAACATCCATGTCCATCGCTTTTTTAGGCAGCGGCGGATTGCCGGCGATAACCTGCTGGAACCGGCCACGAACCAGGTCCCGATGTTCCGGCGGAATGATGACCTCGACCAAGTCCTTGCCGATCAGATCCTCTTCCGCATAGCCGAGAATTTCCGCGCCCTGCTGATTGAGCATCGTTACCCGGCCATTCAGGTCCAGCGCCACCAATAGGGTTCCGGCCATGTCCAGGTAATATTCGGCCTGCTCCATCGCGGACTGCACCGACAACTGCAGCTGCTTTTGCTGCTGGCTCGCCCGGTAAAGGAACAGCAGCAGGAAAGCCAGCAATAGTGTGAACAGGGCGGCTGCTCCGTAATATAGCACACGCCGCTGCCAGAACAGGGACAGGACTTTGGCTTCGGACTGGGTGACAAGGGAAACGATGCCGTATTCCCGGGCAATGCGATAGGAAACGAAGCGCCGCCCTTTTTCCAGCCGCGAATCAATCAGTTCCGTACCCGCTGTCGCCGGTTGTCCCAGCACGCGCCGAATTTCCGGATTGTCCAGCGCTTTGCCCAGCATCTGCTTGTTATCGCCGCTGGTGGCGCGCACGAACCCATCCATGCCGACGAGCAGGAAGTTGATCTCCTCGAGAGTGATCCGACGGAAAAAATCGGCAAAGTAATCGGTGCTGATAGCGATGACCGCCACCCCGCCAAAGGAGCCGTCGGCATTATTGACGCGCCGGCTGACGTGGAAGACGCTTTGGCCGGTCATTCTGCCCGTGACGGCCGGGCCGATAAACGGCTTGCCGGTATCCTGGACGACATGGGCCTGAAAGTAGGCGCGGTCGGACACGTTGACCGGCGCCCGCGCCGGTATGAAGCTGAAGATTCGGTTCCCGTCCGCGTCCATGATCGCCGCCTGGTCGGCGAAACGCGAAAAGCTGCTGGCCGACAGGATGGCCCGGACTTCAGGGGTGATGGTGCGGTGGTTTTTGTAGGTTTCCTTCATTAATAGCAGGATATCGTCGGTATCTTGCAGCAGGGCGAGGGTGTGGGACTCCATCCCCTTGAGAATATTGGAATGCAGTGTGCGGGTCCGCTCCGTTTCCGCCGCATAATCCTGCTGCACCAGCCGGTAGGCCGACAGCCATGCCAAAAACGCCAGGATCAGGCCGACCGCCAATAACCTGACGTTCATATTCCCCTCTTTCCGGCCGAGTTGACGAAAAAAGTCTTGCTGGCGCTTTGAAGCCGTCATGCCGCCTCCCGTCGCGTCGCGGAAAACTCGCTGTTGGGCCTGGCCTATTATATGTATGCTTCGGCACCGCCAGGACGCTCCCTTTATAACGGACGGATAAAATCCGGTCATTTCGTCCGGCCTAATTTATTGCGCCGCAATAATTCCCATAAAGGGAAATCGGAGCGGATGACGAATATCATACGACAAGGGTAGGCAAATCAAGGGGGACCAGGCATGGAACGCGCTTTGTGGCACGGTGTGGTCAACCATATTGTCTTGTTGCTGGCTCTTGTTTTTTTATATTCTCAATTAATCCGGCGTTGGGACCTGGACACGCTGGCGGGGAAATGCGCCGCCGGCGCCTTGTTCGGCGGCATCGCCGCCGTCGGCATGTTGTTTCCGGTGGAGTTTGCGCCGGGGATTTTGTTGGACATGCGAACGGTCCTGCTCGGCGTGCCCAGTCTGATGGCGGGAGTGCCGGCGGCCGGCGTGGCGGTGCTGATAACCGCGCTGATCCAAGTCGGCCAGGACGGGGCGGCGCTCACGCCGAAATTAGCGGTGATTTTTTCTTCGGCCCTACTGGGGGTGCTCTTTCGAGGCCTTCGGCCACAGCCATTTTACCGGACCCATCCAGTGGCGTTGTACGTGTTCGGCCTGGTCCTGCATGCCGTTGCTCTGGTTTTTCTGTGGCTGTTGTTGAACCCAGCACAGCGCCGGCTGGNNGGCTGGTGACAGAACTCAGTCGGCCGGTGCTGGTGGCCTACCCGGTGCTGACTTTGTTGCTGGGTCGGTTGCTGGCGCAGGTGGAACAACGTTGGCAAGGGGTGGCCGACCTGCAGAAAAACCAGGATTTTTTGGCGGAAATCATCAATGCCGCCGGCGATCCCCTGTTCGTGTCGGATCGCGCGCATCGCCTGATTCTGATGAACGACGCTTTCTGCGCGCTGCTGGGTTCGACCCGGGAGAAATTGTTCGGCAAAACGGAAGTGGATGTTCACCCGCCGGAACGGGCGGCCGCCTTGTGGCAACGGAACGAAGCGGTGCTGGCGACCGGCGCGGACAGCGTCCGGGAAGAACGGTATGTCGACCGATATGGTAAGTCGTATCTGGTGGGAACGGCCCGGGACGTTACCCGGCAAAAGGCGGCGGCCAGTTCGTTGAGGGCAAGCGAGGAGCGCTACCGCGCCATGATCCAGCAATCGCTGGACGCCATCGTGATCGTGGACATCCGGAACAAACAAGTTCTGGATGTGAACGAGCAGGGGAGTCGCTTGTTGGGCTATAACCGGGAAGAATTCTGCCGGTTGACGATTTACGACATCGTTGTGGACACCCGGGACAACATCGACCGTCGACTACGGACGGTGCTGACCGGTGGTGAGCTGGCCAGCCGCTTCCTCCGGATTCGAAGGAAGGACGGGCGCATCGTGGAGGTCGAGCGGTCCGCTACGGTCATCCGCTATGGCGAAACCGACGTGCTGATGTTTGCCGCCCGCGACCTGTCCGCCGAACGGAATTTGCAGGGCTTGATCCTCAAGGATGTCACCATGGCGGCGGATGTGCAGAAGTCTTTGATTCCGCACGGGTTCAATGACGTTCTGGCGTCGGTTCGGACTATCTATAGTTCCTTGCATGTGGTTAGCGGCGACATCTATGATTTTGGCTGGAGTCAGGACCACCAGAAATTTGCCGGCTTCATCCTCGATATTTCGGGGCATGGCGTCTCCAGCGCCCTGCAGGGGATTGCCGTCAGCGCTTACTTCCGGGAATTGCTGGATTCGCCGATGCGCCTGGACGCCAAGCTGAAATGGATCAACCGGCGCGTGCTGCGCTATTTCACCGAAGCGACGTACGCGGCGGCGATTTATTTTGAATTTGATTTTTCCCGCCATGTTCTGACCTATGCCTCGGCCGGGATCTATGGATTTTTGGCCTGGTCGGACTGGTTGCCGCCGGTGGTTCGTCAGGCCGGGTCGTTGATCGGCATTTTGGAAGAGGGGGAGTATCAGGAGGTGTCGGTTCCCTTTCAGGTCGGGGACGCCATCTATTTCATGAGCGACGGTATTTTCGACCAACTGTCCCGGCGGGATGGGCTGACTCTCGACGATTTTGAGCGTACCGTCCAGGATCTGCAGGGACTGGCCGAGTCGCCGCTGCGCAAGGATGATTGTACCGGAGTCTGCGTCCACATCAACGGCCGGCCGACGTTCCCGGTTCGGCTGGAACTGCACCGGGCGGACGAATTCCGCCGGCTTCGGGCCAGGCTGCGCAACCTGCTGGCGGAGGTGGCCGGCGAGGAGGCCGGGCAGATTGGCATTGCCCTGGGCGAAGCCTTGAACAACGCGGCGCGGGAATCGGCGGAACTGCAGGTAAAACTGGCCCTGTTCGGCCATCGGCTGGTGATCCGGGTGCGGGATGCCGGCCCGGGGTTCGATGGAAACGGGTTTGTCCGGAATTTTTCCCGGCAGGGGCTCGGGGAGGCCTTTGACGAACGGCTGGAGGCGGAAGGCGGCCGGGGGATCATGATCATGCTGGCCTGGCTGGATCGGGTTCGCTATAGCCGGGACGGCCGGGAAGTG
>DCTI01000149.1:0-723 GCA_002329525.1 Negativicutes bacterium UBA1444
GCTGACCGACGTGGAAGGCGTTTTTCGCGATTACCATGACAAAAGCAGCCTGATCACCGAACTGTCGTTTGCGGAAGCGACCGCAATGATCCAGGCAGGCGTGGTCGACGGCGGGATGATCCCGAAAGTGCAGGCTTGCATGGGCGCCCTGGAAAAGGGTGCACGCCTGGCCCGGGTGGTTGACGGTCGCCGTCCCCACTGCATCGTCGAATCCCTGCAGCCGGGCAATGTCGCCGGAACGGCGGTAGTAAAACACAAGGGGTGAACAAAGTTGGACAAAATGCAAGTGTTTGAGCAGGATCAGAAATATTTCATGCCGGTGTTCAGCCGCTATCCGCTGGTATTGTCGCATGGCGAGGGCCCGTATGTTTTTGACACCGACGGCAAGAAATACCTTGATTTTCTGGCGGGAATCGCCGTCAATGTGTTGGGGCACGCCCATCCGGTGCTGGTCAGGGCGGTTTGCGAACAGGCCGGCAAATTGATCCACTGTTCCAATCTGTATTATACGGAGCCGCAAGTGTTGTTGATCGAAAAGATCGCCAAACTCTCGAAACTCGACAAGGTGTTCATCGCCAACAGCGGCGCCGAGGCCAACGAGGGCGCCATGAAGCTGGCCCGGAAATACGGCAAGCTCCAGTCTGCCGACAAGTTCGAAATCGTGACCGCCGAGCATTCCTTCCACGGGCGGACGCTGGCGACACTGACCGCCACCGGCCAACC
>DCTI01000149.1:783-8749 GCA_002329525.1 Negativicutes bacterium UBA1444
AAACCGGTGCAGGGCGAAGGCGGCATTCACACCCCGACCGACGGCTATCTGCAATACGCGCGGGAACTCTGCGACAAACACGGCGCGCTGCTGATTTTTGACGAAATTCAGAGCGGCATGGGCCGGACCGGCACGTTCCTGGCCTGCCAAGGCTACGGCGTGAAACCGGACATTGTGACCTTGGCGAAGGGACTGGCCGGCGGCGTGCCGATCGGCGCCTTCATGGCGACGGAAAAGGTGGCGGCATCCTTTGCACCAGGCGACCACGGCTCGACCTTCGGTGGCAATCCCCNNATCCCCTGGCCTGTGCGGCCGCATTGGCCGTTCTGGAGACGATTGAGAAAGAAACCCTGATGGCCAATGCCGTGGTGATTGGCGACTATCTGCTGGGCCAGCTGGCCGGCCTGAAACAGAAATATCCGGCGCTCATCCGCGAAGTCCGGGGCAAGGGTCTGATGGTGGGGGCGGAGCTGAGCAAACCCGGCCGGGAAGTGGTCGACCGCTGCCTGCAGCAGGGCGTAATCATCAACTGTACTGCCGGCAATGTGCTGCGGTTTGTTCCGCCGCTCAACATTCAGCGGAACCATGTCGACGAAGTCATCGCCGTTCTCGATGGTGTTCTGGCGCAATGGCAATAACCGACGGCAAAAGCCGGCGGAAATAAAGGAAGGTATATCATGAGCATGAAAGGAAAGGACTTGCTGGCCCTTCATGACCTGGCCCCGGCGGAGGTGGAGGAAATCTTCCGCCTGACGGCCGAACTGAAGCAGAAAGTGAAGGANNGGCATCGAACACCCCCTGCTCAAAGGCAAAACTCTGGGCATGATCTTTCAGAAATCCTCCACGCGGACCCGCGTGTCCTTCGAGGTCGGCATGTATCAACTCGGCGGTTCCGCCCTGTTTCTCTCGGCCAATGACCTCCAGATGGGCCGCGGTGAGCCGATCCGGGATACGGCCCGCGTNNGACGGCATCATGATCCGCACCTACTCGCAGAAGGATGTGGAAGAACTGGCGGAATGGGCTTCCATTCCCGTCATCAACGGCCTGACCGATTCCCACCATCCCTGCCAGGTTCTGGCGGACCTGTTCACAGTGCGGGAGTACAAAGGGAGTTTGAAAGGTCTGAAACTGGCGTTCCTGGGCGATGGCTTCAATATGGCCAATTCGTTGATGGAAGGCGGCGCTAAAACCGGCATGCACGTCGTAGTCGCGACGCCGCCCGGGTACGAGCCGAAACCGGAAATCGTCGAAGCAGCCCAGGCGGCCGCCAACGAAACCGGCGGCAGCATCCAGGTCTGCAATGATCCGCGGGAAGCGGCGCGGGACGCCGATGTGCTGGTGACGGACGTCTGGTCCAGCATGGGGCACGAGGCCGAGCACCGGGCCCGGCTCAAAGCATTCGGCGGTTACAGCCTGAACAGTGCGCTGGTGGCGATCGCCAAACCCAAAGCGATGATTCAGCACTGCCTGCCCGCGCACCGGGGGGAAGAGATCAGCGATGAACTGTTCGAGGCCCACTCGCAGGAGATTTTCGACGAGGCGGAGAACCGGCTCCATGTGCAAAAAGCGATCATGGCACTGGTGATGTGACGGCAAACGAGGTAAAATATTAAAATAGACTAGATTTTGGAGGGAAACGATTATGAGCAACACAGCGAACCCGAAAGCGGAAAAAGTAATACTGGCCTATTCCGGCGGCCTGGATACTTCCGTCATCATTCCCTGGCTGATCGAAAACTACGGTTACGAAGTCATCGCCGTATGCGCCGACGTCGGCCAGGGCGACGACCTGGAATTTGTCAAACAAAAGGCGATCAAAACCGGCGCCAGCAAGGTCTTTGTGGAGGATCTGCGGGAAGCGTTCATTACCGAGTACATCTGGCCCACGCTGAAAGCCGGTGCGGTGTACGAAGGGAAATACCTGCTGGGAACCTCGATGGCGCGGCCGATCATCGCCCAGGCGCTGGCCCTCATTGCCGAAAAGGAAGGTGCGGTGGCCATTGCCCACGGCGCAACCGGCAAGGGCNNAACGACCAGGTCCGGTTCGAGCTGACCATCAAGGCGTTGGCTCCGCATCTGAAAATTATTGCGCCTTGGCGGCTGTGGGACATCCGTTCGCGGGAAGACGCCATCGATTATGCGGAAAAACGCGGCATTCCCGTGCCGGTAACCAAAGCGCGGCCCTACAGCATGGACGCCAATCTCTGGCATCTGAGCCATGAAGGCGCCGACCTGGAAGATCCCTGGAACGAACCCAAACCGGATCTGTGCATGATTTCCAAAACGCCGGAAACCGCTCCCGACGCCGCGGAATATGTGGAAATCGGTTTTGAAAAAGGTACGCCGGTTTCGGTCAACGGCAGCAAGCTGAACCCGATCGCGTTGCTGGAAAAATTGAACGAATTGGGCGCCAAACATGGTGTCGGCATCGCCGACCTGGTGGAAANNTCTGGTGGGGATGAAGTCCCGCGGCGTATACGAAACCCCCGGCGGCGCGATCCTGTTCTATGCCCACCGCGAGCTGGAAACCCTCACCCTGGACCGGGCTACCCTGCACTACAAGGAGCAGATGGCGGTGCGGTACGCCGAACTGGTGTATGACGGAATGTGGTTCTCGCCGCTGCGGGAAGCGCTGGACGCCTTTGTGAACCAGACCCAGCAGACGGTCACCGGCATCGTACGGGTCAAACTGTATAAGGGCAATATCATGAGCGCCGGCGTCAAATCGCCATACTCCCTCTACCATGAAGGTTTTGTCACTTTTGGCCAAGACGAGGTTTACAATCAGAAAGATGCCGAAGGATTCATCAATCTGTTTGGTCTGCCGCTCAAGATTCGGGCGCTGATGATGCAGAGAGAGGCGAAACAAAAGTGACCAAGTTATGGGGTGGCCGGTTTACCCGGGACACTGACGCGAATGTGGAGGAGTTTACCTCCTCCATTTCGTTTGATCAGCGCATGTATCGGCAGGACATTCTCGGCAGCATGGCGCATGCCCGGATGCTGGGCCGCTGCGGGATCCTGACCGCGGAAGAAACGGAACAGATCATCCAGGGCCTGACCTCCATCCTGGCGGATATCGAAGCCGGCAATTTCACGTTTGAAATCGCCCTGGAAGATATCCACATGAATGTCGAAAAACGCCTGACGGAACGGATCGGCCCCGTGGGCGGCAAACTGCACACGGCCCGCAGCCGCAACGACCAGGTGGCGCTGGATACCCATATGTACATGAAATCGGCCATCCAGTCAATTGCCACCTTGATCCATGGGCTGGAGCGGTCGCTGCTCGAAGTTGCCGAAGCCAACCTCGACGTGATCCTGCCGGGATACACCCATTTGCAGCGGGCGCAGCCGGTATTGTTTTCCCACCATCTGCTGGCGTATTTTCACATGCTGGCCCGCGATTTTGAGCGGCTCCAGGGAGTCTGGAACCGCACCGACATCATGCCGCTCGGCGCCGGCGCGTTGGCGGGAACCACGTTTCCGATCGACCGGCGGATGGTCGCCGGGGAACTGAAATTTTCCCGGATTTACGCCAACAGCATGGATGCCGTCAGCGACCGGGACTATATTTTGGAGTTTCTCGCCTTTGCCTCCATTTTGATGGTCCATCTGTCCCGGCTCAGCGAAGAAATGATTCTGTGGTCGTCGACCGAATTTGCTTTCATTGAGCTTGATGACGCCCACTGCACCGGTTCCAGCATCATGCCGCAGAAAAAAAATCCCGACGTATGCGAACTGGTCCGTGGCAAAACCGGCCGCGTGGTGGGACATCTGATGGCCATGCTGACGATCTTGAAAGGCCTGCCCATGACCTACAACAAAGACCTGCAGGAAGACAAGGAAGGCGCATTTGATACCATCGATACTCTGAAATTCAGCCTGTCGGTTTATGCCGACATGCTCAAGGGAATGAAAGTCAATTCCCAACGGATGCGGCAAGTGTTGGACGACGATTTTTCCAACGCGACCGATATGGCCGATTATCTGGTGCGAAAAGGATTGCCGTTCCGGGAAGCCCATGCCGTGGTCGGCCGGGCGGTCCGCCTTGCCATCGAGACACAGCGCAGCCTGACCGAACTCCCCCTTTCGGAATTACAGGCGTTGTGCCCATTGTTTGGCGATGATATTTTGGCGGCGCTCCGAATTGAAACCTGCATCGAGGCCCGAAACTCCGAAGGTGGGACCGCGTCCGCCCAGGTTAGACAATCCCTTACAGATTGCCATTCTATTATGCAATTGCAGCAAACAACGATTGACATGTATACAAAAAGCAATATATAATAGGATAAATTAAGCGGCAATAGGGGGGTAACGGTATGACAGAGATCAGTATTCAGAAAACGACCAGGCCGGGTACCATGCCCGACGAGGACAAACTGGGATTTGGCACGTATTTCACGGACCACATGTTCGTGATGGACTACCAGACCGGCAAAGGGTGGCACTCGCCGCGGATCGTTCCTTATGAAGAATTTTGCCTGTTCCCGTCGGCGATGGTGTACCATTACGGTCAGGCGATCTTCGAAGGAATGAAAGCGTTCAAGACCCACGACGACCGACTGGTGGTGTTCCGCACCCGCGATTATCTGCAGCGGTTCAACCGTTCCGCGGATATCCTCTGCATTCCGAACACGGATGTGGATCAGGTGCAGGAAGGCCTGTTTAAACTGCTGGAACTGGACAAACGGTTCCTGCCCGGGAAATTGGGCACATCCATTTATATCCGGCCGTTCATTATTGCGACCGACCCGTTTGTCGGCGTCAAGTCTTCCGACACTTATCGTCTGTTCATCATTTTGTCGCCATCCGGAACCTATTATGCGCAGGGCTTCAATCCCGTCGGCATCCGGGTGGAAGACAAGTATGTCCGGGCAGTACCCGGCGGTATCGGCGAAGCCAAGACGCCCGGCAACTATGCGGCCAGCCTGCGGGCGCAGGTCGAAGCCAAGCATGAAGGCTATGCCCAGGTGCTCTGGCTTGACGGCGTTGAACGCAAGTACATTGAAGAAGTCGGCACGATGAACATCTTCTTCAAGATCAACGACGAGCTGATCACCCCCGAACTGAACGGCAGCATTCTGGGCGGCATTACCCGTCGCACCGTGCTGGAACTGGCCCGGGAGTGGGGAATGAATGTATCCGAACGGAAGATTTCCATTGATGAAGTCTTTGCCGCGGCTGAAAACGGCACCCTGCAGGAGGCCTTCGGCTCCGGAACCGCCGCCGTCATTTCGCCGGTGGGTGAATTATCCTGGAAAGGCAAGAAAATCATCATCAACAACAATCAAACCGGGCCTACGGCACAGAAACTGTTTGACGAAGTGGCCGGGACGCAGTATGGGACTCTGCCGGATAAGCACGGTTGGGTCAGTACCGTCACGAAACTCTGATTCCAAAGGGTTTCAAGCCTCCCGCAGCTACGGGAGGCTTTCGTTATGTATGGGGGTTGAAAGGATTTTTCTGCAAGAGAACGAATTATAATGAACAGAAACATTCGTTATGATGGGGTGTACAAGCGATGGACCTGCAAATCCGAAATTTCATACCGCCGTTTGGGCTGATCGATTTGCTCGACGTCCTCATCGTAGCGCTCGTTTTATACAAGCTGTACGACATGATCAAGGACACTCGGGCCGTAACCCTACTGAAAGGGTTGCTGGTGGTGCTGGTGATGGCCCTGGTGAGCAACTGGCTGCATTTGAATGTTTTGTACTGGCTTATGGGCAAAACGCTGACCGTGGTCGCGGTCGCTCTGCCGGTCGTGTTTCAGCCGGAACTGCGCCGGGCGCTGGAACATATCGGCCGGGGCCGTTTTTTCAGCAAATCCAAACGCCTGAACGACGAGGAAATGTCCCAGCTGTTCAAAGATTTGACGAAAACGGCGGTCGCTTTGTCCAAGACCCGGACCGGTGCGCTGATCGTGGTGGAGCGGGAAACCGGCCTGAACGATTATGCCGAAAGCGGCATCCGCATCGACGGCGTGGTGTCGACCGAGCTGCTGCTGAACTGTTTTGTGGTCAATACTCCGCTGCATGACGGCGCCCTGATCATTCGCGGCAACCGGATTTTGGCCGCCGGCTGCCTGCTGCCGCTGACGGAGCGTTCCGGACTGGACAAGGAGCTGGGAACCCGGCATCGGGCGGCCATCGGCCTGACCGAACAGACGGACGCCATCGTGATCGTGGTCAGCGAGGAAACTGGCGTGATTTCCCTCGCGCTGGGTGGCCGGCTGGAGCGCCGGCTGGATTCCAGTTCCCTGCAGTCGCGGCTCGAAGAGCTGTTCGCCCCCAAGGCGCAGGGTCTGAGTGATTACATCAATCGGAGGAATGGCCGGCAATGAATTATTTTCTGGGCCGGAATCTGCTGCCCAAACTGCTGGCGGTATTGGTCGCCCTGATCTTGTGGGTTTTTGTCATGAACGAACAAAATCCGCCGGTGGAGGGAACATTTCAGGTATCGCTGACCAACCGGAACCTGTCGGGAAAACTGGTCGTGATGGAGGCTCCGGAGACGGTGCGCGTCAAGGTCCGCGGCTTGCGGAACGCGATCGCCGGCGCGGCGGGCCGTAATTTTCAGGCTTATGTCGACCTGAAGGGCCTGGCGCCCGGACAGTACAACCTGCCGGTATTGGTACAACTGCCGCCCGGCTATGAGCTGGTGGAAGTGGTGCCGGACAAGGTCGATATTATCCTGGAAGCGGTTCAGTCCCGCCAGTTTCCGGTGGAACCGCGCCTGACCGGTCCGATCGTCGGCCAGATGACTCTCGGCAAAGTGGAGATCACGCCGAAGGTTGTCACCATCACCGGGCCGCAGAGCATTCTGGACTCGATCGGCAAGGTGTTGGCGCCGGTGGAAATCCGGGACCGGACGCCGGCATTCGCGCAGGATGCGAAATTGTTCATTGCCGGGATTGACGGGAACGAATTGAAAACCTTGAAAGTGGAGCCGACGCAGGTCAAGGTTTCCGGCGTGTTGGAATCGGGGACCATAACGAAGACGGTCGACGTGAAAACCGTTCTGACCGGCAATCTGCCGGAAGGGGTACTGCTGCGCCGCGTGTTCACCGAACCGGCGAAAGTGGAGTTGCGGGGCCCGAAGGAAATCCTCGACCGGTTGACGGCCGTCTCCACGGAGCCGGTGCCGCTGGCCGGGATCACTAAGGATGTGACACGGGAAGTGCCGCTGCAGCTGCAGCCGGGAATCACTGTGGCCCGGAAGACGGTCATGGTTCGGATCACCGTGGGGCAGGGACCCTGAGATGACGCGACAAACGGCGACGACATTGCGACTGGCCAATTTACGGGTTTCCATCGATGAAGAACGATCTTTGGAAACCCTTGTTTGTGCGCGTCTGCGCATCGGCAGCGGACAGTTGCGGGATTTTACGATTCTCCGTCAGGCCCTGGATGCCCGGCGGGAAGGCAATATTTCCTTTGTGTACACCGTGGAGTTCGTCGTGCCGGCGGCGCCTGAAAAATGGCTAAAAACCTGGACGGCCGACAAGAACGTTACGCTGGCCGCGCTGCCCGACGACCCGCCGTTGCAGCCGGGACGGCGGCCGCTGCCGGAACGGCCGGTCGTGGTGGGCTTCGGACCGGCGGGCATGTTTGCGGCGCTCACTCTGGCCCGGCACGGCTACAAACCGCTGGTGCTGGAGCGGGGGCCGGATGTGGAAACGCGTCAACTGGCAGTGCGAAAGTTCTGGGAACGGGGAGTGCTTGACGAAACCGCCAACGTGCAATTCGGCGAAGGGGGTGCCGGGACTTTTTCCGACGGGAAACTGACGACCCGGGTACATGACCGGCTGATGAGCGAGGCACTGAATACGCTGGTTGAAGCCGGCGCGCCGCCGGAAATCCGTTATTGGTACAAACCCCACATCGGCACCGACCGGCTGCGGCAGGTCGTGAAAAATATCCGTCAACAGATCGAAGCGTTGGGCGGCGAGGTGCGCTTTGG